>NZ_JBFUJT010000007.1:0-188642 GCF_056401235.1 Polaromonas sp. P4_F9 | reverse complement strand
GCTGTGGGGATTTGGCAAGGTGCGCTACCGCGGGCTGGCCAAGAACGCTACACGCGCCTTTACGGCATTGGCGCTGGCCAACATCTACCTCAGCCGACAACGGCTGATGGCACAGGTGGGCCCATGAGAGCGGAAAACGGGCCAGGAGGCCCGCGAAACAGGCAGTTCAGCAATCTATTTGATCCAAATCGAACCGTCATCAACCCGAGCGGGCGCTTTGGCGGTACTTGTTCAGCGAAGCCCTAGCTCCTGACATGCAGGCTATCGTCAAAATCGGGACCTTTGCCGGAGAGCTTCAGCAGGCCATTGACCGGGAATTCCGATGCCATGGGCCTGAGGACATTGCGCGAAACGATGGGCTGCGCCAGTCCATCCGCGGACTGATCACCCGGAGCAACTACCAGGTGCCCCTGGCGCTGCTGGAGTTGCTCCCGGCCCTGCAGGTCATCTCAACCTGCGGGGTAGGCTACGACGGCATCCCCGTGGCGTATGCCCAGGCAAGAGGGATCGCCGTCACCCACACGCCGGGCGTGCTGGATGACGCGGTCTGCGAATTGGGCGTGGGTTTGCTCCTGAGCCTGCTACGTGAAATCCCCGCTTCAGACCGCTTTGTGCGTGATGGGCGATGGTCAGATGGCGCTTACGCACTCACCACCAGCCTGGCCGGAAAGGCCGTTGGCATCGTCGGCCTGGGTCGCATTGGCCGGGGCATCGCGGCAAGGTTGCAGCCATTCGGTGCGGCACTGGCTTATTCCGGGTCCCCAAAAATCGACGTTCCGTATCGCCATGTCCAGAGCGTGCTGGCATTGGCCGGCGAATGCAACATTCTCATCGTCTGCTGCAAGGGGGGAAGCGAGACCCGGCATCTGGTCAATGCGGAAGTTCTGCAAGCCCTTGGACCGGCTGGCTACCTCGTCAACATCGCGCGCGGCAGCGTCGTCGACGAACAGGCATTGGTTCATGCGTTGACAACGGGTGGCATTCGCGCTGCGGCACTGGATGTGTTCGAGGACGAACCGCTGCGCGATTCTGCGCTGACGTTGCTTCCCAATGTGCTTTTGTCGCCCCACGCCGGATCGGCCACCCGGGAAGCACGGACGGCCATGTTGCGCCTGACGCTGGACAACCTCCATGCCGTCCTGAACGGGCAGCCAGCGCTGTCGCCCACGCCCCGCATCGGCTAGCCCGCGTCAGCGATTCGTTTCTTCCGGCGGCTGCTTGCTGCCGGCTTGATGATCTGTTTGATGGTCTGCTTGGGGGCCTGCTGCGGGACCGGCTTCGCAAACACCGCTTCAGCCTCGGCCAGAAATGCGCGAGCCAATGATGCGCGTGGACCATGCTCGCCCCAGATCAGCCCGACGTGCCGGACCGGTGGGCGCTCCGGCAAGGGAATGCGGGCGATGGCCAGACCCGATTGCCACAGCGGTGTCCAATCCGGCAACAGGGCCACACCCAGGCCTTGCGCCACCAGGGCGGCAATCGCCATGAGGCCGTCAATCTCAAGACGCTGCCTGGGCCGGATACTTTGGTCGCGCAAATACCGATCGGCCAGTTGCCCTCCGAGGACCGACCGGTCATAGCGGATGAATGGCTCTGATCGCAACAGTTCGTGGGCCTCACGACCAGCCAGTTCAGCGGGCGCCACGACCACCAGGGGTTCCGCCACAAGCGAGCGCCATGCGCAACTTTTGGCCACGGCAAATTGAGGCTCCACAACAATCGCGGCATCAATGGCACCGGTGCTGACCTGCCGGCACAACTCCACCGAGGACCCCGTGGCCACGAAGACATTGAGGTCCGGGTACCTGGCATAGAGTCGCTTGAGCACCGGCGGAAGCACGCTGGTCATGGCCGACGCGAACACGCCCAGCCGCAATTCGCCCAACGCAATCCCGTCGCCTGCCACCACGCGCAGATCGCGTATGTCACGCAGCACGGAGCGGGAAGGCTCCAGGATTTTCACGCCCGCCTCGGTCGGCTTGACGGATCGCCCGGCGCGCTTGATGAGCGCCACACCCAGTTCCTCCTCCAGTGCATGAACACGCGCCGCAATGGCGGCGGGCGTCAAGTCCAGTCTTCTGGCGGCTTCCGCCAGCGAGCCGACTTCCACGACGGTGACGAAGCTTTGCAGGTAGCGGACATCCATGATTTCACCTTGGGGAAACGCTGCTCGGAAAGTTAAAAATTTTATCGTATGAACACATGAAAAGCCTGTTTTATTTGACAGTGTGTGCAAGGAAACTCTGGGTACGCAAGAAGGCGGCCCGGAGATGCAGGTGTGTGGCGGCATCCAGGGGGTTGCCGATTTCAACTTCGTCGTGGGCCCAAGGCGCCCTTGAACCGCTTTAACCGCTTGAATTGCTTGAACCGCCCCCTTCCTCCCGTCATTCCATTTGAGGCAACTGCACACCATGACCACCAGAATCCGCGGCGTTCTCGCCCCTGTCCTGACCCCCTTCAACCAGCGCCTGGAGCCTGATGTCAGCCGCTTCATTGCCCACTGCCGCTGGCTGATCGACAACCAGGTCGGTCTGGCCATTTTTGGCACCAATTCCGAAGCCGCTTCACTGTCGGTGAGCGAGCGCCTGTCAATGACGGATGCGCTCTTGAGCGCCGGTGTTCCTGCGGCCCGCATGATGCCGGGCACGGGTGGCTGCTCGTTGACTGATTCGGTCATCCTGACCAAACATGCGGTTGAAAACGGCGCCTCGGGCGCCTTGATGTTGCCGCCGTTCTACTTCAAGGGCGTGTCCGACGAAGGCTTGTATGCCTATTACTCCGAGGTGATTGAGCAAGTTGGCAGCGATCGCCTGAAGGTCTATCTCTACCACATCCCCCAATTCACGCAGGTGCCGATCACACTGAACCTGATCGAAACGCTGCGCAAGCGTTATCCCGACACGGTCGTTGGCGCCAAGGACTCATCGGGCGACTGGCCCAACACCAAGGCCATGATCGACAACTTCGCCAAAGACGGTTTTGACGTCTTCCCTGCCAGTGAGTCGACGCTCTCCAAGGCGCTGCCGCTCGGTGCCGCCGGCTGCATCAGTGCCACCGTCAACATGAACCCTGGCGGAATCCATGCCCTGTACCAAGGCTGCAACAGCGCACAGGGTGAAACCTTGCAGGCCAATGCGGACGTGATCCGCAAGATCTTCCAGGCGGTCCCGATGATCCCGGCCATGAAGCGGGTAGTCGCCGAATTCTCGTCTGACCCCGGCTGGCAAGTGGTGCGTCCACCCCTGGTTGGGCTGGACGACAGCACCACCCACAGCGTGCTGGCGGCCTTGCGTGACGCGCGATTCACCATGCCGGGTTATCCGGGTCGCTAGGCGTTCGGCAATCGGCGATCGGCGCTCCACAACCAAACGAAACCACCCGCCAACAATGAGGAGACAACTTGCAAAACACCAGAGAAAAAACAGCAGAGAAAACACCACCACGCGGCACCAACGCCCGGTGTAGTGCCGAGCCAGCATTTACATAAGACAACTTTCCCAGCCAGGAGACAACCATGCCTTTGCCCAGATTCTTTCCTTCCGCAGTTTTCGTCCAGCGCTTCGCGCCTGCTCTGGCAGGCGCGCTGGCTTGCGCCGTCCTGGCTGGCCCAGTGCTGGCCCAGCCCTCGCAGCAAACCGTCACCATGTGGAGTCATTGGCCCGACGAGCAGTCCAAGCGCGGCTTTGTCGAAGAGCGCGTGAAAAAGTTCGAGGCCGCCACACCGCAATGCAAAGTCAACCTTCAATTCGTCCAGAAGTCCGACCTCTATGCGTCGGTCAAGACCTCGGTGCGAACGGGGCAGGCACCCGACATCTTCTGGCTTGAGCCCGATGAAATTGCGTTCGCGAAGAGCGGCTACCTGGAGCCACTGGACAGCTACATCAACCTCAACAATCTGGAAGACTGGGCGCGCCAGTCCTGGAGCCATAACGGCAAGGTCTACGGACTGCCGGTGGAGGCCTACACGGTGGAGCTGTACTACAACAAGGACCTGATGAAGAAAATCGGCGTGACGCCACCGCCTGGCATGCAGATGTCGCAGGCGCAATTCACGGACCTGGTGAAGAAGTCCGCCGCCGCGGGCATCACACCGGTGGCCTCAGGCGTGGGGGACCGCCCCTACCCTGGCGCCTACCTGCTTCAGGAGATGCTCCTGCGCAAACTGGGGCTTGACGACTATCGCGCGTTGCTGACGGGGAAGCTGTCGTTCACTGACCCGCGTGTCATCGAAACCATGAACTGGATCAAGGAACTGGTGGATGCCGGCGCCTATCCGAAGAGCTTCTCCACGCTGAAGCTCGGCGAATCGCACTACTACTTTCACACCAATCCGGGCGCCATGATGTTCCCGATCGCCAGCTGGTACACAGGCCGCGCTTTCATTTCAGCGGAAAAAGGGGGGCAGCCACAAGGGTTCCCGCTCGGCCTGATGAAGTATCCGGCAGTCAACGATGCGAAATGCCCGGAGTGCAAGACACTCGCCGTCGGTGGCAGCTACGTGATGTACTCGCGCAGCAAGAATAAAGAGTGCGCGGGCAAGCTCCTCAACTCGATCGCCACCGTGGAAAATGGCAACAAGTGGATGGAGGAAGTGCTGCTGCAGACAGGCGTGCGCACGGACCCTTCGCGTATACAGAGCATTCACGCGCAGTACTTCAAGGACCTGCAAGACCGCAGCATCGGCGCAAAATTCTTCATCGGCACACCACTGCACTACATGAGCGGCAAGTGCGGGGACACCTTTTCGCAGGTACTCAATCGCGCCTTTCCCGCCGGTCTGATCAGCGTCAAGGACGCGGCTGGCCAGATGGACGCAGCTTGCAAAGCGGCTTCTTGAAGTTTTTCCGAGACGCCGTTCATGTCCAATTCCATTTCGAACGCCCTGCCCGCCCCAAAACCAGGTTGGCGCCCGAAACTCGGCGCGTTGCTGGCGCCGCCCGAGGCTGACTCGCGGCGCACCTCATGGCCGACCTTGATGCTGTTTCTCGCGCCGGCGCTTCTGGTGTATGCGGCGCTGACGGCCTATCCCGTGGTGCGGACGTTTTACAACAGCTTTTTCATCATCAACGACATCGCCTCGTCGGATTTCGTGGGCCTGGCCCACTTCGCCGAAGTGTTCCGTGACGCCACCTTTCTGGCGGCGGTGCGCAACACCGCCATCTGGTCTACCGTGGCACCGTTTCTCGATGTCATCACCGGTTTGTTGCTGGCACTCTGCCTGTATGCGGGTGTGCCGTTCGCCCGTTTTCTGCGGGTGGCCTGGTTCACGCCGGTGCTGCTGTCCTATGTGGTGGTCGGCATCATGTGGGTCTGGATCTACAACTACGACTGGGGCGTGGTCAACGTCGCCCTGCGCAACGTCGGCTTGGGGCATTGGGCGCAGGCCTGGATCGGCGACCCCCGGTTCGCGCTGGCTTCGCTCATGGTGACACATGCCTGGAAATGGGCGGGCTTCAACATGGTGGTCTGCCTCGCCGCCCTTCATTCACTGCCCTCCGAGGTGCTCGAAGCCGCTGAACTCGACAACTGCGGCTGGTGGGACAAGCTGGTGCATGTCATCGTGCCCATGCTGTGGCCCACCCTGCTCAACCTCTACATCCTGGCCTTCATTGGCAAGATGAAGGTGTTTGACCTGGTCTGGATCATGACCGAAGGTGGGCCCGTGTGGTCTACCGAGACGGTATCCACCTATGTCTACAAGCGCGCCTTCAACTGGAACACCTTCGACCTCGGCTATCCGTCGGCCATCGCCGTGGTGTGGTTCTTTGTGGTGGTGGGCTTCGTTGTGTTCTTCAACGTGCTGTTTCGCCGCCGCGAACGTCTGGAATACTAAAAATGCGTGCATCCAACTCCTTTGGCGACTCGGCTTCGCGCCTGCTGCGACAGGGCGGGCTGATGGCTGTCATCGTCCTGTACACCCTGTACTCGGCGATGCCCTTCGTCTGGCTTGGCTCGATGTCGCTGCGCACCACGTCCGAGATCAGCGCCGCGCACTTCGCCTGGCCGCAAACGCTGCACTGGGAAAAATTCCGTGTCGCCTGGGTTGACTCCAACTTTGCGCAGTATTTCTGGAACAGCACGCTGGTGGTGGGCGCGGCCGTGGCCATCGTGACCCTGTTCGGTGCAGCTGCTGCCCACTGCCTGGCGCGCTACAACTTTCGTGGCAACCGGCTCGTGTACTTCACCCTGTTCAGTTCCATCGTCTTTCCACCACAGATCATCCTGATCTCCCTGTTCCAGGTGCTGGTGGAATTTGACCTGTACAACACGCGTCTGGGTCTTACCCTGGTGTATGTCGGTTTGCAGCTTCCGTTGACCGTGTACCTGCTGGAAGGCTTCTTCGCCCGCATCCCGCAGGACCTGTTTGACGCGGCCAAGATTGATGGTTATTCAGACTTCGAGATCTTTTGGAAAATCGTTCTGCCGGTGGGCATGCCCGCCATCGCCACCACCATCATCCTGAATTTCATTCAACTATGGAACGAATTCCTGTTTGCGGTGGTGCTGGTCAGCGAACCGGGCCTGCGCACACTGCCCATCGGCATCCGCGCTTTCATGGGCGACTACTTCCAGGACATCGGAATGATTGCCACCGGAATGATGATCGCCATCATCCCGGTCGTGATCGTCTACGCCTTCTTCTCGGAAAAGCTCATTCAGGGGATGACGGCTGGCGCCGTGAAATAAGCCCGCTCATCGTTCACTTGCCCACACAACGGAGAAACACAATTGGCTACCGTCACTCTCAAAAATATCTGCAAAAGCTACCGCGGCACCCCCGTTCCATCCGTCAATGACGTCTCATTCACTGTGAACGACGGCGAATTCATGGTCTTGCTCGGCCCCTCGGGCTGCGGCAAATCGACCACCTTGCGCATGATTGCCGGTCTCGAATCGATCACCAAAGGCCAGCTGGATATCGATGGCCGCGAAGTCAACGAGGTCGCGGCCAAAGATCGCGATATCGCCATGGTGTTCCAGTCTTACGCGCTCTACCCCCACATGACCGTGGCTGAAAACCTGGGTTTTGGCCTGAAACGCCGCAAGGTCGACAAGAACGAAATCGCCGCGAGGGTCAAGAAAGCCTGCGGCATTCTCGGCCTGGACGAGTTGCTGGAGCGCAAGCCTTTTGCGCTGTCAGGCGGCCAGCGCCAGCGCGTGGCGCTGGGCCGCGCCATCGTGCGTGAGCCCAAGGTTTTCCTGTTTGACGAACCGCTATCCAACCTGGACGCGGCCTTGCGCGTCAACACCCGCAACGAACTGGTACGTTTGCACCAGCGCCTGAACGCAACCATGATTTACGTGACGCACGACCAGGTCGAGGCGATGACCATGGGCCAGCGCATCTGCGTCATGAACAGAGGACGCGTGGCGCAGATCGGTCGGCCCCTGGACGTGTACCGGGCACCGGCCGACGCCTTCGTTGCACGCTTCCTGGGCAACCCACCGATGAACATCGTACGGGCCCAATTGCTTGAACACAATGGCCTGCGCCACGCGATGGTGGGCGGGTGCGCACTGCCCCTGGAGCGCTGGAAAGGCGTCTCATTCAGCGCTGCTGACGAGGTATTGCTGGGGGTGCGGCCTGAAGAGCTGTCGCTGACCACGACGCCAGGCAGCGAGCAGGCATCACTGCGGGGCACGGTGTCCGGAGTGGAACCCCTGGGCGCAGAAACGCTTGTGATCGTCGAACTGGAGCGCCAGGCGGGCGAGGTCACGGCGCGGCTGCACCGCGAAACATCAGTCCGGATCGGTGACACGGTAGGCCTCAGCTGCGCTTCGGAGGCCATCTATCTGTTTGACGCGGTCAGCGAGAAAGCCATTGTGGCAACGGATCATTGAGCATGGGCACAACACAGACACCACAGACACACCAGGCCCAGCCGCTGCGGATCGGCCTCATCGGCGCAGGCTGGGTCACCCAGCATCACCTGGCAGGCTGGCGGCAACACGCATCGCGCGCCCGGGTGGTGTCCATCACCGACCCCCATACGGCGCAGGCACAAGCGCGAGCCAGCGCCTTTGGCATCGACCAGGTCTTCGCCAACGCCGAACAGATGCTCGACCGGGGCGACCTCGATGCCGTGGATGTGGCGGCGCCACGCGAAACCCACGCGGACCTGGTGCGCCTGGCCGCGCGGCACGGCCTGCCCGTGCTGTGCCAGAAGCCACTGGCTCCGACCTATGAAGAAGCTTGCACACTGGTCGCCGAAACCCGGGACCACACGCGCCTGATGGTGCATGAGAACTGGCGCTTCAGACCCTATTACCGCCAGATCTCCCGCTGGTTGCACGAGCAGCGCATCGGTCAGGTGGTACAGGCGCAAATGAGCCTTTTGACCTCGGGTCTCATTCCAGATGGACAAGGCAGGTATGCCGCCCTCGACCGCCAGCCGTTCGTGGCAACGCTCCAACGCGCGCTGGTCATGGAGATCCTGATTCACCACATCGACACACTGCGTTTCCTGCTGGGTGATTTGCGCCTGGTGCATGCCCGCCTGGGCAAGGGCTGCAGCGCCATGGCGGGAGAAGACCGCGCGTCGCTCGTTTTCGAGAGCACCAGCGGTGCGGCGGTGAGCCTTCTGGCCAACCTGCGGGTGTGGGGTGAACCCGAGGCCAAACCTGATGAATTGTTGCTGGTCGGTGAGCGCGGCTGCATTCGGCTATCTGGTGATTCGCTGCGCTGCCAGGGAGATCAGCCGGAACAGCTCAACTACGACCTGCCGGCCTGCTACACCGAATCCTACGCCGCAACCATCGGTCACTTCATCGATGCGCTGGGTGATGGCAAACCGTTCGAGACCAGCCCACAAGACAATCTCCAGACGCTGCGCCTGGTGGAGGAAATCTACAGCTTCGAATCCCGCATTTAGCGCGGCCGAATCCGCCCCTCTTTTTTTGCCATGACGACCACACCATGTATTGACACTTTGAGTGGGTCTCATCCACCGATCCGAAGGCAACAAATGAAATTCTCATCGGGTTCGAACGCTCCCGGCATCAGGGTGCCCCCCGGCGCCATCGACTGCCATCACCATATTTACGATGCGCGCTACCCTGCAGCGGAGAACGCCACCCTCAGGCCTGCCGACGCCTTGATCGCCGATTACCGCGCGCTGCAAGCGCGCATTGGCACCACCCGCAACGTGATCGTGCAACCCTCCACCTATGGCGTAGACAACCGCCTGCTGGTCGAATCGCTCGCCGCATTCGGGCTGAAGAATGCGCGGGGTGTTGCTGTCGTCAACACCGGCGTGACCGACGGCGAGCTCAAGCAACTGCACGACGCTGGCGTGCGCGGCATTCGGTTCAACCTCGCGCCTCCCGGTACCACCGCGCTCGACATGGTGCGCCCGCTGGCACGACGCATTGCGCCCATGGGCTGGCATATACAGCTCAATGCACCGGCAGCAGCGCTACTCGATGCCAAATCAGTCTGGAGCGATCTGCCCGTTCCCGTGGTGTTCGACCACCTGGGCCGTGTTCCGCAACCAGGCGCTGTCAACCATCCCACCTTCGCCATGGTTCGTGAACTGCTTCAGCAGGGCAAGGCCTATGTCAAACTTTCCGGGTTCTACAACGAGTCCAACGTCGGCCACCCGTCCTATTCAGACAGCGTGCAAGTGGCGACCCTCTACGCCCAGGAAGCGCCCGAGCGTGTGGTCTGGGGAAGCGACTGGCCGCACCCCACCGAAAAAGACAAAGGCTATCCGGACGACGCCAATTTGATCGATTTGCTGTCCGAAGTCGTACCCGACGAGGCGGCCCGCCATCGCATTCTGGTGGACACCCCGGCAAGGCTGTACCAGTTCGCATGAGCCCTGGACGGTTCCCGTCTGAGCTTTGACGTATTCCCGGCCAGTGAGTCAACGCCGTCCAAGGCCTTGCCGCTCGGCGCCGCAGGCTGTACCAGTGCCACCGTGAACATGAACCCGGCGGGCATCCGCGCTGTCTATAAGAAGAACTGGAGTACCGCGACGGGCGAAGAGCTTCAGGCCAAGGCCGACGTTGTTCGACAAATCTTCGAGGCGACCGCCCATGAGCCCCGCCATGAAGCGGGTCGTCGCCGGGCCTTCAAACTATCCGGTGGGGCGCGATTCGCCCGCCGCTGTGGGCATTGAACGACAGCGCCGCAACGGATTTTTTCAAAGCCCCCGGCAAGGCAGGATTTGACATGCCCGCCTATCCGAAGGCCTGACAGACCGTTGATTTCCCGCCTCTTGCCCCGATTTGGGATGCGCCCTGGCATGTGAACCGCAGGGCGCTGGACATTGCCGTTGTCAGTCAAGGTAAACATCCATGACGATTACAGGACGCTCAATCCCGTTTTTAAGTGTGATGCGAGATTTCGCCATTCCGCCTTCGTCAGCGATTTGGGCTCAGGAATATCACCTCGGTCAATGTCTCCATGCGCGCACATGCGGGACTGGTGTTTCAATCAAAAATTCAGTGTTATAGCCCAATAAACACGGTTGCGATCAGCTGCTATTTTTATAGCATATGCTTGTCTGGATACGGTAACCCCAGTACCAGATCAAGGCGCGATCTGCAGTTGCCCAGGGTCGAGCAGCACAAAGCGGGCGAAGCGCCCTACTTTGCGGCTGCCGTCATCGCTGACGATGACGATGCGCGGCACGCCATCGATGACGGCCGGGCTCACCCCTTCCGCGCGCTCGAAACCCTGCAAGCCTGGAGCCGTGACGCGGCGCGCCGGCGCGGTGGGCTGCCCGCTCCAGAACCAGAGCTCAAATTCATCGTTCTCGCGCGAGGCGGGGCCGCTGATGACCAGGTAGCCATTGAGCGAAGCCATATAGGACATGCCGCGAATCCCGTGCCCGCCCAGGTCCAGCGCCTGCAGCGTGCCTGACACCTGCGGTGCTGCGTCAGCTTCAAAAATCGCGGAAGGATTTTCAACGCTGGCGACGATGGCATGACTGCCCTGCAAGGGACTGCGAAACCCAATCAGCAGGCGCTGCTGGTCTGGCGTGATCTCCAGCGCCTCGATGTTGAGCCCAGCGCCCGCCTTGACGTTCTTGACTTGCGCAGCGGCTGCCAAGAGGGGATGCGCCTCGACCAGCGCGCGCTTCAGCCCGCCAGTCACTACGGGCTCGACTATCCGGTCTTTTTCGATTCGGAAACGGGCCAGTTTTTCACGCCCCTTCTGTTCATCGCCGTCGTCATCGCGTGAATGCGATGTCACGGCGTAAAGGTAGCCCTGACTGTCAAGCGCCAGCCCCTCCAGATCGTCCAGCTTCCAGATCGGGTCACCGCCATGAAACCAGCCAGGGGCCAGCGACTTGCTGCTGACATCTCCGTCGGCGTTGATGGTGACCAAACTGAAGGAATGTCCCTTTTCGTCCTCAACCACCAGAAAACGCCCGTCCGGGAGCTGCTGGATGGCAGAGGGCTCATAGAGACCGCTCAGGGGCAGGAACGCGGGAGTGGGGTTCGGCGTCATGACAGTCATTGTGACTTACGGCGAGTGTTTGGGGTATGGAGCAATACAGTCGAAGCATTTGCCCCAGGCCCTCCATGCTGGCTGATTGGCGCAGAAGTGGAAAGAGTGAAGAGATGTTGTGGTGTCGCGAAGGACTTGATCTAAGCCAAACCGGCCAGTCAATGCTTCTTGCTTGAGTTCCCGCAATGCAGGGTGGATTCAACCGGTCTTGGATTCAACCGGTCGATGCAACAAGTTGGCTGAATCGTTCAGCGGGCGTTTCGTAGTTTAGAGTTTTCCTTGGGCGTTCGTTCAGTTTTCTCGCAATTGCATTTAACTGTGCCTGTGAGTAATTCGAGATATCGATTCCCTTGGGGAAATACTGCCGCAATAGTCCATTCGTATTTTCATTGCTCCCACGCTGCCAAGGACTCTGGGGATCACAGAAGTAAACGCTGATGTCGGTGGCCAATGTGAAACGCTTGTGGTCAGCCATTTCTTTGCCCCGATCCCAAGTCAACGACTTGTAGAGTTCCTGGGGCAACTTGCGAGCGTTTTTGATAAGTGCATTGATGACCGTCTGGGTATCTTTACTTGCAACCTTCACCAGCATCACGTAACGCGTCTGCCGCTCAACCAGTGTCGCAATCTGGGTGTTAAGGTTACCAAACAGCAAGTCGCCTTCCCAGTGGCCTGGTACGGCCCGATCCTCCACCGAGGCTGGACGCTCGCTGATGGACACGGCGTTGATGATCTTGCCGTGGTTGTCTGTCTTCTGGGTGTGGTGGCGCGAACGGCGCATGGCCCTGGTGCGTCTCAAATGTTGCAGTAGTTCCTTCTTCAATGCGCCTCAGGCTTGAATGAACAGACTGCGGTAGATGGTTTCGTGTGACACGTGGTAGTCCTCGTCGCACGGGTAAGTATGCTTGAGCCATCCTGCAATTTGCTGGGGAGCCCACTGACGTTGGAGCTTGCCTGCCACGACGCGCGCCAAGATTCGGTTCTGAGCCAGCTTGCAGCGTTTGGGACGATGTGCTCTATCCCATGCAGCCTGGTCGGCCTGGGTCGCACGGTAGCTGCCTTGGCCACCGTTGCGCTTGATCTCACGGCTGACGGTTGACGGAGCTCGCCCAAGTTGGGAAGCAATTGACCGGATCGACTGTCCCGCCACCAATGCGCGTGATATCTCTTCCCGTTCGGCCAAGCTCAAAGCAAATTGGGAACGACAGCGTTGTGCCGGGCGTATGCCACCAGTCTCAGCCAGGATGCGACTGACAGATGAGTGGTTTCGATCAAAGAACTGGGCAATCTGTTGAAGGGATTCGCCCTTCTTCCAGCGTTCCCACATCAGAGCCTTCTGGCTCTCTGAATAGTAAATCCTTGTTCTGTACTTCATCTGCAACACTCCTACTGCTCACGCAGTATTTAATGTGTTGCATCGATCGGTTGAATCCAAGGTCGAAAGCAGACATTCGAAGGTCATGCGGCCGTGGTCCGTAAGCGGTGGCTTAAGAACGAGATTTCGGTTCATTGGTGGCGGCCACGCTCTCATGGCTGGTGGAGACTAGCGCTTCGTACCGTACTGAAGGGGACCCGACCACCATCGCAAGCCGCACGACGGTGAGAAACTATAGCTAGTCAGCCCGGCACCACCGACCAGAATCTTCGCACACACTTGCCAGCGCGCCGTTCAGCCAGAGTTGCTGTTCATCAAGTTGCAACGAGGATGAAGGATCGATGTCGAAGGCGATCCGAAGTGCGTGCCCGACATTGGCATTTTCGATGGGAAGCTCCCAGGTCAGGAATACTTGGGTGCAATCCTGGTCGGGGGGGAAGTCGGCCACATTAAAGCTGGCGCTGCGTCGCCTAATTACGGCGTGAGGCTGGCCAGTATCGAAAATCACAACAGTGCCCCGGATCAGGGGGATTCGGTGACCTGTAGAGGAAAAATGCAAGTCCGTACCCCTGTCCTCGCTCAGGAAAAGATTGCAAAAGGCCGCACCGCCATATTGCGAGGCGTCATGGTGGTACTTCGCGCCGCGGCAGGCCATCAGGGCTACGTCACAGGAGGCAAGCGCCTCATGCAGACCGAGCTTGCGCGTCCAGTCGGACACAGCCTGGACGCAACGGCTGTAGTCTGGCCAGCGGGCACGCGCTCGCGCCAAAGGCAAGGCCTCGACGTCTCCGGGCTTTAGGATCGAGCGCAACGATGCCTCTCTTTTCCAATCTGCCGTCAGCCTTGCAGGGGCCGCAGGCATATCGACTGAGCCGGATAGCACGACATCGCTCACGCTTCGACTGCGGATGGCATCGCCACTCCAGAAATAGGAAGCCAGGAGATCTTGCACACGATACGGTTGAGGCGGGGTGCTCATCTGGGCTAGTGTAGTAAAGCGCTACGCACAAAGCTTGAAAAGGGTGCTGCCGTGGAACTGGTCGAAGCGGTCGACTCTTCGCAGGGGTCATTTTTGGCTCGTCACGCGGCGGCTTTGTGCCCGAAGCAGACATCGGCAAAGTTGGCTGCAGCCGGCGACTTGCAGCCCTCAGAATGCAAACTGGCTATCGGTTGGTAGGGCCGGCTACGCACGTGACAGCCGTCGCGCCGGCTGCGTCCCGGCACGCGGCAGGCTAGCGCTGACCAGCGCCGCGGCCAGCGTGACAAGCCACGAGTAGTACACCCACACCAGGAAAGCCAGCAGTGGCGCGAAGGCTCCGTAGATCGTGCGATACGTGGGCACGTTGGCGAGGTAAATCGCGAAGCCGTGCTTGCCCAGCTCGAACGCGATGCTGGCGAGCAGGCCGCCCGCGATCGCATCGCGCCACCGCACGACGGTGTGCGGCACGAAGCGGAACAGGCAGGCGAAGCCGGCGGCGCTCAGAACCACGGGCCCCAGGTTCAGGGCATGTGGCAGCCAGGCGGGTCGCGTCCCCACCAGCCCGCTGGAGGCAGTCAGCAGATAGGATGCGGCCCACAAGCTCGAGCCGATGATCACCGGACCGGTGAGCAGCATGGAAATGTACAAAGCCAGCCGGCGCAGCACCGGGCGCGGTTTCTTCACATGCCATATCCGGTTGAGAGTGTTCTCCACGCTCAGGAGCAGCGTCAGGGCCGACACCAGCAGGACCGCGAAGCCCACCTGCGTGAGACCGCTGGCGTTACTCGCGAACTGCGCCAGGTGCTTCAGCACCGTCTTGGCGATGTCGGCCGGTAGCAGGCCGCGCAGCAGGTGCTCGCGAATCGCTTCCCCGGCCGCACGCAGGGCCGGGGTCCGCGCGAACAGGGCGAAGCTCACCGCCAGCAGCGGCACCATGGACACCACCATCGTGAACGTGAGGCCGCCCGCCGCTTGGGCGAGGCGTTCTTCCCGGCCGCGCCGGAGGATGAGGCGGATCAGGCTGCCCTGGTTTCGGCTTGTATTTGTCATGGAAGCAATATATCCACGCCCCCCCAGTTTGGGCCCGGTGTCCCAGGAAACGTGGAAGCTTGCACGCGCAAACGCGGCATGCGCACGACAAAGTCCAGCCGGCCATGAGGAACGCTTACAACGGCCGGCCCCGTGTCCTCGTCGAGCAGCACGAGCTTGACACCAGCAGTGCCGAGCTCGATACCGAGATACATGGTTAGTGTTTCAGCCCGAAGCGGGCGTCGACCTGGCGGCGGAACTCACTGGGCGTCATGCCCCTGATTTTGAGAAAGCGGCGGTTGATGTTGTTGAAGCCAACCTCATAGTATATGTGCGTGATGAAGCGGTCGGACTACATCAGCAACTCGCAGGCGCGGTTGATGCGCATCTGGTTGACGAAATCGGTGAAGGTATTGCCGGTAGCACGCCGGAAGAAGCGCGAGAAGCGGCCATTGGCTCCTCCCGACGACCGGTGTCTCGGAAGTCAGCTGGCCCATTCCTTGTCTCCCCTTCAGGCCGCCGACGTCGGGGCCGCTGCACTGCCAGCGCCACCACCGAGAACGGGAGGCGCCGTAACGATCGAGGTCAGGGCGGGCTCGACGGAACGCAAGCGATCGAGCGCGGGACGCGGCCGCCGCAGCTCGTCAGACCCGGCAAAGGCCTGCTCCAGGGCCGCGGCGACGCCAAGCACGTGATGGTCCGCGCGGAAGCGGCCGATCAGCTGCAGCCCGAACGGCATGCCGGCGTGGTCGAGTCCACACGGCAAGCTGAGGGCCGGCAAGGTGGTCAGTGTGACCACGTAGGTCAGCGCCAGCCAGCGGTAGTAATTGCTTTGTGCTTGGCCATCGACCGTGTCGGCATACAGCGTGGTCCAGGGGAAAGGCGATACCGGCGTGGTCGGCGCGAGGATCAGGTCGCAGCCGGCCATTGCAGCATGGAAGCGCGCGAGGATGCGCGTTTGTTCTGCCTGCGCCCAGGCACTGTCGAGCAGGCTCATCGCGGCACCGATTTCGAAGTTGGCCCGCGTGTTGGGGCCGAGACTTGCCGGATCGCGTTCGTAGGCATCGCGCGTGCCGGCGACGAAAGCCTCGGCGCGCAGCACATCGAAACAGCGGTGCACATCGCCCAGCTCGAACTTCACCTCGTCGCAACTGCGGAACAGATGCTTCATCGAGGCGATCTTGCGGCGAAAGAACCCGCGGATCGAGGCATCGACGTCGCAGGCGCCGAAGTCCTCGGTCCAGCCCACACGCAAGGCCCCGAGGTCCACCGCCGGCGGATCCAGGAAACCGGCCGGGTCCACCGGGTAGCTGAGCGGGTCGCCCACTGATGGGCCAGCCGATGCCGCCAATTGCAGGCAGGCGTCGGCGACGCTGCGCCCCATCGGCCCGACCACCGAGATCGGCGTCCAGCCGAGCAGCTTGCGCGAACTCGGCACCACGCCCGGCGAGGGCCGAAAGCCCACCACACCGCACAGGGCCGCCGGAATGCGCAGCGACCCCCCGGTGTCGGAGCCCGTGCACACCGGAAGCATGTCGCAGGCCAGCGCCGCGGCCGAACCACCCGATGAGCCGCCAGCGTTGAGTCTCGGGTCGAAGGGGTTGCCGGTGGCGCCCCAAACCGCGTTGCGTGTGTTCGCGCCGGCGCCCAGCTCGGGCACGTTGGTCTTTCCGACCACGATCGCGCCGGCCGCGCGCAGGCGCGCCACGAGCACGTTGTCGGCCGTGGGCACATGGTCGCGGTACAGCGGCGAGCCCAGCGTGGTGAGCAGGCCCTCCGTCGCCTCCAGGTCTTTCACGCCCATCGGCAGGCCGTGCAGCAGGCCCAGCGGGCGGCCTTCGAGCACGGCGCGTTCGGCGGCCCTGGCTTCGCTGCGTGCGCGCTCGAAGCAGGTGGCCGTGACGGCATTGACGAAGGGGTTGACCGCCTCGATGCGCGCAATGCAGGCTTCGAGCAGCTCGACCGGCGAAATCTGCCTGGCCTCGATCAGCCGCCTCAGTTCGACGGCGGACAGGACGACCAGGCTGTCATCGGTTGCGCTATTCATTCCTCATTCCGCCCGGATGTTCGCGCGCAGCGCCACGGCGCGCATGCGCGGCAGCTCGTCTTCGATCCGCGCCGCCACGGCGGCAGCGGGCTCGTATGCGGGCTGCAGCCCGTTGGCGATGAGCTTGTCGCGGATCTCCGCATCGGCCATGGTGTCGGCCAGTGCCTTTTGCAGCCTGGCCTTCGCATCGGCTGGCAGGCCGCGCGGCGCGACGACCGCCAGCCAGGAGTCGGCGGAAAAACCCGGGAAGCCGCTTTCCGCCACCGTCGGCACGTCGGGTAGCTGCGTGGCGCGCGTGGCACCCGTGACGGCGATGGCCTTGACGTTGCCCGCCTTCAGATGCGGCAGCGACGCGGCCACGGTGTCAACCGTGAAAGGGATCTGGCCGCCGATCAGGTCGCTCATGGCCGGCGCGCTGCCCTTGTAGGGGACGTGCAGCAGCTTGATGCCGATGGCGCTCCACATCAGCTCACCCGCGAAGTGGCCCGTCGTGCCGCTGCCAAAGGAGCCATAGACGTACTTGTCCGGCGTGCCGCGCACGGCGGCTGTCAGCTGCTTGAGATTGTTGACCGGCACGTCGCGGTTGGCAATCAGGATCAGAGGGACGCGCGCGGCAAGGCCGATGGGCTCGAAGCTCTTGACCGGGTCATAGGGCAGCCTGGGGTTGAGCGCCGGGTTCACGGTGAAGGTGGAACCCGAGCTGATCAGCAACGTGTAGCCATCGGCCGGTGCCTTGGCGACAAAGGCGGCGCCGATGACGGTGCCGGCACCGGCCTTGTTCTCGATCACCACAGGCTGGCCCAGGTGCTCACCCAGCTTTTTGCCGACAAGCCGGCCGACGATGTCGGTCGCCCCGCCAGGTGGAAAGGGAATGACCAGCTGGATCGGCTTTGACGGATAGCCTTGTGCGCGGGCGCCACTCCATGGCACCAGCCCGGCCAGGACCGCCGCGAAGATGGCAAGGCTTGTAGCCAGGTTTGCGGGTTTCAGTTTCATCATGTTGTCCACCGTTTCAATGGCGGCCCGAGGGCCGCGGTTGGCATGCGCGAAGGCCTCGCCGCAACAGCGAATCCTCGCTCCAGGATGAGCACGTCTCCTCAACGGCTTGGCAGCAGCGACGTGGGCTCAACACCCGCTGCCCGGAGACCATGCGGGCGCACGGCTCTCCGAGGCTCTCTCAATAATCAGATCGCGGATCGCAGATCGGTGTGGTTCCCCTGCTGAGTCACTTCCTCGCACCTGGGCAGCGCTCAGCCGTTGCGGAACAGAAAGCTGTAGGCATTGAGCGCAGGCACACCACCCAGGTGGGCATACAGCACCCGGGACCCCTCGGGGAATTCACCGCGGCGCACCATATCGATCATGCCGTGCATGGACTTGCCCTCGTAGACCGGGTCGGTCAACATGCCCTCCTGCCGGGCGCACAGGCGAATCGCTTCCAGCGTGCCTTCGTTCGGCAGGCCGTACTCGGGCCCGCCATAACGGGTGTCGAGCACCACGTCTTTCGCGGTGATGTCACGATTCAGTTCGACCAGCCCGGCGGTGTTCTGCGCGATGCGCAGGATTTGCGCCTTGGTCTGCGCGGGCTTGGCAGAGGCGTCGATGCCGATCACCCGGTCGGCACGGCCGTCGGCGGCAAAACCCACCACCATGCCGGCCTGCGTGCTGCCGGTGACCGAGCAGACCACGATGTAGTCGAACTTGAAGCCGAGTTCAGCTTCCTGCGCCCGCACTTCTTCGGCAAAGCCGACAAAGCCCAGGCCGCCATAAGGATGCTCGGAGCAGCCGGCCGGAATGGGGAAGGGCTTGCCGCCGGCTTTGCGCACGTCGTCCATGGCCTGCTCCCAGCTCGGACGGATGCCGATGTCAAAACCGGCCGCATCCAGTCGCACGTCGGCGCCCAGGATGCGCGACATCTCAATGTTGCCGACGCGGTCGTACACGGCGTCGGAATAGTTCACCCAGTTTTCCTGCACCAGCACGCACTTCATGCCCAGGTGCGCGGCCACGGCCGCCACCTGGCGCGTCTGGTTGGACTGGATGCCGCCGATGGAGACCAGCGTGTCGCAGCCCTGCGCCAGCGCTTCGGGAATCAGGTACTCCAGCTTGCGGGTTTTGTTGCCGCCAAAGGCCAGGCCGCTATTGCAGTCCTCGCGTTTGGCGTAAAGCTCGACCTTGCCGCCCAGGTGGGCGCTCAGGCGCTTGAGCGGCTGGATGGGCGTGGGGCCGAAGGTCAGCGAATGTCTGGGAAACTTTTTGAGGTTGAGCGTGAGTTCCATGGTCGTGGCTCCGGTGAAAGCCCCCATTGCGTGGACTGTGATGGCCGCAAATGGAGGGCATGGTTGGCTGAAATATCTTGCGCAGTCGTGATTAAATCGTAGCCAAGAGCACCAGAAATTAATTGCAAATTCCAAGAATTGCACATTCTTTTAAAATCTATTTTTCCACTCACTAGGAAATTAATTTCGATTTTTATAAAATTAACGCAATATTTAGCCAATACACCCATGGAAATCACCCTCGACCGGATTGACCGCAAATTGCTGAAGCTGTTGCAGCAGGACGCGTCCCTGCCCAACATAGACCTGGCCGAAAAAACCAACCTCAGCCCGCCCGCGTGCTCGCGCCGCATTGCCAAGCTCAAGGAGCTCGGGTTGATCCGAAAAACCGTGGCGCTGGTGAACCCGCGTGCGCTGGGCTACAACGGCCTGGTCATCATTGGCGTGGTGCTGGACCGCTCGACCACCGACTCCTTTGCCGCCTTTGAGAAAGCTGTTGCCGGCCTGACGGGCTGCCTGGAAGTGCAACTGGTGACCGGCGAGTTTGATTACTTCGTCAAGCTGCGCATCCAGAGCATCGACTCTTTCAACGAACTGCATGCGGCGCAGTTGATAGGTCTGCCGGGGGTGAGGCAGATTCGCACGTTTGTGTGTTTGAAAGAGGTGTTCGAGACTACGGCGATTCCTGTTTAGTTTCGAGATTGGGCTGCGACGGCTGACGGCTATTGAGCTGATGGCGACTGTTGGTGTTGGCGCTGAGGGTCTTCTTGAGGCTTGCTGGCCGGGGGTAGCCCGGCGGCTACTCACTTTTCTTTTGCTTCGCCAAAATAAAAGTAAGCAAAAGTTCACGCAGTGGGGATTCGCTCATTTCGCAAGGCGAAGTGACGCGAATACCAAAAGGCGACCCTGCTGTCTGCGTCCCTTCGCTGCGCTACGGGCAGCCTGCGGTGCTCGGGCCAGGCGGGGTCTCGCTCAACTCGCCTGCGGCTCAGACAATCGCGATCCCTGATCCGCCTGGCCCTGTGCTCCTCGGCGCAGACAGAAGGGGGGTGGAGAAAGAAATACCGACAGCCAAATACCGAATACCTAAATCCACAAGGACACGCCAAGGCGTGTCCTTGTTTGTATTCGTTTTCTTTGTTTTGGTATTTTTCTTTGGGTATTCGGTATTGCTATCCGCTCCCCACCCGTGTGGCTGGGCCGAGCAGCGCAGATGGAGGCGGGATCAGGGCCGCAGTTGTTTGAGCCGAAGGCGAGTTCTGCGGACCCCCGCCGGAGTCGAGCAGCACAGGTTGCCCGTAGCGCAGCGCAGGGACCCAGACTTCGGGTCGCCTTTCTTTTCCTTAGGTTTCTTTGGCGAAGCAAAGAAAAGTAAGTCGCCCGCCGGGGCGAGTCCCGGCCAGCCACCCTAAACAAAACCAACAACCGCAAAATCCACAACAAACTACACCGTCCGCGGCAAAGGCAATGCCGTCTTGTAGCGCACCTGTTTGAGCGCAAAACTGGAGCGGATTTTTTCGATGCCGGGAATCGGCGTGAGCTGCTCCAAAATGAATTTCTCCAGCGCCCCGATGTCGGCGACCGCCACGCGGATCAGGTAGTCGCTGTCGCCGGTCATCAAATAGCACTCCATCACTTCGTCATGCTCGGCAATGCGCCGCTCAAACTCGCCCAGCGCCTCCTTGTTTTGCGAACGCAGACTGATGGAGATGAACACACTCAGCCCCAGGCCCAGCGCCTGCGCATTGGCAATGGCCACGTAGCGGTCAATGACCCGGGCGGCTTCCAGTGCCTTGACACGGGCCAGACACGGCGACGGACTTAAATGCACGCGCCGGGCCAGCTCTACATTGGACAGAGAGCCATCGCGCTGAAGCTCGTCAAGAATCTTCAAATCAAGGTTATCAAGCTGCATAGTCTGTAAATTTAATCAATTGCAGAATTTTATGCCGCAAGTTACGCATTTATCCCGATATTTAGGCAACACCTTTTGCGGGAAGATGCGTACAGTGGATTTGCCATGAACGATTCCACACCCCACCATCTCCTGATGCAAACCACCGACGCTTTCACGCCAGACCCTGACCCGCAGGAAACCGCGGAGTGGCGCGAGGCGTTTGAAGCCCTGGCAGCCACGCAGGGCCCGGCCCGCGCGCGGCACATGCTGGACGAGCTGAGCCGCGTTGCCCGCAACCGCCGCATCGGTTGGCAGCCCGAGCTGTCCACGCCCTACATGAACACCGTCGGCGTGAACGAGCAGCCGGTCTTTCCCGGCGATCTGGCGCTGGAGGAGCGGCTGGCCTCACTGATGCGCTGGAACGCGCTGGCCATGGTGGTGCGCGCCAACCAGGCCGAGCTGGGCGGCTCCAGCGAACTGGGTGGCCACATTGCCAGCTATGCCAGCGCCGCCGACCTGTTTGAAACCGGCTTCAACCACTTCTTTCATGCGCGCGAGGGCCTGGGTGAAGGCCAGCACCGCGGCGACCTGGTCTTCTTCCAGCCGCACAGCGCGCCCGGTGTGTATGCGCGCGCCTACCTCGA
This sequence comes from Polaromonas sp. P4_F9, assembly GCF_056401235.1. NCBI lineage: Bacteria > Pseudomonadati > Pseudomonadota > Betaproteobacteria > Burkholderiales > Comamonadaceae > Polaromonas > Polaromonas sp. P4_F9. The sequence goes on along the minus strand of NZ_JBFUJT010000007.1, from coordinate 166,934 downwards.
GGGCCGGCTGACTGAAAAGGACTTGAGCTTTTACCGCCAGGAACTCACCGCGCCCGGTCAGGGTGCGCAAGGCCTGTCCAGCTACCCCCACCCCTACCTGATGCCCGGGTTCTGGCAGTTCCCGACCGGCTCCATGGGCATAGGCCCGATCAGCTCGATCTACCACGCGCGCTTCATGCGCTATCTCACGCACCGGCGGCTGCTCGACTGCAGCGGCCGCAAGGTCTGGGGCGTGTTCGGCGACGGCGAGATGGACGAGCCCGAGTCCATGAGCGCCCTCACCCTGGCGGCGCGCGAAGGGCTGGACAACCTGGTCTGGGTCGTCAACTGCAACCTGCAGCGGCTCGACGGCCCGGTGCGCGGCAACGGCCGCATCATCGACGAGCTGGAAAAGCTCTTTGCCGGCGCCGGCTGGAACGTCATCAAGCTGGTCTGGGGCAGCGACTGGGACGGCCTGTTTGCGCGCGACCTGACCGGCGCGCTGACGCAGGCCTTTGCCCACACGGTCGATGGCCAGATGCAGACCTTTGCCGCCAAGGACGGCCGCTTTAACCGCGACAACTTCTTCGGACAAAACGAGGAACTGGCGCGACTGGCCCAGGGCATGACCGACGAGCAGATCGACCGCCTCAAGCGCGGCGGCCACGACCTGGTGAAAATCCATGCGGCCTATGCTGCGGCGGCCAACCACAAAGGCCAGCCCACGGTGATCCTGGCGCACACCAAAAAAGGCTATGGCATGGGCAGCGCCGGCCAGGGCAAGATGACCACGCATTCGCAAAAGAAATTTGACGAGACCGATCTTCTGGAGTTTCGCAACCGCTTCAATTTGCCCTTGACCGACGAGCAGGCCAAACACATCGCGTTTTACAAGCCCGCCGATGACAGCCCCGAGATGCGCTACATGCACGCGCAGCGTGCGGCCCTGGGTGGCTACCTGCCCAAACGCGACACCACGGCCGAGGTGATTCCGGTACCGGCCTTGCCAAGTTACGCCCAGTTTGCCCTGGGTGCTGCAGCCAAGGAGATGAGCACCACCATGGCCTTTGTGCGCATGCTGGGCAGCCTGCTGAAGGACCCGGCCCTGGGCCCGAAGATCGTGCCCATCGTGGCGGACGAAGCGCGTACCTTCGGCATGGCCAACCTGTTCAAGCAGGTGGGCATTTACTCCAGTGTGGGCCAGCGCTACGCACCCGAAGACATCGGCTCGGTGCTGAGCTACCGCGAAGCGCTCGACGGGCAGATTCTGGAAGAAGGCATCAGCGAAGCCGGCGCCATGGCCAGCTGGACGGCCGCGGCCACCAGCTACAGCGTCCATGGCCTGGCCATGCTGCCGTTTTATATCTATTACTCGATGTTCGGCTTCCAGCGCGTCGGCGACCAAATCTGGGCGGCGGCCGACCAACGGGCGCGCGGCTTCCTGCTGGGCGCCACTTCAGGCCGCACCACGCTGGGTGGTGAGGGGTTGCAGCACCAGGACGGCTCCAGTCACCTGATCGCCGCCACCATTCCCAACTGCAAGGCCTATGACCCGGCCTTTGCCTGCGAGCTGGCCGTCATCATCGACCAGGGCATGCGCGAAATGATGGTGGAACAAAAAGACGTGTTCTATTACGTCACGATGATGAACGAGAACTACGCCCAGCCCGACCTGCGGCCAGGCTCGGAGGCGGACATCATCCGCGGATGCTATCAATTCAATAGCTATCAAGGTCCGGCAAGCGAAGGAAAATCAGCCAGGAAGCCACAACAGGTGACGCTGATGGGTTCAGGGGCCATCCTGACCGAGGTGATCAAGGCGGCGCAACAACTGGCAGACCAGGGCATTCATGCCACCGTTTACAGCGTGACCAGCTGGAGCGAGCTGGCACGCGATGGTGCGGCTTGCCAGCAGCGGATGCTCAACGGCGACACCACGCCCAAAGACGCGCAGAGTGAAGCATTCATTACCCGGCAACTGCACGCCAGCCAGGGGCCCATCATTGCCGCCACCGACTACGTGCGCGCCGTGCCCGAGAGCATTCGCGCTTTCCTGCCCGAAGGCCGCGCCTACCTGACACTGGGCACCGACGGCTTCGGTCGCAGCGACACGCGGGCCGCCTTGCGCGAATTTTTTGGCGTCAATGCGCAAAGCATCGTCAATGCGGCGCGGCATCTGCTGAAGGCTTGAACCCGTACCCAGCGTGAGGGGTTCGGCAAGGCGGCGCTGGCCGCCCGCCGGGTTCAATTGACCTCAACCCAGCATTCACGGCCGGCATTGGCGCCCGTTTGAAGTCATGCAATGTGGACGTGGCGCTAGTGCAGTGTTGCATGCTCGATGGAACAAATAAAAGCGATGGATTTTGGGTCAGGGCAAGGCGCAAACCACAGCGATACCCGCGGGTATCGCGCGGATTTGCAACGCCGCCATGGCACAAAAGACGCGGTTTTATGTTTCAGATAGCGTGCAACACTGCACTAAACCCGTTCGTAGAGCGTGACGACACAGGCGCCGCCAAGTCCGAGGTTGTGCTGCAGCGCCAGGCGGACGCCGGCGACCTGCCGTTTGTCGGCATTGCCGCGCAGCTGCTGGACCAGTTCGGTGCACTGGGCCAGGCCCGTCGCGCCGAGCGGATGCCCCTTGGAGAGCAAACCACCGGAGGGGTTGGTGACAAAGCGTCCGCCATAGGTGTTGTCGCCATCCAGCACAAACTTCTCCGCACCGCCATCGGCGCACAGGTCCAGCGCCTCATACGTCAGCAGTTCGTTGTGGGCAAAGCAGTCATGCAACTCAACCACCTGGATGTCCTGCGGGCCGACACCCGCCTGCGCATAGACCTGGCGCGCCGCATCCCGCGTCATGTCCACGCCGACCAGCTGGCGCATGTCGTGCGCATCAAACGTGGAAGAGCGGTCAGTGGTCATGGCCTGGGCCCTGATACGCACCGACCGGTCCAGGCCATGGCGCTGCGCGAACGCGTCACTGCACACGACAGCCGCGGCGCCGCCACAGGTGGGCGGGCAGGCCATCAGGCGGGTCATCACACCCGGCCACATCACCGGCGCATTGAGCACATCCTCTTCGGTCAGGACCTGCCTGAACAGCGCGAGCGGGTTGTTGGCCGCGTGACGGCTGGCCTTGGCGCGAATTTTGGCGAAGGTGCTCAGCTTCGTGCCGTATTGCTGCATGTGCGCCAGGCCGGCACCGCCAAAATAACGCAGCGCCAGCGGCACGCCCTCGACCTGCAGCAGCGCATCAGCCTCTGCCTCGAAGCGGTCAAAAGGCGTGGGCCGGTCGTCGTACACCGAGCCCAGGGCGCCGGGCTTCATCTGCTCGAAACCGACCGCCAGCGCGCAATCCACGCTGCCCGAGGCCACCGCCTGGCGTGCCAGAAAGAGCGCGGTCGAGCCGGTCGAGCAATTGTTGTTGACGTTGAACACCGGCACGCCCGACATGCCGACCGCATACGCCGCGCGCTGCCCGGAACACGAGTCGCCGTAGACATAACCAGCGTACACCTGCTGCACCTGGTCGTAGTCGAGGTGGGCGTCCTGCAGTGCGGCGCGAATGGCCTGCGCGCCCATCACGTCATAGGAGGGGCTTGCGCCCGGCTTGGCGAAGGGAATCATGCCGACCCCCGCTACAAAAACATCGCGTGTCATTTATTTCTCCTTGAAATTGCCTGGCAGCAATTCAGTGGTTCGGGTCTTCATCAGTTTGCCTTCAACGGTTGAAAAATGCAGGTTGGCTACCTGCTACCTCCTGCTGCCTGCTGCCGGTAGCGGAGTCCCTTTGACTCAAGTCCCTTTGAAAACGGCCGGCCGCTTGGCAAAGAAGGCCTCGAGCCCTTCCTGGAAGTCGCCGGTCTGCGTGCTGGCCTTGAAATTTTCGCGCTCGGCATCGAGCTGCGTCGCCAAGCCGGTCTCGAAGGACTGGCGCATCAGCCGTTTCATGCGGCCATAGGCCAGCGTGGGCCCCACTGCCAGCCGCCGGGCCAAGGCCAGGGTTTCTTCCTGCAGCCTGTCGGCCGGCACCACGCGGTTGACCAGGCCCAGATGGAGCGCTTCGGCCGCGTCAAAGGTGTCGGACAGCAGCGCAATCTGCATGGCGCGGCGCAGCCCCACCAGTCGCGGCAGGCTCCAGGAGCCCGACACATCACAACTGGTGGCGACGTTCGCATAGGCGAGGTTAAAACGCGTCCCCTCGGCGGCAATCACCAGGTCGCAGGCCATGGAAAGGCTCAGCGAGCCACCCGCCACCACGCCGTGCAGGCTGGCAATCACCGGCGCGTTGAGCCCGGCCAGCAGCAGGACCGCCTCGTGCAGAGGACCAATCAGGGCCTGCGCCGTGGCGGCAGAGTCGTGCCGCAGGGCGGCCAGGTCGCCGCCCACGCCAAAGGTACGGCCTTCGCCGCGGATGACGACCACCCGTACCTGCGAGTCGTCTGCCAGCGACTGGCAGGCCGCCAGAAAGGCACTCGCCGTCGGCCCGTCAAGCGCATTCATGGCCGAGGGGCGGTTAAAGGTCAGCGTCGCCATGCCACCTTCGCGTGTCAGGATCACCGGGTTTGAATTTGAAGAACTCATCGGGTACTTTCTGTTGAACTGCTCGCGCGAAAAAGCTTCTCGGGATTCGGGTGTTGCGTTCACCCAGTGCGCCGCCGGGCGCAGCACGTCTTGCGCAAATTCACGAACCTCGGCCCGGATCCAGCGCGTCTCATCGGGCAACCATACGGCGTGAACAGGGTTTCGGCTCTGCGGGCTGGATGGGTCATGACGGTTTCCCGGGTGCGTTCAGATCACCTGGAATCACCGGGCTTTGCACGGGCTGGCGCGCGTCGGGCTGCGGTGGCAGGTGCTGGCTCAAGGGATGCGGGCAATGCCGGAGCCTGTTCTGCGGGGCGCTTGCGCAAAAGGGGTTTGGGTTGGGCTTTGCCGCTGCACAAGCCATTGGTCAGCAAAGCGATGCATTGCCGCGCGATGTCATCGGGGCGCAAGGTCCCGTCGGGCCGATACCAGCGCCCGATCCAGCTCAAGGCACCTGCCAGTGTGAAGGCGGCGATCTTGGGATCACATGGGGCGATGGAGCCTTCCTCGATGCCAAGCCGGATCAGTTCACGGAATTCTTTGTCGATGGCGGCCTTCATACGCCTCAGCTTGCGTCGGCTTTCCGGTGGCAGAGGGTCTTCGCCCACGCGAATCAGGCACATGCCAAAGTCCATGGTGACGATCTCGGTGTATTTGTGCATGGCGGCCACCAGCTTGTCCATCGCGCTGCCGCCGGAGGCACCCACCTCCGTGATGGCGTCCTGCAGCATCGTCAGGCCAATGCGCACGCATTCGTAGAGGATTTCGTCCTTGCTCTTGACGTAGTAGTACAGCGTCGGCTTGGTGACATTCAGCCGCTCGGCGACCTCGTCCAGCGTGCTGGCCTGGTAACCCTTTTCGTTGAACACTTGCGCCGCCATATGCAGCACCGCTTCGCGCTTGTCTGTGCGAACCTTCTCGCGTTCGGTGGTGGGGGCCCAGGGTGAGACGAGCTTTCGAGCAGTCAAGATACTTCAATTCCTGTGAAATGGATGGGTTGCAGTGGTAGTGGTGTGGTTGAGTTTGCGCGGAAGTCCATCGTAAGGCTAGTACTTCGACACAGAGGTATCGGAACACAATGAAAGCGATGGATTCGGGCCCAGGCCTAGGCGCAAACCGCAGACATAGCCGTAGCTATGGCGAGGATTTGCAACGACGGCATGGGTTCGAAGGCGCGCTTTCATGTTTCGATATTTCTGGGTCGGAGTACTAACGGTACAGCGCCTCGATCTCGGCCGCGTAGCTTTTGTAGATGCTGGCCCGGCGCACCTTCATGGTCGCCGTCACTTCGCCGTCGTCGTGGTCCAGTTCCCTGGTCAACAAATGAAACCTCCGGATGCGTGACACCTCGGCCAGCCGGGCGTTGCCTTTGTCCACTTCCGACTGGACCAGCTCGCGCACCTCCGCGGCTTCCACCAGCGAACGGAAGTGCGTGAAGGTCACGTTGCGCGCCTCCGCCCACTGGGCCACCGCGGCGTAGTCGATCTGGATCAGCGCTGCGACGAACCTGCGCGCGTCGGCCACGATCACGCATTCCTTGATGAAGGGGCTGGCCTTCATCGTATTCTCGATCTCCGACGGTGTCAGGTTCTTGCCACCGGCCGTGATCATGATGTCCTTGAGCCGGTCCACGATGCGCAGCACGCCGCCCGTCTCCTCCACCACATCACCGGTGTGCAGCCAGCCGTCCACAATACTGGACGCGGTGGCTTCCGGATTCTTGTAGTAGCCCTTGAACACGACACCGCCGCGAATCTGCAGTTCGCCCTGGCTGGAGAGCCGGTGCTCGACACCCAGCGTGGGGACTCCGACCGTGCCAAAAACCACCTGGTCCGTCCGCTGGCCCAGCACCATGCCGCTGGATTCCGTCATGCCATAAATCTCGACCAGCGGCACGCCCAGCGTGCGAAAAAACTGCACGATGGCCGGCGAGATCGGTGCCGCACCGGTCAGCGCGATGCGGGCCCGGCGCAGGCCGATGAAATTCTGCAGCGCCCGGAAGATCAGGCCGTAGTAAAAAGCAAAGCACAGTGTCTCGCGCAAGGAGCGCTGGTGCGCCGCCTTGTGCGCAAAGGGCGCACAGGCGCGCAGGCCCGACTCGAACAGGCGCTGGCGCAGCCCGCCCGACTCATGCATCTTGATGGAGATGGCCGAGTGCAGCTTTTCCCAGATGCGGGGCACGCCCAGAAACATGGTGGGCGCCACCTCGCGCAGGTCTTCCTGCACCGTGCGTATCGACTCGCCAAAATCCACGCGCGAGCCAAGGTACAGCGGCACAAAGGCCGTGAGCATCTGCTCGGCCACGTGGCACAGCGGCAAATACGACAGGTGCGAGGTCCGGGGCGTCAGGCCCAGCCGTTCAATCACGCCAGGCGCCATGGCGGCGATATTGCCGTAACTGATCATCGCGCCCTTGGGCTTGCCAGTGGACCCCGAGGTGTAGATGACGAGTGCGGTGTCTTCCAGCCGCTGGCGCACCAATACCGCGTCTATGCACGCCGCCTCTTGCGAGGCCGCACCCAGCGCTTCGAGCTCTTCAAAGCCCATGACCAGCTCCGGTGCATGCACCCGCGTATCGGCCAGCCCTTTTCGTTCCATCACGACAATTTTTTTCAGCCGGGGCAATTGCCCGCGCGCTTCAAGCACCTTGTCAGACTGCTCCTGGTCCTCGCAAATCACCACTTCGGCATCGGCATGGGCCAGTACGTAGGCGATTTCATTGGTGGGGCTCGTCGGGTAGACGCCGACGGTGACGCCGCCGACCAGGCCGGCGCCCAGCTGGGTCAGCACCCATTCGACCCGGTTCTCGGACAGCACACCCACATGGCCGCCGTCCGAAAGACCGGCGGCGCGCAAACCCAGGCCCACATGGCGGGCGCGCTGGAAGTACTGGCCCCAGGTCAGCGGCTTCCAGATGCCGTGCTCCTTCTGGCGGATCGCGACCCGGGCGCTGCGGTGCTGCGCCTGCTCGCGCAGCATTTGCGGCAGTGTCAGCGTGTAGCTCATCTCGTTCATGGCGTTGCTCGGTTGCTTGCGGCTTCGGGGGTTTAAGAGAGCCAGCGCTTGCGGCGCTTGTAGTGCTTGAGATCCTTGAAGCTCCGGGCCCCGCCTTCGCTGCCGATGCCGAGGTAGAACTCCCGCACATCGGGGTCGGCCGCCAGTTTCTCTGCGGTGTTGTCAATCACCACCTTGCCGGTTTCCATGATGTAGCCGTAGTGCGCCACCGCCAGCGCAATGGAAGCGTTCTGCTCTACCAACAGCATGGACACGCCGCGCTCGGCATTGATGCGGGCAATGATCTCGAAGATGGTTTCCACCAGCACCGGCGACAGGCCCAGTGAAGGCTCATCCAGCAGCATCAGCTTGGGCTCGGCAATCAACGCCCTGCCGATGGCCAGCATCTGCTGCTCGCCGCCGGACAGGTAGCCGGCCAGGCCGCGCCGCCGCTCATGCAGGCGCGGAAAATACTCGTACACCCGGTCGAAGTCGGCCTTGCCGGCACGCCGGCCTGTCAGGGCATAAGTGGCCGCCACCAGGTTTTCCTCGATGGTGAGGTCTTCGAACACATGCCGGCCTTCCATCACGTGGAAGACACCGGCACGAACCAGCGCATGCGGCGCCAGGCCGCGCGTGTCCTGCCCGTCAAAGCGGACATCGCCACGCGTCATTTCCCCGTCCTGCAAGGCCAGCAGATTGGAAATGGCCTTGAGCGTGGTCGACTTGCCCGCACCATTGCTGCCGAGCAAGGCCACGATCTGGCCTCGTGGAATGGCCAGCGACAGGCCACGCAACACCTGGATCGCCTTGTTGTAGACAACCTCGATGTTGCTGACCTCCAGAATCATTTCAGGTGCCATGGCTCGTCCTGTCTGCTGCCTTCGCGCGGCCGCCACGGAACCGGCTTTGCCGGGCCGCCAGCGGCGCCCCCTTGAGAGGGAGGTGGCCGCAGGCCGCGTCGGGGGTGTTCCATCATTGCTGCAGGCTGATCCACTCGGAGGCCGGCACCATCTTCTGCTGCTTGAAGTCAGCACGGTAGATGCGGCCCACGGGAATGGAGTTGCCCTTGATCGACAGCGGCACACCCATGATGCCGCCGGTGTCGAAGTTGCGTATGGAGCTGAGCGCGGTTTTCATGTTTTTCCCGGTCAGCTCGTTACCCGCCTCCAGCGTGCGCCGGACCGCCTCCGTCAGCAGCATGGCGCTCAGGAATCCCTGCATGTATCCGGTGCTCTGGTACTCCGGGCGCATCTTGCGGATGCGCTCCAGCATGGGCGATTTGCCTTCGGCATCGTAGTAATAGCGGTACGGCATCACGCCAAGAAAGCCATCCACGTTGGCGCCCATGCGCATGACGGTCGTGTTGTCCATGCTCCAGAAGGTGCCCAGGAAGGCCGTCTTGAGGTTCAGGGCCTTGGCCTGGTTGATGAATTCGGGAATCGGCGCCGAGACGTAGCCATGAAAGATGGTGTAGTCCGGATCGGCGCGGCGCAGCTTGACGACCTCGGCCGACACGTCCACGCTGCCCGGCGGTGTGACGATTTCCGTCGCCAGGTTCAGGCCCAGTTTTTTGGCTTCGGCACGCGCCGCGTCGACCGGGTCGCGGCCGAACTCGGTATCGGAATACACCAGCGCAATTTTGGCGCCGGGTTTGGTCTTGGCGATGTACTGCAGCAGGATGCCAACCATCTCGCTGTAATTGGGGCCGACCATGAATTGCAGCGGGTACTTTTGCGCATCACTGATTTCCTTGGCAAACGAGGCGCCCGTCGTCAGGATGTTCTGGTTGCGCTCCAGTTCGGGGTTGACCGTTTTCACGAAGCCGGTGGAGTCGGCGTAATACAGGCTGACCTTGTTCTGGCTGGTGATTTTCTTGAAGGCCGCCATCGATTGGTCAACCTTGTAGCCGGTGTCCTCCGGCACGTAGCGCACCTTGCGGCCCTTGATGCCTCCGCTCTCGTTGAGGATGCTCAGGTAGTCCTTGATCCCCTGGTCAATCGCGATGCCCGCGAAGGCGAACACGCCGGTCAACGGGATCGAACCGCCCAAAACGATGTCTTCTTTTGACTCGGCTTTTGCCGGTGCCTTTTGCGCGAAGACAGCGGGCGCGGCTGTCAGGGCGGCAGCGGCCAGCGTCGCCAGGCAAAGGGTTCTGCGGAAGCTTTTCATGGTTGTCTCCTGGTTGAAAGTTTTCAGGTACGGAAGGGCCACAGGTGAAACAGCCGGCGTATGCGTCGCCACACCTCCGCCAGGCCATGCGGCTCGAAGATCAGGAACAGCACAATCATCGAACCGAACACGATGGTGCGGATGGGCGACAGGATGAGCGCCACATTGCCGCCAAAAACCGACACGGGAAGCCAGCCCACCATCAGCTTGAGCAGCTCCGGCACCAGCGTCATGAACACCGCTCCCAGAATGGAGCCCAGAATGCTGCCCATGCCGCCCACAATGACGGCAGCCAGGAAAAAAATCGACATCAGCAGCGGAAAACTCTCCGGCGTCACCGCGCGGAAAAAGTAGGCAAACAGCCCCCCGGCCACGCCGGCGTAAAACGAGGAGATCGCAAACGACAGCAGTTTGTAGTGCAGCAGCGAAATACCCAGCACCTCGGCCGAGATGTCGCGGTCGCGGATGGCAATGAAGGCGCGGCCGATGCGGGTGCGGAACAGGTTGACCGCGCCCAGCAGCATCAGCACGGTGACCGGCACGATCACCCAGTACAACTTGAAGGAGTCGTCCAGTTCGATGCCAAATAAGCGCGCAGGGGGTACCGTCAACCCGCTGCCGCCGCCGGTCAGGCTGCTGAAATGCGAAAACATGAAATGCGCAATGACGCCGGCGGCAATCGTGGCAATCGCCAGGTACAAACCCTTCACGCGCAGCGACGGCAGGCCCACCAGCACGCCGGCCAGCATGGCCACCGCGCCACCCGCCAGCAGATTGACGACAAAGGGCGAGCCCAGGCGAGTCTGCAGGATCGCCACCGTGTAGGCGCCCAGCCCCATGAAAGCGGCCTGCCCCAGGCTCACCAGGCCGGTGTAGCCCGTCAGGAGATTGAGACCGGTGGTGCTGGCAATGTTGATCGCCACCAGGCAGGCGAGGTAGAGCCAGTATTCGCTGGCCATGAAGGGAAAGGCACACAGCGCCACGGCCAGCAGGCCTATCCAGACACGCTGGGTGGTGCTGTCGAACAGCGCGGTATCAGCCGCGTAGCTTTCCTTGGCAGAACCAATACGCATCAGAGTCTCTCAATCTCGTGGGTGCCGAACAGTCCGTAGGGGCGCAGCATCAGAATCAGCACCAGCAGGCTGAAGGTGGCGAGGATCTTGTATTCGCCGCCAATGTAGAAACCGGTCAGCGCCTCGATGAGCCCGACCAGCAGGCCTCCCACCAGGGCGCCGAGCACACTGTCAAGCCCGCCGAAGATCACCACCACCAGCACCGAGAGGCCAAACACACCCATGGTGGACGAGATGCCGCCAATCGAGCCGACCACGATGCCGGCCACGCCCGCAATCATGGCCGCCGCGACCCAAGCCAGGGAAAACACGCGCGGCACGTTGATGCCCACGGAGTACGCCGCCGCCTGATCCGAGGCGGTGGCACGCAGCGCCACGCCACCGCGCCAGAAACGGAACACCAGCAGCACCACCACGATCAACAGCACGGCAATCCAGAAGCCGTAAAAGATCTTGGGCGATACAAAGGCCTCACCGATCTCGATGGGCCTGGATGGCAAAAACTCCGGCAGGCGCTGCTGGTCGGCGGTCCAGATCAGTTCGACCAGCCCCACCAGAATCGACGACAGGCCGACCGTGACCATGAAGGAGGAAATCGGCGACTCCCCCAGCATCGGCCGGATCATGGTGCGCTCGACCAGCGCGCCAAACGCACCCGACACCAGCAGCGCCCCGGGAATCGCCAGCCAGATCGGCAAACCCATGCCCGCCGAGAACGCAAAGAAAACATAGGCGCTGATCATCAGCATCTCGCCGATGGCGATGTTCACCACGCGGGTGGCCTTGTAGATCATCACGAAGGCCAGCCCGGTTAACGCGTACAGGCCGCCGGTACCGAGGCCGGCGAGGCTGATTTCAAACAGCAGCCACCAGTCGATGGTCATTGGGTAACCTCCGCGCTACGCGCTGCGGTGCTATTCGCCTTGGGAGCGGCCCGGCGGCTCATTGGGTAACCTCCGCGCTGGCCCGCCTGCCCGCCTGTGCCGCCTGCTGGAAGCGGGTGCGCAGCGCTTCGATGTTGCCGGAGCCCAGGTAAGCCTTGATGACCTCCGGATTGGCCTGCACCTGGGCGGGCGTGCCATTGGCAATCACCTGGCCGAAGTTCAGCACCACCACATGGTCCGACAGGTCCATCACCATGCCCATGTCATGCTCCACCATCAGCACCGTCACGCCCCACTCGCGCCGCACTTCCAGGATGAAGCGCGCCATGTCTTCGGTTTCCTCGCGGTTCATGCCGGCCACCGGCTCGTCGAGCAGCAGCAGCCTGGGCTTCATGGCCAGCGCGCGCGCAAGCTCAACGCGCTTTTGCAGGCCGTAAGACAGGGCCGATACCGGGGCGTTGCGGATGTGGTCGATCTCGAGAAAATCAATAATCCGCTCCTCGATTTCACACCGGAGCATCTCCTCCTCACGGCGTGCGGCGGGTGTATAGAACAGCGCCTGCAGCGGCCCCGTCTTGAGATGGCAGTGGCGGCCGAGCTTGATGTTGTCCAGCACCGTCATGCCGCGGAACAGGGCAATGTTCTGGAAGCTGCGCGCCAGGCCCAAGGCGGCGCGTTTTGGCGGCGCCATTCCTTCCAGTGACTGCCCGTCGAAGCGGATGCTGCCGGCAGCCGGACGGTAAAAACCTGAAATCGTGTTGAAGACGGAGGTCTTGCCGGCACCGTTCGGCCCTATCACCGAGGTGATGGAGTCCGCCTCGACGGTGAATCCGACGCCCTGCAAAGCCTTGACGCCCCCGAATGTCAACGTGAGATCAACAACCTCCAGCAAAGGCGGAACTGCGGCAACTTTCACCCGGTCTCCTGGCTGCAACGGCAGCGTGCTTCAGCAGCGTTAAAAAAACCTACTATTAAGTAACATGAAGAATAGTAAGTAGCTTTGCACGCCAGTACAAGCGGGTTTGAACAGTGTTTACCCTGAAGCAAGGGGCCACATGGCGAGATGGGTCGGCAAATTTGGACGGCACACCGCAGGCGGCGATCCGCCGGACAGGACGAGAACGCCACACCGGGTCCATGGCGCGGTGCCGGGTCAGCGGTCAGCGGTCAGCGGTCAGCGATCAGTGGTCAGTGGTCAGCGACCATCAGCCAGCGGCCTGCTCCAGCAACGCGCGGATTGCCCGCGGGTAGATCAGGTGCTCCTGGCTCAGCACACGGGCGGACAGCGTGTTCGCGCTGTCTCCCGCAAGAATGGGCACCACCGCCTGGGCCAGGATGGGGCCGTGGTCAAGATCGGCCGTGACCAGGTGCACCGTGGCACCGGCCACCTTGCAGCCCGCATCGATGGCCCGTTGATGGGTGTTGAGGCCGGTGAAGGCGGGCAGCAGGGACGGATGAATATTGACCAGCCGACCGGCGTAGTGCGCGACAAAAGCGGGCGTCAATATGCGCATGAAGCCGGCCAGCACCACCAGTGCGGGCTGGTAGCTGTCGATGGCGCGCTGCAGCGCCGCATCAAACGCATCGCGTGAGTCAAATTCCTTGTGATCAATCACCTGCGTCGCAATGCCCAGCCCGGCCGCAGTGGCCAGCCCCCCGGCAGCCGGCTTGTTGCTGATGACGCAGGCCACGTGGGCATGCAGTGTTTCCTGCCACCGCTCTTTTTGCGCTGCATTCGCGATGGCCACCATGTTGGAGCCCGTGCCAGAGATCAAAATAACGATGTTCTTTGGACTGCTTCCCATATTGTTTCTTATCACCTTCTGGTGCCTCTTTCAAATATCACCCTAGTTTATGACCATCAGAACCCTGACCCCAATTGAAGCCCGCGTGCTGGGCACACTCATGGAAAAAGCCCGCACCGTGCCCGACAGTTACCCCCTGAGCCTGAACGCACTCGTGTCGGGCTGCAACCAGAAAACCAGCCGCGACCCCTTGATGGAGGTGAATGACGATGAAGCGCGTGCCGCCATTGACAGCCTGAAAGCACAGAGCCTGGTCTTTGAGGGCAGCTCCAGCCGCGTGCCTCGCTTTGAACACAATTTTCAGCGCGCCGCAGGGGTCAACGAGCCCCAGGCCATGGTGATGGGCCTGCTGATGCTGCGCGGCCCGCAAACCGCCGCCGAGCTGCGCACCAATGGCGAGCGCTGGTACCGGTTTGCCGACTCGGCAGCGGTGGAAACGGTGTTGCTTGAGCTACAACAGCGCGGCGAGGACGGTGGCCAGGCCACGGTGCAAAAACTGCCCCGCGCAGCAGGCGCCCGCGAACAACGCTGGGTTCACCTGCTGTGCGGCGAGCCCGACATCCAGGCCCTGATGGCCAGCGCACCCACGACCGCCGAGGCCGAAGGCCTTCTGGCCCGCGTGACCGCCCTTGAAAACACGCTGGCCCGGCTCAAGGCAGACAACGCGCAACTGCGCAGCCATGTCCTGAACATCAGCGAGCAACTGGGCATTGCACTGCCTGAAACACCGGATGACGCCCACGATCATTCGCCAAATTAGGCCGGTTTGTCCCCGTTTTGACAGGTCAAAAAGCACATTCGTGCTAAAACCGTGGAAATCGACGGAGACATGTATGGATTTAGCTTTCACCCCTGAAGAGCAGACATTTCGCGAAGAAATACGCGCCTGGGTTCATGCCAGCCTGCCGGCTGATATTTCGCACAAGGTGCACAACGCCCTGCGCCTGTCACGTGACGACATGCAGCGCTGGGCCAAAATCCTGGGCAAAAAAGGCTGGCTCGGCCATGGCTGGCCCAAGGAATTTGGCGGCCCGGGCTGGAACGCCGTGCAAAAACACCTGTTTGAAGAAGAATGTGCACTGGCCGGCGCGCCACGTGTCGTGCCATTCGGCCCGGTGATGGTCGCTCCCGTCATCATGGCCTTCGGCAGTGCCGAGCAGCAAAAGCGCTTTCTGCCGGGCATCGCCAGCGGCGACGTCTGGTGGAGCCAGGGCTACAGCGAGCCAGGCTCCGGCTCCGACCTTGCATCGGTCAAATGCCGGGCCGAACGACAGGGCGACAAATACGTTGTCAATGGCCAGAAAACCTGGACCACGCTGGGCCAGTACGGCGAGTGGATTTTCTGCCTGGTGCGCACCTCTACCTCCGGCAAACCGCAAACCGGCATCTCTTTTTTGCTGATCGACATGAAGTCGCCCGGCGTCACGGTGCGCCCCATCAAGCTGCTCGATGGCGAAAGCGAAGTCAACGAGGTCTGGTTTGACAACGTGGAAGTGCCCGCGGAAAACCTGATCGGCGAGGAAAACAAGGGCTGGACCTACGCCAAGCACCTGCTCAGCCATGAGCGCACCAACATTGCCGACGTCAACCGCGCCAAGCGCGAACTGGAACGACTCAAGCGCATCGCCAAAGCGGAAAACGTTTATGGCGACATGCGGTTTCGCGACGAGATCGCCAAGCTCGAAGTGGATGTGGTGGCGCTGGAAATGCTGGTGCTGCGCGTGCTGTCCGCTGAAAAATCCGGCAAGAACTCGCTGGACATCGCCGGGCTGCTCAAGATCCGGGGCAGCGAGATCCAGCAGCGCTACAGCGAACTGATGATGCTGGCCGCCGGCCCGTTCAGCCTGCCTCTCATCGAGGAGGCCATGGAAGCCGGCTGGCAGGGCAACTTCCCGGGCGGCGTACTGGCCAATGCGCCGCTGGCGTCCACCTATTTCAACATGCGCAAAACCACGATTTACGGCGGCTCCAACGAGGTCCAGCGAAATATCGTTTCACAAGTCGTTTTGGGTTAATGCTGGTTTAAAGGCTGGCTTAAAGGAAAGCACTATGGATTTCGATTTCACCGATGACCAGGAACAACTGCGCGACGCGGTTCGCAAATGGGTGGACAAGGGCTACGACTTCGAACGCCGGCGCAGCATTGAAAAAGCCGGCGGTTTCTCACGCGAGGCCTATGGCCAACTGGCCGAACTGGGTCTGACAGGCCTGTACATCCCCGAGAACGACGGCGGCATGGGCATGGGGCCGGTGGAGGGCATGGTAGTCATGGAAGAGCTGGGGCGCGGCATGGTGCTGGAGCCCTTGGCCCAGACCCTGGTCACCAGCGCTGTGCTCTCCGGCTACGCACCCGATGCCGTCAAGGCCGCCTGGCTGCCGAACATTGCCTCGGGCGACAGCCTGGTGGTGCTGGCCTATCAGGAGCGGGCTGCCCGCTACCGGTTGGAACAATGCGAAGCAACAGCAGTTGCAAGCGGCGATGCCTGGTCGCTGACAGCCGTCAAAAGCATAGTGCCCGCGGGTGACCAGGCCGACGCCTTCCTCGTGCCGGCCATGGCCAGCGGCAAGCTGGCGCTGTTTCTGGTGGAACGCACCGCAACGGGGGTTGCCACCCGCGGCTACAGTACCCAGGACGGCGCGCGCGCCGCGGAGGTGACGCTCACGAATGCACCGTCCAGCCTGGTCACGCTGGACGGCCTCACCGCGCTCTGCCACGCCGTCGACATCGGCATTGCCGCCACCTGCGCCGAAGCGGTCGGCGTGATGGACAAAACGCTCGCTGTCACGGTCGAGTACATGAACACGCGCAAGCAGTTTGGCGTGGCCATCAGCAGCTTCCAGGCACTGCGCCACCGCGTGGCCGACATGAAGATGCAGCTGGAGCTGGCGCGTTCCATGAGCTACTACGCCTCGCTCAAGCTCAACGCGCCAGCGGATGAGCGCCGCCGGGCATTGGCCCGTGCCAAGTACCAGTTGGGCGTTTCCATGCGTTTTGTCGGCCAGCAGGCCGTGCAGCTGCATGGCGGTATCGGCGTGACCGACGAGTACATCGTCAGCCACTATTTCAAGAAGCTGACCCAGCTGGAGATGACGTTTGGCGACACGTTGCACCACCTGGGCGAGGTGTCAAGCCGGATGCAGGAGACGGCCGGCGTGTTTGCCTGAAGGATGAAAGAACAGGCGTGAACGGCCTGGAGCGTCACGCGTGCAGGTGTGCAGGCGTGAAGGCATCAGATCGTCACGCGTGCAGGCGTGACGTTTTGGGAATGTGCGCCATCAGGAATTCCATCTGGTCCGCCAGGATGCGGCGGTTGCGCAGGATGAAATCTTCCCAGAGGCTGGGCACGTAGGGGGTGTAGATCAGCGGCATATGGGCCTGCTCGGGTGTGCGGCTGCTTTTGCGGTGGTTGCAGGCGCGGCAGGCCGTCACCACATTCATCCAGGTGTCGATGCCGTTCTGGGCGAAAGGAATGATGTGCTCGCGCGTCAGGTCTTCTTCGTGGAAATGCCCGCCGCAGTAGGCGCACACATTGCGGTCCCGCGCGAACAGCTTGCTGTTGGTCAGCCCAGGCTTGAGGTCAAACGGGTTGATGTTGGGCACGCCCTTGGTGCCGATGATGCTGTTGATGGAGATGACCGACTGAATTCCGGTGATGGCGTTGTGGCCGCCATGAAAGGTGGCGACCCGCGCGCCCATCTCCCAGCGCACTTCGTCCGCCGCGTAGTGCAACACGGCTTCCTCAAGGCTGATCCACGACTGTGGCAACCCCTGGGCTGAGAGCTTCAAGACCTTCAAAACGAACCTCCATGAACATGGAAACACGAAATCAGACCGACCGTGTATCAATATACAGTGAAATCATGACAAAGAGGTTCAAATCCCCCATTAACCACGTTCAAGCCACGTCCAACCGGGCTCCGGCGCTATGGAAACGATAATCACCCCATGAAAGTCTTCCGTGGTTACCACCATCCCGAACTGGCGCCCGGCTGCGCCCTGACCATCGGCAATTTCGATGGCGTGCACCGGGGCCACCAGGCCATGCTGGCATTGCTCAAAAATGAGGCCCAGCACCGCGGCGTGCCCAGTTGCGTCATGAGTTTTGAGCCCCATCCCCGCGACTATTTCGCCGCGGTCGCCCGCAAACCCGAGCTGGCGCCCGCGCGCATTGCCACGCTGCGCGACAAGCTCACCGAGCTGGCGCGCTGCGGCATTGACCAGTGCGTAGTGCTGCCTTTCAATGCCCGGCTGTCCTCGCAGGCCCCCGAAGCCTTTATCCAGGACGTGCTGGTGCAGGGCCTGGGGACAAAATACGTACTGGTGGGCGACGATTTCCGCTTTGGCGCCAAACGCGCGGGCGACTACGCCATGCTGGACGCGGCGGGCGAGCGCCTGGGTTTTGACGTGGCCCGCATGAACAGCTATGAGGTGCATGGCACCCGGGTGTCCAGTTCTGCCGTGCGGGAAGCACTCGGAGAAGGCCGGATGGACCGGGTAGCCAGCCTGCTGGGCCGGCCGTACAGCATCTCGGGCCATGTGGTGCACGGCCGAAAACTGGGCCGCGACCTGGGTTTTCGCACGCTCAACCTGCGGTTTTCCCACTGGAAACCGGCCGCCAGCGGGATTTTTGCGGTGCATGTGCATGGGCTGGCCGCCGAGCCATTGCCGGGGGTCGCCAACCTGGGCATACGCCCTTCGCTGGACCCGCGCGACGCCAATGGCGGACGCGTCCTGCTCGAAACCTATTGCCTCGAATGGCCGGCGAACCTGGGCGCGGAGGGGGCATACGGTAAAATCATCCGCGTGGAACTGCTACACAAACTGCACGACGAACTGAAATACGACGGTCTGGTCAGCCTGAAAGCGGGCATTGCCAGGGACTGCGAAGACGCACGGGCGTATTTTTCCCAGGCATCTTTGGCCCAGGCTTTTTCGGCATCCATGCACACGGAAACCAGCCGCCAGACCACGCGAGACCGAATTTAGACGACCTCGTCGCCCCGGTCGCAGCCCTTCGACAGGCTCAGGGCGAGCGGCCTTTTACTCTTTCCCTTCCCCCAACACAGCCGTTCGGGCTGAGCCTGTCGAAGCCTTTTCGAGCGACACCCATGCCTGACAACAAAACCGATTACCGCAGCACCCTGAACCTGCCCGACACCCCGTTTCCGATGCGCGGCGACCTGCCCAAGCGCGAGGCCGGCTGGGTGAAGGAATGGGACGACAAAGGCATTTACAAGAAACTGCGCGATGCACGCTGCGGTGCGCCCAAGTTCGTGCTGCATGACGGCCCGCCGTACGCCAACGGCAAGATCCACATCGGCCACGCTGTCAACAAGGTCCTGAAAGACATGATTGTCAAGGCGCGCCAGCTCAAGGGACTGGACGCCATCTATGTGCCGGGCTGGGACTGCCACGGCCTGCCGATCGAAAACGCGATTGAAAAACTGCACGGCCGAAAACTGGCCCCCACGCTCCCCGCTGCGCGTGGCTCGCTGCCCCCCGAGGGGGCCGCCCAGGGGCTAGGGAGCGGCCCGTCGCCCCTGGATATCCGCGCCGAGTTCCAGGCCAAGTGCCGCGCCTTTGCCACCGAGCAGATCGCCGGCCAGATGGCCGACTTCAAGCGCCTGGGCGTGCTGGGTGAATGGGACAACCCCTACCGCACAATGGACCATGCCAACGAGGCCAACGAGATCCGTGCGCTCAAGCGCATCATGGAGCGCGGCTTTGTCTACCGCGGCCTGAAGCCGGTGTACTGGTGTTTCGACTGCGGCTCCTCGCTGGCTGAATTTGAAATCGAATACGCCGACAAAAAGTCGCAGACGCTGGACGTGGGCTTCAAAAGCGCCGAGCCCGACAAACTCGCCGCCGCCTTCGGCCTGCCAAGCCTGGCCAAGGACGCCTTTGCGGTGATCTGGACCACCACCGCCTGGACCATCCCCGCCAACCAGGCGCTCAACCTCAACCCCGAGCTGGAATACGCGCTGGTCGATACCCCGCGCGGCATCCTGCTGCTGGCCGCGTCGCTGGTCGACAAATGCCTGGAGCGCTACCAGCTCACCGGCACCGTGCTGGCCACCACGCAGGGCAAAAACCTGGCGCTGCTGAAGTTCATGCATCCGCTGTATGACGTGAAAGATGACAACGGGAACCAGGGCTACCAGCGCTTCAGCCCGGTGTTTCTGGCCGACTACGCAACGGCGGACGACGGCACGGGTATCGTGCACTCCTCGCCTGCCTATGGCGT
Source organism: Polaromonas sp. P4_F9 (assembly GCF_056401235.1). NCBI lineage: Bacteria > Pseudomonadati > Pseudomonadota > Betaproteobacteria > Burkholderiales > Comamonadaceae > Polaromonas > Polaromonas sp. P4_F9. The sequence continues at coordinate 147,195 of NZ_JBFUJT010000007.1, read as the reverse complement.
GGAAGACTTTAACTCCTGCGTGGCCAATGGCATTGCCTACGACGACATCCTCAACCCGGTGCAGGGCAACGGCCGCTATGTCGACGAATTACCGCTCTTCGGCGGCCTCAACATCTGGAAGGCCGCGCCACTGATCATCGACAAGCTGCGCGAGCATGGCCGCCTGTTTGACTCGCACAACATCGTTCACAGCTACCCCCACTGCTGGCGCCACAAGACCCCGGTGATCTACCGCGCCGCGGCCCAATGGTTTGTGCGCATGGATGAAGGCGTGGGTGTCTTCACCAAGGACAAGGCCGGAAAAACCCTGCGTGAACTGGCCCTGACCGCCATCGAAGAAACCAGCTTCTACCCGGAAAACGGCAAAACCCGCCTGCACGACATGATTGCCGGCCGGCCCGACTGGTGCATCAGCCGCCAGCGCAACTGGGGCGTGCCGCTGCCCTTCTTCATCCACACCGCCACCGGCGAGTTGCACCCCCGCACCATGGAGATCATGGACCAGGCGGCCCGCATGGTGGAGGCCGGCGGCATCGAGGCCTGGAGCAAGGCGAGCGCCGAATCCATCATCGGCGCCGATGCGCCGGATTACATCAAGAGCACCGACATCCTCGATGTCTGGTTTGACTCGGGCACCACGCACGACCACGTGCTCAGGCACAGCCACGCGGCGCAATCAACCTGGCCGGCCGATTTGTACCTGGAAGGCCATGACCAGCACCGCGGCTGGTTCCATTCATCGCTGCTCACGGCCTGCGCGATGTACGACCACGCGCCCTACAAGGGCCTGCTGACCCACGGCTTCACCGTGGACGGCAAGGGCCGCAAGATGAGCAAGAGCGAAGGCAATGTGGTGGTGCCCCAGGAAGTCAGCGACAAGCTGGGCGCCGAGATCATCCGGCTCTGGTGTGCCTCCACCGATTACTCGGGCGACCTGGGCATCGACGACAAGATCCTGGCCCGCGTGGTCGACGCCTACCGCCGCATCCGCAACACGCTGCGCTTTTTGATGGCCAACGTCAGCGACTTCGACCCGACCAAAGACGCCGTGCCGTTTGACCAGATGCTGGAAATCGACCGCTATGCGCTGAGCCGCGCGGCGCAGCTGCAGGCCGACATCCTGGCGCACTACGAGGTCTATGAATTCCATCCCGTCGTCTCCAAGCTGCAGATCTACTGCAGCGAAGACCTGGGCTCTTTTTACCTCGACATCCTGAAAGACCGGCTGTACACGACCAGTCCCAAATCGCTGGCCCGCCGCAGCGCGCAAACGGCACTGCACCAGATCACCCATGCCATGCTGCGCTGGATGGCGCCCTTCCTGAGTTTCACAGCCGAGGAAGCCTGGAAGGTGTTCGGCCAATCCGAGTCCATCTTCCTGGAGACCTATGCGGAGTTCAAGCCGCAGGACGACGCGCTGCTGGCCAAATGGTCACGCATCCGTGAAATTCGCGATGCTGTGAACAAGGACATTGAGGCTTTGCGCGCCGACGGCAAGGTGGGGTCGTCCTTGCAGGCCAATGTGGCCCTGGAGCTGGCGGCCGACGACCACGCACTGCTGGCCTCTTTGGGCGATGACCTGAAGTTTGTCTTCATCACGTCTACTATTGATTTAGTAGCATCATCCTCAATCAAAACCCTGGTTACCGCCAGTTCCGATACCAAATGCGAGCGCTGCTGGCACTACCGCAAAGACGTCGGCCATGACCCGGCGCACCCGACCATTTGCGGCCGTTGCACGAGCAACCTGTATGGCGCCGGTGAAGACCGGAAGTACGCCTGATGGCCAAGGCGTTCGGAAAAACCTCGGGTTCCATGCTGCCCTGGCTGGGGCTGGCACTGATTCTGTTAATTGCCGACCAGTTCACCAAGGTCCTCATCCTGGGCTATTACCGCCTGGGCGACGCCACCTACGTGACCGGCTTCTTCAATGTCGTGCGGGTTCATAACGCGGGCGCGGCGTTCTCCTTCCTGGCCTCCGCGTCCGGATGGCAGCGCTGGTTTTTCACCGCCATCGGCATTGCGGCTGCGCTGTTGATCGTGTGGCTGCTCAGGTCTCATGCCGGCCAGAAGCTGTTCTCGTTTGCGCTGGCCTGCATTCTGGGCGGGGCGGTCGGCAACGTGATAGACCGCAGCCTGCACGGCTACGTGGTGGATTTCCTGGATTTTCACTATCGCAACTGGCATTTCCCCGCCTTCAACATTGCCGACAGCGCCATCACCATCGGCGCGATCTGCCTGGTGCTGGACGAATTGCGCCGCGTGCGCAGAAGCTGACCCGGCCCCGCGCTCGCGCCTGCCCGGCGTGTGGCTTTGGCGTGCGGCTTCAGAGTGTGGCTTTAACTTCACAGTGCCGGGGTCAGGCCACTGGCGCCTCAACCCGCTGGCGTATAGTGGCTTCTGACCTTATGAAGCATCTGTTGAATTTATTGGCGGCCATTGCGCTGCTTGTCTGGGGCACCCATCTTGTACGAACCGGCATCCTGCGGGTGTTCGGTGCCAGTCTGCGCCAGGTGTTGGCGCGCAGCATCAGCAACCGCTTCACCGCCGCCTTGTCGGGCATCGGCGTGACCGCGCTGGTGCAATCCGGCACCGCCACCGCGCTGATTGTCTCTTCGTTCGTCGGCCAGGGGCTGATCGCGCTTCCGCTGGCGCTGGCCGTGATGCTGGGCGCCGACATCGGCACCAGCCTGATGGCGGTGGTGTTTTCCTTTGATTTGTCCTGGTTGTCGCCCCTCTTCATTTTTCTGGGTGTGGTGCTGTTCATCTCGCGCCAGGACAGCAATGCAGGCCGCCTGGGCCGCGTCCTGATTGGCCTGGGCCTGATGCTGCTGGCCTTGCGGCTGGTCACGGACTCCACCGAGGTGCTGACCCGGGCTCCGGCCGTCAAGGCGCTGCTGGCATCGCTCAGCAGTGACCTGCTGCTGGAAATCACCACCGGTGCAGTGTTGTCCCTGGTGTCTTATTCCAGCCTGGCGATCGTACTGCTCACCGCCGCGCTGGCCAGCACCAACGTCATTCCGCTGGACGTCGCCCTGGGCCTGGTGCTGGGCGCCAACCTGGGCAGCGGCCTGCTGGCCGTACTGACCACGGCAAGGTCCTCCATCGAAACGCGGCAGGTACCGATGGGCAACCTGGTGTTCAAGGTGCTGGGCATTGTCATGGCCGCCCCGCTGATCGGCCTGTGGCTGCGGCATGTGCGCCCGCTGCTGGGTGAGCCGGCCACAGCGGTGGTACTGTTCCACTTCGGCTTCAATGTCATCATCGGTGCGGTCTTCATTGGCCTGACCCATACGGTGGCGCGCTGGATCGGAGTCTGGCTGCCCAAGGCCGGGAAAAAGACCGACGCCAGCACGCGCCACCACCATCTGGACCCTTCCGCACTGGCCACGCCATCGCTGGCGATTTCGTGTGCAGCGCGTGAGGCCATGTACCAGGCCGATGTGGTGGAGACCATGCTGCGCGGCGTGCTTGAAGTCATCAAAAAAGATGACATCAAGCTGGCTGAAGACCTGCGAAAACTCGACGATACGGTGGATACGCTGTATTCAGCGATCAAGTATTACCTGACCAAAATCTCCCGCGAAGCCCTGAGTGATGAAGAAAGTCGCCGCTGGACCGACATCATCAGCTTCACCATCAACATGGAGCAGATCGGCGACATCATCGAGCGGGTGCTGATTGATATTGAAGACAAAAAAATCAAACCCGCCCGCAGCTTCTCGGAAGCCGGCATGGCCGAAATCGCGGAGTTGCATGAGCGGCTGATTGATAACCTGCGCCTGGGCATGAGCGTGTTTTTGAACGGCACGGTGCGTGACGCCCAGAAGCTGCTGGAAGAAAAAGCCCGCTTTCGCGACCTGGAGCGCGCCTATGCCACCACCCACCTGGGCCGGCTGTCGGCCAACACGCTGCAAAGCCTGGAAACCAGCTCCCTACACATCGACCTGATCAGCGAGTTGAAGCGCATCAACTCGCATATCTGCTCCATCGCCTACCCGATTCTTGACTCGGCCGGCGCCCTGGCGCCCAACCGCCTGCGGCCCATGGCGCTGACCGACCAACCCTGAAGCCCGGCCCTGCCCTCTCCTGACCTGCCTGCGGGCTGCAAATCAGGGCAGCTTGAGCACATCGCAGAGAATCAGCGCGGCTTCCGTGGTGAACTCACCTCGCTGCAGGGCGTTCAGCAGTTGCTCCGCGTCCATCAGGCAAAACTGCTCAACCTCGCCGTCCTGGTTGTTCGGGACCAGCCGCTCGGGCACGGTGCAGCAATACCAGTCGATGTTTTCGCTGACATAACCCGCCCCCTTGCCATCGCTGCAGGGGCGGCAGGTGCTCAGGCGTCCGCCGTAACGCATGTCCTGCAGGTCGACGGCATGCAGCCCGGCCTCTTCCCAGGTTTCACGCACCAGCGCGGTCTCCACCGTGTCCGCCGCCGACACCATGCCACCCATCAGGGTGTCCCACTGGCCCGGGTCATTGGCCTTGTCGAAAGCGCGTTGCTGCACCCAGAAGCGGCCGTCCGGCGCCTGCCCCACCAGGTGCACGGCCAGCGTGGTGATGCCCAGCGGCCGGACAGCGGCGCGTTCTACCGTCCCCTTGCGATGGCCCAGCTGGTCAGGCACCGCCAGCTGTTCATTGCGCCAGGCGCCCGCCAGGCCGGCCTCGAGCAAGGCAACGGCCACGTGGTTCAGGCTGGTCGTCACGTCGCCCATCAGGCGCCAGCCGAGTTGCTCGGGGTGTTCTTCCTTGAGCAGCGGATGGTGGCCGTCCGTCATGGTATGCAGGGCCAGCTGGCGCAGGAAACCGGGCTCCACCGAGCCGATGATGGACTCACCCGCCCACAGCGGCACACGCCGGCGCAGGGGCGGCACGGTGGCGCGGGCACGCAGGTCGCGCAACCATTGCGGGTCAAAAGAAGCGGGCGGGTTCATGGCTCGCGCCAGTTTACCTTCGCGGCCGTCGTCCAGCGATGACCGCAAGGCCGCGAAAATCCCGCGGAAAGAACTCAGGCCCTGGTGAACAGGCCGTCCAGACGCTGGTCCCAGCTGGCGCCCGGCAACACCGCGGCCAGCTGCGCATCGCCCAGGGCGAAGGTGCCGCGCAGCACCTGGGCCAGCACCGCGCGGTAGTCGTGGTGAGCCGGCAGGTCGCGGCCTTCGTTGAGGTTGCTTTGCGCCAGCCCCGTCCACTGGCCATGCCAGCGCCCGCCGGCGATGCGGCTGCCCATGAGCCACATGGCATTGCCAAAGCCGTGGTCGGTGCCGCGTGTGCCGTTTTCGGCGCTGGTGCGCCCGAATTCGCTCATCGCCACAACCACGTCGCCGGGCTCGGAAAAGTCCTGGCGCAGCTGCGCGATGCCACGCGCCAGGTTGCCCAGGTTGTTGGTCAGCTGACCAGTGGCAGCGCCCTGGTTGGCATGCGTATCCCAGCCGCCCGCCGACAAAAACCCGAGGCGCAGCTTGCGGTCGTTGCGCATCAGCGTGCCCAGGTGCTGCGCATCAAGCTGCAGGCCCACCGGGTCGGCCGCGCCGTTGCTGGCCGCCAGCATTTGCGCCGCCTGGGCCTGAACGTTGGCGGGCGTGCCGTCGCGGTCCAGACGCTTGTCGGCCATGCGCCTGTCGTCTTGCGCCATTTTTTCGGCCTTCGCGGCCTTTTCGGCTCTTTGCTCCGTGAGCTCCTGCGCGCTCTGCATGCGGCTGCCCACGCCCTGGCGGAAGGCCTCGCTGACCTTGTCGTCGCCCGCGTACAGGTCCATCAGCGCCTGGCGGGTTCTGTCGTTGGCCAGCACGCCGGTGCGCTCGGCCGACTGGCCACGCGGGATCAGCCGGACGGCGGCGGCCTGCCCGCCCAGGATGGCGGGATTGGCCTCCCCCACACCGAGCGCGGCCGCGCCCGGCGCGGCGGCTTTGCCAAGGCCTGCCGTAGCGTTGAGCCATCCCGGCGCGCCGCTGGTTTTGCCGCTTCGCGCAATTTCCATCTGGTACTGCGCATCGAAGTGCGAACGGTTGGGCGCGGGCAGGCCGGCCGCGGGTACGAAGCCCAGAACGCCTTGCTGCCACAAGGGCAACAGCGGAGTCAGCGCGGGGTGCAGGGCGAAGGTTTTGTCGAGCCGGATGGCAGTTTGCGCCGTGCCGTCGGGCGCCGCGATCGCGATGTTGGGGCGAATGGCGTAGTAGTCCTTGTCCGCATAGGGCACGAAGGCCGACAGGCCGTCATACGCGCCGCGCAGGAAGACGACGATCAGGCGCCCGCCGTCCAGACCTGATCGGCCCGCCAGGCCCACAGGCAAGGGTTGTGCCCACACGCCGGGCACGCTCAGCGACAGCGTGGACAGCGCCCCCAGGCCCAGCACCCTGCGGCGCTGCAGCGGATACGCCGATGAAGAAGGGCTGGAATTCATGGGACTCCTCGGTGCCGGTTATTTACGCATGAAGTCGGGGCTGGCCAGCATCAGGCCGGTGCGCATCTGCGCGGGTTCCTGCGCGATGCGCTCACGTGTGGCGCTGCTGAAAAAAGTGTTGAGGTAGGAAGGCTCCGCCATGCGCTGGGCCAGGCTCATGGCGTAGTCGGCGCGACGGGTCAGAGCCTCGGGCGCGAGCCAGGTGCCGGCATCGGTCTTGTAGCCGTCGGGCGTTTGCCAGCCGTGCATGGGCTGGCCGGCCTGCGCAAGAAAGCCCAGGGTCTGCACGATGTCGCGGCGCTCCTTCACGCCGCCGGCCGCTGTGAGCGCGGAGCAGGCAAAGTCCAGCGGTGTCTTGAAGAGCTGGTTGTCCCGCGCCCAGAACTCCGGCGACTCGATCAAGGTGTGCATCACCGCGCGGATGTCGCCTTGCGTGGCGGTGAAGGTGCTTGCCAACCGGTCGACCAACGCGGGTGGGGGCTTGTCGGCCACAAAGAAACTCGCCAGCCGCGTGGAGACCCGCCGCGCCGTCTCGGGCCGCCGTGCCAGGTAGCGGATGGCCTCCTCGCCTTCCGAAAGGCTCTCGTTGCCGAAGGTGCGGCCCAGCAGGACCTTGCCTTCCTTGTCGTGCAGGCGCTCGGCAAAGCGAAAGCCCTCGCCGTCCTTGAGGTTGACCGTCCAGCCGGTGAGGATGCGGGCCAGTTCACGCACGTCTTTTTGCGTGTAGCCGCTGTTCACGCCCAACGTGTGCAGCTCCATCAATTCGCGAGCGTAGTTTTCATTGAGGCCGCGGTTGTTGCTCTGCGCCTGGTCCAGGTAAAACAGCATGGCCGGGTGCTTGGCACTGGCCAGCAGCAGGTCCTCAAAACGGCCCAGGGCGTTGGCACGGATAACATTGACCTCGTAGTGGCCGACAAACGGGCGCACCGCCCCCTTGCCGACGAACACATTGAGGTGGTTGAACCAGAATTCAGTCATGCGCGCCAGCAGCGGGTTTTCCAGTGCCGGATCGCTGCAGGACATCAAGCGCCATGCGGCGGCGCCCTGGGCCATGTCGCGGCTGAATTTTTCCGCGCCTGCGCCCGTCTCCGCTGTGGCGGCCGTGCCGGTCCTGGCCGTTTCACGCAAGGTCCTGCGCGCCTCCCGCTCGGCCTGGAAGCTACGCGCGATCTCGTTGAGCGGCGCATTGATGCCGGCCAGCTCGGCGGGAAGGGCGGGAGGGCGGCGGCTCGCGGCGTAGGCCGCGTCCAGTTGTTGCAGCGCCCAGGCTTTGGGTGACGCCTCCACGGCCTGCGCCGAGGCCGGTGTGGGCGCATAGCCCAGGCGCGAGGCGACGCGCCAAGCGGCGGCGACGTTGGCCGGGGACGGCGCGGCATCGGTCTGCGCATACGCCGCGGGACCGGCAAGGCAAGCCAGGAAGGCCGCCAGCACGCCAGCCTGGGTGATCGCTATGGGCATGTTTTTCTCCTGCTGCCCGTTGTAACGCATTCGCCGCGCCTTGCGTTGAATGCGGCCCGTGGCTTTACACAGGTTTACCGCAGAGCCCCGCCTGCCTTACAGCGTCAGGATGGTGCAGCCCGTGGTCTTGCGTGCCTCGAGCGACCGATGCGCCTCGGCCACATCGGCCAGGGGGAAATGCTGATCAATGGCGATCCTGATCTTGCCGCTGGTCACCATGGCAAACAGGTCGTCGGCCATTTCCTGCGTGGTCTCGCGGGTGGCGATGTGGGTGAACAAGGTCGGGCGTGACACATACAGCGAGCCCTTGGCGGCCAGCACACCAATATCCAGCGGCTCGACCTTGCCCGAGGCATTGCCGAAGTTGGCCAGCAAGCCAAAGGGGCGCAGGCAGTCCAGCGATTTGAGAAAGGTGTCCTTGCCGACCGAGTCGTAGACCGCCTTCACACCCTTGCCGCCGGTGATTTCCTTCACGCAGGCAACGAAATCCTCCTTCGCGTAATTGATGACGAAGGCCGCGCCATTCGCCTTGGCCAGTGCACATTTTTCATCCGAGCCCGCCGTGCCAATCAGCTGCAGACCCATGGCCTTGGCCCACTGGCAGGCAATCAGGCCGACGCCGCCGGCCGCCGCATGAAACAGCACAAAATCACCTGCGTTGAGCCCGCCCTGCGGCTGCGTGCGGCGCAGCAAATACTGCGCTGTCAGGCCCTTGAGCATCATCGCCGCGCCCGTCTCGAACGAAATCGCATCCGGTAGCTTGCATACGCATTTGGCGGGCATCACCCGCAGCTCGCAGTAGCTGCCCGGTGGCTGGCTGGCATAGGCCGCGCGGTCGCCAACCTGAAGGTGCGTCACGCCCTCGCCCACCGCCTCCACCACGCCGGAAGCCTCCATGCCCAACTGCAGCGGCATGGGCAGCTTGTACAGGCCGCTGCGTTGGTACACATCGATGAAGTTCAGGCCCACGGCCTTGTGGCGGATGCGGATTTCGCCAGGGCCGGGCTCCCCGACAGCCACCTCGACCAGTTTCAGTTCTTCGGGCCCGCCGTTCTGTTCAATCCGGACGGCTCTGGACGTGGTTTGTGTGGTTTGGCTCATGTCTTTTCTCCTGCGGAATTTTGAAAAATTTAATGTCAGGCGGCATCGTGCCATGAATCGAAATATGCTGCTCTCCCGAGGGGCTGAAGGACGGTTTGCGGGGCGGACATATGCACGGCTTGGTACAGTTCCCGGCATGAATCAACGCGTGACCCCCGCCACTGCCCTGCTGCTGGTGCTTCCTCCTTTACTCTGGGCCGGCAATGCGGTGGTCGGCCGGCTGGTCACCACGCTGGTGCCGCCCATGACGCTGAACTTTTTGCGCTGGGCGCTGGCCTTTGTGATTCTGTTGCCGCTGGCCCACCACCTGCTCAGGCCAGGCAGCACCCTCTGGCCGCACTGGAAACGCTTTGCGTTGCTGGGTCTGCTGGGTGTGGGCTGCTACAACGCCCTGCAATACCTGGCGCTGAAAACCTCGACACCGCTCAACGTCACGCTGGTCGCGTCCAGCGTGCCGATCTGGATGTTGGCTGTGGGCGCGCTGTGCTTTGGCCAGCGCGTCTCGCACCGGCAAATCACCGGCGCGGTCCTGTCGATTGCCGGCGTGCTGGTGGTGCTGTCACGTGGTGATTGGGCCCTGCTGGCGCAGGTGCACCTCGTGCCCGGCGATCTGTATGTGTTGCTGGCCACTCTGGCCTGGGCGTTTTACAGCTGGCTGTTGTCGCAGCCCAAAGAGCCCGCAGAAATCCGCGATGACTGGGCTGCTTTCCTGATGGCGCAGATTGTCTTCGGCCTGGGCTGGTCCGGTTTTTTTGCGGCCAGTGAATGGACCCTGACCGACGCCCACATCAGTTGGGGCTGGCCCCTGGCAACGGCCCTGCTCTACGTGGCCGTCGGTCCGGCCGTGATCGCCTACCGCTGTTGGGGCGTGGGCGTGCAGCGTGTCGGCCCTGCGATTGCCGGCTTTTTCTCCAACCTCACGCCACTGTTTGCCGCGCTGCTGTCAGCCGCTTTTCTGGGCGAGTTGCCGCAGCTTTATCACGCGCTGGCGTTTGTGCTGATCGTGGGCGGGATTGTGGTGTCGTCGCGGCGATAGGAAAGCAGGAAGCCGAACACTGGAAGCGGGCTGACCCATCACGGCACCAGAAGATTCGCTCGGTACAGGTGATGAAGCGGCAGTTGTGGAAGGCGCCCTACCAGTCACTGGGTGAAGCGATTACGCTGGCCAACGCCGAGATGTTGAGCAGCCTGCGCAGTGAGGATTTCCAGGAGGGCGTGCGTCAAGAGCGGTGTAGATCGTTTATTTATCAACGACTTATGCTCGCCTTCGCTTGCCATCAACCGCGGCAGGCAGCGGGCAAAAACTTGGCAGGAATGTCTGTTCCGTCGGTCGGCGAGCCACAGCGCCAACCGAAGATGGGCTTCCCCACGTCGGTAGCAAATACTGCGACAACGCTGGCGCTTGCCATGGGGGCAAGCGTGACGACGTGACTATCTATCTGACTGTCATTGAATCCTTGCATCGTCACCTTGACCACGCCATCGGCTGATGTGGTCACCGCGGCCACATACCTGGATGATGCACTGGGGTTGGAGGTGCCCGCCCCAGCCTCGCAGCCCCATCCATTTGCCCCCGGAGGACCCGAGGCTCTGCCGAACTGGTACACCTCAGCAATTGATGTGCGGCAGGAAGAAGCCGCCAAAACACCCTCGGACAGTTTGGCCCGCTTGGTGTAGTCCTGATAAGCGGGCAACGCCAATGCAGCCAGGATGCCGATGATCGCCACGACGATCATCAATTCGATGAGCGTGAAGCCCTTCTGCATGGACCTATTCATAAGGAAATCCTTCGTGAATACCGCCTGAAACAGTGAGGAGTCTATGCAAGGCGTACCAGGTTGCAGCTTGCCAACTTCTAAATGCAGTGTGCCGTCCCGGGAGATCTACCGAGCGATGACAGTATCGCGCTCATCCAGAACTGTCAAGTTTTCAACGACTCAATGAGCACGGCCAACAGCCAGCATCACGCCACCTCCGCGTCGGAATCCAGCACACCGCATGCACCGGGTCCGATCTCAAGGCCGAGATAGCCAGGCGACCGCTACGGCGCGAGACGGCGCGACGTCCACCGTCCGCGACAGATCGAGGCAGGGACTACTACGGATCGATCAATGCCCGAGGGAGCCCTGGGGCGCGGCGCCCGTTTCCTCGAACTGCTGCGCAGCGTGCGTCCGCCGCTCACCCCATTGAGTGACGACGTCAGCAGCAGCGTGCTGAGCCAATTGCGCAATGCAGGATTTGAAATGGCCACTTATCCCGCTTATCCGTACGCTGATGCCGGGACATTTCTGACGCGCCTGCGCGGCTAAAGCCGCGTGGCCCGGCCGCTCATCCAACAGCCTGCATGCGCACCCGCCGCGCCGCTTCCTCGGCACGCGCATCGTCAATCTCGCGCATCACGCCGCCCACATCCACCGCTCCGGCCTTGCGCTCAAACCGGCCGGTGAGAACCACCTCAGGGTCCAGCACGCCGCGTTCATACAAGGCCCAGATCTCCAGGCCAAAGTCGGTGTGCAGCAACTCGGGTGCAAAGCGGCCGAAAAAACCGCGCAGGTTGTCCACATCGCGCAGCAGCATGCGTTTGGCGTGGTTGTTGCCGGCGGCGTCCACGGCCTGGGGCAGGTCGATGATCACCGGGCCGTCCACGCCCTGTTCGCTGCCCAGCAGGATGTTGAACTCCGACAGGTCGCCATGCACGACGCCGGCGCACAGCATGCGTACCACCTCGATCAACAGCGTCCCGTGGTGCGTGCGCGCCTGCTCGAGTGTGAACTCCACGTCATTGAGCCGCGGGGCGGCGTCGCCGTGCTCGTCGGTCACCAGCTCCATCAACAGCACGCCGTCGCAGAAGTTGTGGGGCCGGGGCACACGCACGCCAGCGGCGGCCAGGCGATACAGTGCATCGACCTCGGCGCTTTGCCAGGCGGCTTCTTGCGCCTGCCGGCCAAAGCGGGTGCCCTTGGCCATGGCGCGGGCCTGGCGGGTGTTTTTGACCTTGCGGTTTTCGGTGTAGTCAACCGCCTGCCGGAAGCTGCGCTCCGTGGCCTCTTTGTAGACCTTGGCGCAGCGGGTTTCGCCGCCACAGCGCACCACGTAAACCATGGCCTCCTTGCCGCTCATGAGCTGACGCACGACTGTGTCGATCAGGCCTTCCTCGATCAATGACTGCAGTCGCTTGGGTGGTTTCATGGGAGCCATTTTGCACTGTGGGCGCAGCCGCCTCGCCGTTCATCCCGGATCCGCCCGACCGGTCGGCTGCTCACTCGGGCTTGATGCCCTTGTCCCTGATCAGTTTGCTCCAGCGATTCGACTCGGCCGACACAAAATCTCCAAAGGCCTTGGCGTCGCCACCGCCCACCACATTGCCGGGCGCGGTGATGCGCTGCACCAGGTCGGGCTCCTGCAGGGCGCGGTTGATCGCCTGATTGAGTTTGTCCACGATCGGCTTGGGCGTGCCCTTGGGCGCCACGATGCCGAACCAGTTGGAAATTTCCATCTCCTTCACGCCCAGCTCCGCGAAGGTGGGCACGTCGGGCAGGGAGGGCAGGCGCTTGTCATTGGCCACCGCCAGGGGCCGCAACTTGGGCGGCGAGGACTTCAGGTAACCCAGCGCCGCAGGGACCATGTCGAACATGTAGTCCACCTGACCGGCCAGCAGGTCGTTGGTCGCAGGGCCGCCGCCGCGGTAAGGGATGTGAACCGCAGACGCACCGACCGAGGACTTGAACATCTCGCCCGCCAGGTGGAACGAGCCACCCGAGCCCGCCGAGGCATAGCTCATCTTGCCCGGCGCGGCCTTGAGGGCGCTGACCAGGTCCGCGAGGCTCTTGTAAGGTGATTTGTCCGCATTGACGACCAGGACCAGCGGGCCTTTCTCCAGCAGGATGACGGGTACCAGATCGGTGGCTGGATCAAACGGCGTGTTGGGCAGCAAGGTCTTGTTGACCGCCAGTGGCGCCAGATTGCCCAAACCGATGGTGTAACCGTCCGGCACGGCCTTGGCAATCGCATTAGTGCCGATATTGCCGTTCGCCCCCGGCTTGTTGTCCACGATCACGGACTGGCCGAAATAGACAGCCAATTTCTGGGCGATCTGGCGGGCGCGCACATCCGAACTTCCACCGGCGGCATAGGGAACGATCAGGGTGATCGTTTTACTGGGGTAGTCCCTGGCCGCATCCTGCGCGTGGGCCAGGACAGGCAGCAAGAGCAGGCTGGCAGCCACCAGGAAGGAGCGCCTGGGCGCAAAGGGACGGGCAGCGGGGTGTTGATCGGGCATGAATTGTCTCCTGTTGATTGGTGCCATCGGCTGGCGGGTGCGGCGATGTACCACCGCACGCGGCGATACACTATTAATTGTACCAATAAATTTTATAGTACAATTAATTCTACTAAATCAAGCTTAAATCGAATAATGATTGAACTAAAAATATCATTAATACATGGAACATCGCTTGCCCTGCAGCCGGTGGCAGACGCTTTTGATCGCCTCTGGCCGCAGGTGCAGCGCATGAACCTGCTGGATGACCGGCTGTCGCAGGACCTCGCCGGCGCGGGCTCGCTGACGGAGGGCATGGTCGCGCGCATGGTGAGCCTGGCGCACTACGCCAGGAATTGGGGCGCCCACGGCATCCTGTTCACCTGCTCTGCGTTTGGCCCCGCCATTGACGAAGCGGGGCGCGTGGTCGGTCTGCCAACGCTCAAGCCCAATGAAGCGATGTTCGATGAGGCCCTGGCGATCTGCGCCGGGCTCGGCAGGGAGGGCCGCATTGGCCTGTTGACCACGTTTGCACCGGCCGCGCGCGCCCTGCGCGAAGAACTGCTGGCTGTTGCATGCCAGCGCAACCTGCCCGTCCAGGTGGAGAGCGCCTGCGCACCGGACGCCATGGAGGCCCTGAATGCCGGCGATGTCGCGACCCACGACCGGCTGGTTGTGGAGCAGGCCAGGGCACTGGCGACTTGCGACGTGCTGATGATGGGGCAGTTCTCCATGGCCCGGGCCCGGAGCCTGGTGGCCGCCACGACGGACCGGCCCGTTCTCACCAGCCCCGACAGCGCCGTGCGCCGCCTCAAGGCTAGGCTGTCCGGCTCGCATTGAAACTACCGCCCCACTTCCTACTTCCTTCCTTCTTCCTACCCCCACCCCAACCAACTGGAGACTTACATTGAAATTCATCGTATTGCCGTGTGACGGTATTGGCCCCGAAATCGTTGCCGCCTCGGTCGGGGTCCTGGAAGCGGCCGCTGCACGCTTCAAGCTGTCCTTGACCTTTGACCATGAAAGCGTGGGCTTCGACAGCCTGAAGGCCCATGGCACCACGCTGCGCCAGGAGGTCCTGGACAAAGCCAGAACCTGCGACGGCATCATCCTGGGCACGCAATCGCACGCCGACTACCCGGCGCCTGAGCAGGGCGGCCGAAACGTGTCGGCGGGTTTTCGCGTCGGGCTGGACCTCTACGCCAACGTGCGCCCTGCCCGCACCCGCCCCTACCTGCCCTCCAACCTGCGCGAGGGCCGGTCCATGGACCTGGTGATCATGCGCGAGGCGACGGAAGGCTTTTACCCGGACCGCAACATGAGCCGTGGCTGGGGCGAGGTCATGCCCAGCCCCGACATGGCGCTGTCCACCCGCAAGATCACCCGCCATTGCAGCGAACGCATTGCACGCCGCGCCTTCGAGCTGGCCATGACCCGCCGCAAGAAAGTCACGGCCATCCACAAGGCCAACAGCTTTCACATGACCGATGGGCTCTTCCTGGAGGCGGTGCGCCACGTGGCCAGGGACTTCCCCGAAGTGCAGCTCGATGACCTGCTGGTCGATGCCTCGACGGCCCACTTGGTGCGCGAGCCCGAGCGCTTTGACGTGCTGGTGGCCACCAACTTTTATGGCGACATCCTGTCGGATCTGGCCAGTGAACTCTCCGGCAGCCTCGGGCTCGCCGGCTCGGTGATGGCCAGCGACGACCTGTGCTGCGCGCAGGCGCAGCACGGCTCGGCACCCACCATTGCAGGCCAGGACATCGCCAACCCCACCTCCATGATTCTTTCGGTGGCCATGATGGTGCGCTGGACAGGGGACAAGCGTGGCCATGCCGCCCTGCAGCAGGCAGGCGATGCGATGGCCGCCGCGGTGGACCAGGTGCTGGCCAACCCGGCGACGCGAACCCGTGACATCGGCGGCACCATGGGCTGCCAGGCCTTCGGCCGGGCGGTCGCCCAGGCCGTCGCGTCAGATTAAAGGTGGTCTGGCCCGGCTGACGCCCTGCCCTGCGGCACGCAGGGCAGGAATCAGCCAGCCATGTACAGTCTGGCGTGTCACACGACCATTTTTCTTCCGCACATGCTCTCCGAACCCCCCTCCAGCAAAGTCAGTCCGCTCATTCCGGCCCTGGCCACCCACATCGTGGAGATCATTCGGCGCGAACAGCATGCCGTCGGCCATCGGTTGACCGAACAGGCCCTGTGTGACGCGTTGGGCGTGTCCCGGTCGCCGGTACGCAAGGCGCTGCAATACCTGCAGGCCAGCGGCGTCGTTCAGTCGGCGCCCCACCGCGGCTTCCAAGTCGCCAAGATGCCCTCGGAACTGCACGACCTGGCACTGCCGGCCGAGCGGGCATCCGAGGAGGAGATCTACCTCAAAATCGCCAATGACCGCATCAGCGGCCTGCTGAAAGACGAGATCGCCGAGGCCGACCTGATGTCCCGCTACGGGCTGGCGCGCCTGCAGGTGCAGCGCATCCTGAACCGCATGGCGCGCGAAAGCATGATTGACCGCAAGCCTGGGCGCGGCTGGATTTTCCGGCCCTTGCTGAGCAGCGCCGAGTCACACCGCGAGAGCTACCGCTTTCGCATGATCATCGAGCCGGCGGCGCTGCTGGAGCCGGGCTACCAGGTGGACCTGGCCGAGCTGGAGAAATGCCGGCGCGAACAAATCGACCTCCTGCAAGGCGGCATTGAACGCTGCACGCCGACCGAACTCTTTCGCGCGGGCGTGCACTTTCACGAGACCATGATCGCCGGCGCGAACAACCAGTTCCTCACCGATTCGCTGCGCACCGTCAACCAGATGCGCCGGGTGGTCGAGTACGGCACGCGACTGGACCGTTCGCGCCTGCACCGCCAGTGCGAGGAGCATCTGGTGCTGATTGACCTGCTGGTCCGGGGCGAGCGCATGGAGGCCTCGCAGTTTCTGCGCCAGCATCTCAACACCGCACGCATCACCAAGCTCGGTGTGGGCACAAATGAGGCTGACCCAGGTCAACTAAAGCCTACTAAAGCCTACTGAAGCCGACTGAGTCGATGAAGCCACGTTGCAGGCGCCATGCCTCCGTCAACAAGCCCGCCTACTCCAGCTTGATGCCGGCCACCTTCACGAGCGCCGCCCAGCGCTTGTTCTCGGCCGCTATAAACGCCGCAAACTCTTCAGGCGTGCCGCCACCGACCACGTTGCCGGGGCCTGCGATTTTTTCCCGGATATCGGGCAAGGCCAGCGCACTGTTGTAGGCCTCGTTGAGTTTGCGGACCACGGCGGGCGACAGCCCCTTGGGCCCGATCAGGCCGAGCCAGTTTGAAACCGTGGCCTGCGGGTAGCCAAGCTCGGCCATGGTCGGCACATCGGGCAGGCTGGGCAGACGCTTGTCGCTGGTGACAGCGAGCGGGCGCGTCTTGCCGGCCTGGATCGAGGGCAGGGCCGCATAGGTTTGCTCGAACATCAGGTCCACCTCGCCCGCCAGCAGGGCGCTGGCGGCCGGGCCACCCCCCTTGTACGGCACGGACAACATGAAGATGCCCGCCGTCTGCTTGAACAACTCGGCGCTCAGATGGTGCGCGCCGCCCGCGCCGGCGTTGCCGATAGTCAGCAAGCCTGGTTTGGCCTTCGCCGCCATGACGACGTCTTTCACCGACTTGAAGGGCTTGTCGGTGCGGGTGACGAGCACCAGCGGCGCCTTTTCGATCAGGACGATGGGCGTGAAGTCCTTGACCGCGTCGAACGGCACCTTGGGGTAGATAGCCGCATTCACCGCCATCGGGCCCATCGCGCCTATGCCCAGCGTGTAGCCATCCGTGGCGGCGCGCGCGACGAAGTCGTGGCCGATGTTGCCGCTGGCGCCGGGTTTGTTCTCAATGATGATGCTCTTGCCCAAGGTTTTGGCAACCTCCACGCCCAGCATGCGGGCGCGGATGTCGTTGTTGCCGCCAGCGGCATAAGCCACGACCACGGTCACGGGCTTGGCTGGATAGTCTTGCGACAGCGCGGGCAAAGCGGCCAGGCAGCCCAGCAGGAGGCCGGAAATTTTCAGAAAGGTCTTGCGATGCATGAAGGTCTCCTGGTTGAAGGTCATGTGAAGGGGAAAAGAAAAAAGAAGGAAATGAAGGGAAAAGGGCAGGTGCGGCCTATTCCGCCGTGATGTTGGCCGTTCTGACAATGCGTTCGAACTGCACGGCCTCGGTCTTGATGAAGTCACGAAACTCCTGCGCCGTCATGGGAGCAGGCTCTCCGCCCTGCTCCCGGAGTTTTTTTGCCAGCTCCGGATCACGCAAGGCCTGCGTGACCGCCGCATTGAGCTTTTGCTGTACGGCGTCTGGCGTGCCTGCCGGCGCAAACAGGCCAAACCAGTTTTCCAGCTGGTATCTGGCCAGCGGCTTGTACTCGGCGATGGCAGGGATCTCCGGCGCAAAGCTGGCGCGCCTGGCCGAGGTCACGGCGATGGCCTTGACCTTGCCGCTCTGGATGAAGCCCTTGGCCGCGGCGTAGCTGACAAAGGTCATGTCGACCGTGCCCGAGGTGACGTCAATCAATTGACCTGCCGCGCCCCGGTAGGGAATGTGAACCATGTGGATACCGGCAAGCTCCTCCAGCAGTTCGCCATTGAGGTGCTGGGGGTTGCCGACACCGCTGGTCGAATAAGACAGCTTGCCGGGGTTCTTTTTGGCGTGCGCTATCAACTCCTCCATGTTCTTGACCGGAAGCGTCGGGCTGGTGACCAGCACATTGGGAATGCGCGTCACCAGCGTGATCGGCGCCAGGTCTTTCGCCGGCGTGTACTGCATCCGGCCCTTGTAGACAAAGGGATTGATGGCGGTCTCGCCCGCTGAACCCAACAAAAGCGTGTAGCCGTCGGGCGCAGCCCTCACCACGGCTTGCGCGCCAATCATGCCGCTGCCGCCGGCCTTGTTGTCCACCACGATGGACTGCTTCAGCGACACACGAAGCTTTTCGGCAAGCAGGCGCGCGATCGTGTCGACGCCCCCGCCCGCCGAAAAGGGCACCACGAGGGTGATGGGCTTGACGGGATAGTCCTGGGCCAGCACCCCGACCGGGCTGGCCAGGCCTGCAGCCATCAACAGACTGGGGAGGAAGAAATGACGACGCGAAAGTTGCACGGAAAAACTCCTGGAGTGAGGCTGAAACTGGGGTTTAGGGTTTACGCTTAATTGCATTTTATTGCGTTAATATGCAAAATGCGTATTATGGAAAACACCTACAAATTCCCCGATGGACAACTTTGGGGGCAACTTTTCGTCAATGGCCAGAGCCATGCGCTGGTCGACTTGCCCGCGCTGTTTGGTGCGCGTCTGAAGCGCCTGCCCGTGGTGCTGCGCCTGTTGCTGGAAAACGCCGTTCGCAACATGCAGGGCGATGAGCGGCAAGCCGCGGTGGATGCAGTCTTTGGATGGCTGGAGCACGGCACCAGCGAGGCCGAACTGGCCTTTCAGCCCGGCCGTGTCCTGATGCACGACACCACCAGCACGCCTGCGCTGGTCGACATTGCGGCCATGCGCAACGCGCTGGACGAGGCGGGCGTGGACCCGTCGGTACTCAACCCCGGCCTGCCCGTCGATGTCTCCATCGATCATTCGCTGGCGGTGGAGGTGTATGCCCGGCGCGACGCGGTCACGCTGAATCTGCAGCACGAGATCCGCCGCAACGGCGAGCGCTACCGCTTTTTGCGCTGGGCGTCCCGCGTGCTCAGCGGCGTCCGCATCCACCCGCCAGGCACCGGCATCATGCACACCATCAACCTGGAGCAACTCGCGACGGTGGTGACGACCGAAGAGCGCGGTGGCAGGCTGTGGGCCGTGCCCGACATGATGATAGGCACCGACAGCCACACGCCGATGATCAATGGCATTGGCGTGCTGGGCTGGGGCGTGGGCGGGCTGGAGGCCCAGACGGTGATGTTTGGCATGCCAACCATGCTGCGCATTCCGGATGTAGTTGGCGTACGGCTCATCGGCAGGCTGCCACCGGCCGCGCAGTCCACCGACCTGGCGCTGACGGTGACGCAGCGGCTGCGCCAGATCGGTGTCTCGGGCGACTTCGTGGAGTTTTACGGCCCCGGTGTCGCGACGCTGAGCGCGGGCGACCGCTCCGTGGTGGCCAACATGGCGCCCGAGTATGGCGCGACGACAGGCTTTTTTGCCGTGGACCAGCGCACGCTGGACTACCTGCGCAGCACCGGACGCAGCGAAGACGCCATCACGCTGGTGGAGGCCTACACGCGGCGCACCGGACTGTGGTTCGACCCCGAAGCCGAGCCGCGTTACACCCGCACGATCGAGATCGACCTCCAGGCGATTGGCATGCACGTAGCCGGCCCCCGCCGACCGCAGGACCTGCTCGACTATTCAGAAACACCCAAAGCGCTGGCGGCAGTGGGATTTGTGCCGCCGGCGCCCAGTGCAGACATACCGCGGCATCCCGTGGCGATCGCCGCCATCACCAGCTGCACCAACACTTCTGACCCACGCCTGCTGATTGCCGCCGGGCTGCTCGCACGCAAGGCGCGCGCGTTCGGTCTCAAGGCGCCGCCGTGGGTCAAGACTTCCCTCGCGCCCGGGTCACCCGCTGCCGCGTCCTACCTGGAACGGGCCGGACTGGCCGACGACCTGTCTGCGGTCGGTTTCGACATCGTGGGCTACGGCTGCACCACCTGCATCGGCAATCCGGGCCCGCTCACGGAGGCGATCCGCCAGGCGCAGGCGGCAGGCCACAGCAAGGCGGTGGCCGTGCTGTCGGGCAATCGCAACTTTCCGGGGCGCGTGCATCCCGACCTCGAACTGAGCTTCATCATGTCGCCGCCGCTGGTCGTGGCCTTCGGCCTCGCGGGTGACGGCGAACGAAACCTCCGGACCGACCCAGTGCAGACCATGCCGGACGGCCGGCATGTTTTCCTCCAGGACTTGTGGCCCACGCGCGAGGAAATCGATGCGCACCTGGCGCTGGCCGGCGACCCGACCGACTACCGGCGCGACTTCGAGATGGCCAGCCGCCATCCGCTCTGGCACGCCCTGAAGGCGCCCGACACGCCGCTGTTCCCCTGGGATGCGCAGTCCACCACGCTGCGCCGCCCGCCCTTTGCGGCGGTCACGGAGGGCAGCCTACTGGGCCGCTACAGCGCCTATCCCCTGCTGGTGCTGGGCGACGACATCACCACCGATCACATTTCGCCGGCCAGTGCCATTCCACCGGACAGTCTGGTGGCGGACTTTCTGGTCGAACGCGGCGACGACCGCAGGGACCTGAATGTCTTTGCCTCCCGGCGCGGCAACTGGGAAGTGATGGTGCGCGCAGCCTTCCACAACAAGACACTGGTCAACCTGTTGAAGCCGGACGTGCCGCTGGCCCACACCCTGCACGTGCCCAGCGGTGACGTGCAGCCGATATGGGAGGTCGCGCAGCGCTATCGGAACGACGGTGACCCGGTCGTACTCGTCGCCGGTGAGCGTTATGGCACAGGCTCCTCGCGCGACTGGGCGGCCAAGGGCCAGCGCCTGCTGGGGATCCGGGCGGTGCTGGCGGCGAGCTTTGAACGCATCCACCGTTCCAACCTGATCGGCATGGGCATTCTGCCGCTGCGGCTTGCGCCGGGCGTCAATCCGCACACGCTGCAACTCCAGCCCGGCGACCGGCTCGAGATTGATGCCGACCCGCAGAGCCTGGCTCCGCGCTGCAGTGTGGCGGTGCGCGTCCGTCGTCTCAACGGAAGCACCCAGGCCCTGCCGGCCACGGCCGCCGTGGAAACACAGCTTGAGGTGCAGTTGCTGCGCGACGGAGGGGTCATACCTTCGATTTTGGGCAAGACCATTGCGGCGCAAGATGCTCGGGCCAGGCCAGCGGCCGTCAACCCATGAAGGACATGCGCGATCAGGGGCAGAATACCGGCTCTATGAAGGCTGAAAAATCCATCCCTGTCCAGATCATCGAGTTCGTCCAGGCCGAGGGGCTGGCGGTTGGCGGTCATCTGCCGGCGCAACTGCTGGCCGATCGTTTGCGCGTCTCCCGCTCCCCCATCAATGAGGCCTTGTGCCTGCTGCATGAAAAAGGCGTGTTGAGCCGCGAGCGCAACCGGGGCTACTTTCTGGCGAAATCGGTCGCACAGCCCGTGGCCGACCTGGCCGAGCAGTGGGGGCTGGACGAATCGGATGTCGTGACCAGCGTCTACTTCCAGATAGCCGACGACCGGCTCAAGGGCCTGCTGTCCGATGAATTCTCGGAGGTTCTGATCAAGAACCGTTATGGATTGACCTCGGCACAGCTGCAGGCCGTGCTGAGCCGCATTTCGCAGGAGGGCTGGGCGAATAGAAAACCCGGCTACGGCTGGGTTTTCTCGTCAATGCTCACCACGCCGGACAGCCTGCTGCAGTCCTACCGCCTCCGGCTGGCACTGGAGCCGGCAGCCCTGCTGGAACCGGGCTACCGCCTCGATCCACAGGTACTAGCGCGTTGCCGCGCCGCAGAAATGCATTTGCTGCACGGTGGCATCGAGACAGACACGGCGGACCAGCTTCATGAGCGCGGGGTCCGTTTCCATGAATCGCTGGTAGAGGCCTCGGGCAACCCTTTTTTCATCGACACGATACGCCGCGTCAACCGCGTGCGACGTTTGCTATCTTATCGCTCGATGCAGAACCGCAAACGCTATAAAGAACACTGCCTTCAGCATCTGGGCGTGCTTGACCTTCTGGAAAAAGACCGCAACGAAGAAGCCTCCGAAGCTTTGCGCAATCATTTGTCCAGCACCCTGAAAAATCTCGGAGACATCAGTGACCTCCTCAAATCCTGAGGTCGCTTTTCATTGTCTGCAGCTCATTTTCGCGTTACCCCTTTTGACTTTTGAACGTATCAGGAACTCGCCATGAACATTCCATCGCAGGTCATCAAAGCCTTCACGCCCACCGGCAAGCTGCGGGCCTCCATCAACCTGGGCAACCCCATCCTCGCCAACCGTGATGCCGCAACGGGTGAGCCCGTCGGCGTGTCGATCGACCTGGCGCGGGCTTTCGCCGAACGGCTTGGCGTCGGGATCGAATTGGTGGTGTTCGACACCGCGGGAAAATCCGTGGATGCCGTGACCCAGGAGCAGGCTGATATCGGGTTCTTTGCGATTGATCCGCTGCGTGGCGAGGGAATATCCTTCACAGCCCCCTACGTGCTGATTGAAGGCAGCTACATGGTGCCCCAGGACTCACCGATTCAGTCCAATGAAGAGGTCGATCGCCCGGGCCGTCGGGTCACGGTCGGCAAAGGCAGTGCTTACGACCTGTACCTGAGCCGGGAACTTCACGAGGCGCAAATCGTACGGGCACCGACATCTCCGACCGTCGTGGATGTGTTCGTGGCACAGGGCCTGGAGGTGGCGGCAGGCGTCAGGCAGCAACTGGAAGCAGATGCCAAACGCTTTCCCGGCCTGCGTCTCCTGCCCGGCCGCTTCATGGTGATCCAGCAGGCCATGGGCACACCGAAAGGTCGTGGGACTGAAGCGGCGGAGCTCTTGCGCCAATACGTCGAGGAGATGAAAGCCAGCGGCTTTGTGGCCGAGGCATTGGTTCGCCACGGCATCCAGGGTGCCTCGGTCGCCCCATCCTCTGTCGCTGCCGCTGCGCAGTGACCCGTCCCGGGTTCGCAAAGACAACACCATGTACGCCTATGTCGGCTCCCGCACCACGCGCGAGCGCAATGCCCGGGGCGAAGGGATCAGCGTCTTCAAGCTTGCCCCCGGCACCGGGCAACTGGAACGGGTACAAGTGGTCGCAGACCTGGTCAACCCGTCGTTCCTGGCCCGCAATCGCCAGGGTGACGTGCTCTATGTGATTCATGGAGACCAGCAGGAGGTGAGCGCGTTCCGGATCGATGCGAGCGACGGAACACTGCGCTTCCTGAATCGCCAGAGTTGTCGGGGAAAAAACCCTGTTCATCTGGCCCTGGACCCGACCGAACGATTTCTGGTCGTTTCCAATCATTTGAGCGGAAGCCTCGCGGTGCAGCCCGTAGCCCTTGATGGTTCGCTGGGCGAGGTGAGCCAGATCGTCCAGCTGGAAGGCACGCCAGGTCCCCACAAAACCGAGCAGCCCTTTTCCAAGCCTCACTTCAACCCTTTCGACCCGAGCGGCCGTTTTGTTGTCGTACCCGACAAAGGACTGGACCGCATTTTCTGCTTCCGGTTTGCCAACGGCCGGCTTCAGCCGGCCGACCGGGCGTCAGTCGCGACGCGTGAAAACGCCGGCCCCCGCCACCTCGCCTTTCATCCGACGGAGCCCTTCGCCTATGTGGTGAACGAGCTGGACTCCAGCGTGACCGCATACCGTTTCAGCGCTGAAACGGGTGATCTGGAACCCCTGCAGGTTCTGTCGGCCTTGCCCGATCATTTCACCGGCAACAGCCGCGCTTCGGGCATCGTCGTGGACCCTGCGGGGCGCACGCTCTACGCCTCCAACCGGGGCTACGACAGCATCGCGATATTCCAGATTGAGCCGGGCTCGGGGCGCCTGAAGTTCATGGGCGCCGAAACCTCCATGGGCCGCACGCCACGGTTTTTCACCTTAAGCCCCGATGGGCGCATGCTCTTTGTACTCAACGAAGACAGCGACTGCATCGTGCCCTTCACTGTGCATGAGAACTCTGGCCTGCTGTCGCCCACAGGCCTGTCGATCTACTGCGGCAGCCCGGTCTGCATGGTGTTTTCGCCGTCATAGCAAAAAACCCCACGGGCGCCGGCTGGCTCCCATGGGGTTTTCATGTGTGATGGAAGCCGCTCCGTCACTGCGACCAGCGCAGGTGCGACGGCCAGCACGGGGGCCGGGTCGACGCCGAACCCCGCGCAGCGGTCATCACATCGAACCGAGATCCTGGATGGCATCGACCACCATGCTGGTGCCCACGGCGATCAGCAGGATGTCGCTCGCGACCCGAACATACTTGTAGCCGGAAGGAGGAACGCCAAGGCGTATCGTCACGGCTTGAGGCACGGGGTAGAAAACGACGTCTCGCGGCAAAGGCTGGCCCATTGCCCATTTTTTTGCCTGGCCGGGTGGCATGCAGCCGTTGTTTTTCTTGGCCAGCCCTGGTGGGCACCGACCGGTTTTGGCTTGCCCGACGTAGTATTCACGCACCGCCACGCGCTGCTGGTCCGCAAAAAACCCACCGACCCGAATCTCTGCTCGGGTGACCTGGTTTTTCTGCCCTGATCCCTGCACTGTTCCTTCAACTACTCCCGACCCTTTTCCCTCTTTTTGATTTTTTTTCTCGTGCTTTTGGCCTTTACCGCCACCTTCTCCTGCCCATTCCGGCTTTTCGGCCCATGCGCCACCGCACAGCAGGGAAGTTGCAACAAGTAGCGTCAGGGAAAGTTTGAGGGATTTCATGGGATCTCCATTTTTAAGAATTAGACATGCCGTCCGGCGACGCTCCGCCTCCGTTGCGAAACGCCTGTATTGCCTAACGAGCAAGCATAGGCGGCAGTTGACACAGGCCCGCGTAGGACGAGTTCGCCAAGCCCGGCCTCAGGCATGCCAAGGGCCTCAGTTGCACCTTTTTGTAGTACTTTCCAGTGCGTTTTTATTCAGTACGTTCCCGGATAAGCACCGCCGTCGGCCAGCACGTTCTGACCCGTCATGTAGCCCGCGTGCACGCTGCACAGGAATGCGCAAATGGCCCCAAACTCTTCGGATGTTCCAAAACGCTGGGCTGGAATGCTCTTGCGACGCGAGTCCATGATGGCTTCCAGCGGCTGGCCGGTCTTCTGCGCCGCGCCGCTCATGTTTCCCCGCAGCCGGTCCGTATCAAACGAGCCGGGCAGCAGGTTGTTGATGGTCACGCCCTGCCCTGCCAGCTTGCTGCGCGCCACGCCGGCGACAAAGCCAGTCAGGCCGCTGCGGGCGCCGTTGGACAAGCCCAGGATATCAATGGGCGACTTGACAGCGCTGGAGGTGATGTTGACGATGCGGCCAAAACCGCGCGCCGCCATGCCGTCCACCGTGGCCTTGATCAATTCGATCGGGGTCAGCATGTTGGCATCCACCGCCTTGATCCAGGCGTCGCGGTCCCAGTCGCGGAAGTCGCCCGGTGGCGGACCGCCGGCATTGGTGACCACGATATCGAAATCCTTGCGCACCGCAAAAACCGCGGCGCGGCCTTCGGGCGTGGTGATATCCGCGGCAATAAATTGCACATCAGGGCTGTCGTGGCGGGTGTTGTCGGCTATTAATTTGTCAGCAGCAGCTTCCAGCGCCTCGGCGCCGCGCGCCACGATGAGCACGTTCACGCCCTCATGCACCAGCGCTTGCGCACAGCCGAAGCCCAGACCCTTGCTGGCGCCGCACACCAGCGCCCATTTGCCTGCAATACCCAAATCCATAGTCGTTCCTTGCTTAGAAAGTTACTGGCAAAACAGAGTGGCCCATGATACTGAGTTACGTCGAATATCGCGGACGCAGGGAGATCAGGTCCTGGCCGCCCGGGAAAAGACAAAGATGCCGGCAATCACCAGCACCGTGCCCGCCGCCACCCAGGCGGTGAAGGGCTCGCCCAAAATCAGCACGCCCATCAGGATGGTGGACATGGGCCCCACCATGCCGGTCTGCGCCGCCATGCTGGCGCCAATGCGTTCTATCGCCATCATCACCATCAGCACCGGCACGGCCGTGCACAGCGTGGCGTTGAGCAGCGACAGCCAGATCACCTCGGGCGCCACCACGGCAGCGCTCATCGGCCTGAGCACCGCAAACTGCAGCAGGCATAACAGGCAGGCCACCGTGGTCGCCAGCCCGACCAGCCGCAACGCGCCCAGGCGCCTGACCAGCTCGCCGCTGTAAACCAGGTACACCGCGTAGCTGACGGCGCTCAGGAAAACCAGCAGCGCGCCCCAGGCGGCGTCCGCACCCTGCAAGGTGATCTCGTGGCCAAACACCAGCACCACGCCGCTGTAGCTGATGGCCATGCCGATGAGCTGCCCGGCCGCCACGCGGCGCTGGTACATGACCAGGCCCAGCAGCAGGACCAGGGTGGGATTGAGGTAAAGAATCAGCCGCTCCAGCGAAGCGGTAACGTAGGCCAGGCCGGCAAAGTCCAGAAAACTCGCCAGGTAGTAGCCGGTGAATCCCAGCCCGAGCACTCCCAGCCAGTCCTTGCGCGTGAGTGGCGCCTTGCCGCCACCGCCTTGCCGATAGGTGGCCCACCAGGCCATGACGGCAAAGATCGGCAGCGCAAACAGCATGCGGTACATGATCAGCGTGACCGCATCCACGCCGTAGCGGTAGGCGAGCTTGACGATGATGGCCTTGCCGCTGAAGGCAATCGCGCCGAAGATGGCGAGCAGCAGGCCTGACGCTATGCTTTTTGCAGCCTGCTGCGCTCGTTCTTCCTGGGTTACAGGCGTTTTTGACGCTGAAATATCGCTCAAGATGCGCTTTTAAAAACCCACGGCCTGGCCATCGCGCCGGGCGTCGCTCGCCGACACATAGCCTTCCACTTTGGGGTTGCCGGCGCGCCAGATGAACTGGCCGGCGCCGAAGTCCTGGTAGGAGTCGTTGATGACCTCCACCCGGTGGCCGCGCCCGGCCAGCCCCTGGACGGTCGTTGGGTTCATCGCGGCTTCGACGTTGATTTCAAAGCCCGCGTTGTAACGCCAGCGCGGCGCATCGCAGGCCACCTGCGGGCTCTGCCTGTAGTCCAGCATGCGCACCAGTGTCTGCAGGTGGCCCTGCGGCTGCATGTTGGCACCCATCACGCCGAAGCTCATGACGGGCTGGCCGTCCTTGCTGAGGAAGGCCGGGATGATGGTGTGAAAGGGCCGCTTGCCGGGGGCGACCTGGTTGGCGCCGGCCTGCACGCTGAAGCCATGGCCGCGGTTTTGCAGGCTGATGCCAAATTCAGGCTCGACACAGCCCGAGCCAAAGCCCATGTAGTTGCTCTGGATGAAGCTCACCATCATGCCGTCTTCGTCGGCGGCGGTGAGGTAAATCGTGCCGCCCTTGACCGGATTGCCAGCGCCAAAGTCCTGTGCCTTTTTCATGTCGATGAGTTTGGCACGGGATGCCAGGTAGGCGTCATCGAGCATTTGCGCGGCCGTGACCTCCATTGACGACGGCTCGGCCACATACCGGTACACGTCGGCAAATGCCAGCTTCATGGCTTCAATCTGCAGATGCTGCGAATCCACACCATCGACGGGCAGGCCGGCGACGTCGAACTTGTCCAGGATGCCCAGCGCAATCAGGGCCGCAATGCCTTGCCCGTTGGGGGGAATCTCGTGCAGGGTGTAGCCGCGGTAGTCCTTCGCGATGGGCTGCACCCATTCAGGCTGGTAGGCTTCAAAATCTTTTGCCGTGATGCTGCCCCCGTTTTGCGCGGAGAACTTTTCAATGGCGTGGGCAATTTCACCACCGTAATACGCGGCGCCCCGGGTCTGGGCGATGGCCCGCAGGGCTTTGGCGGCCGCCTTGAACTGGAACAGCTCGCCCACCTTGGGCGCCCGGCCCCAGGGCAGGAAGGCACCGGCAAATCCGGGCTGCGACTGCAACTCGGCCGTAGCGGCTGCCCACTTCTGCTGCACCACCGGCGACAGCAGATAGCCGCGCTCGGCGATTTCAATGGCAGGCTCCATCAGGTCGGCGAACGGCAGCCTGCCAAAACGCTCACTCAGGGCAACCCAGCTCCCGACGGCGCCGGGCACGCTGACGGAATCCATCCCGCGCTTGGGTGGCGTGGTGGCGCTGTCACCGTATTTGCGCTTGAAGTACTCGGGCGTCCAGCTCTGCGGCGCGCGGCCCGAGGCGTTCAGGCCATGCATTTCCTTGCCGTCCCACAGGATGCAGAAAGAATCGCTCCCCAGACCATTGCTGACCGGCTCCACGATGGCCATGGCGGCGGCGGCCGCAATGGCTGCATCCACCGCATTGCCACCCTTGAGCAGCATGCGCAGGCCGGCCTGCGCGCCCAGCGGATGGGACGTGGAAACCACATTGCGCGCAAACAGGGGAATACGGGTCGAGGTGTAGGGGTTGCTGAAGTTGAAGTCCATCACGGGATTATCAGGGTTTGAAACAGGATGGCGGCAATGCCTGGTACACCTCGCGTGCCCACGAAAGAGTGCCTTCAGGGATAGGCGTGCGAAGTTGCCGCGACAGTGAATCACCAGTCTGACAAAAAAAACGCCCGGAGGCGCCGTCCATGGCACCTCCGGCCGGGCACAGCACTGGCGAACGGGTACGGTTGGAACTGGTTTGCGCCGCAGCGGGCAAAGGCTTGCGCCAGGCGGCAACCGGCAGAGGCAGAAGGCTTTTAAGCTTCGCCGGGATGCTGTTCCACAATTTTGCGGTGCAGCTTGCGCATGGACCACCACACAGCCGCGGCCACCAGCGGTATGGCCAGTGCGGCCGTGCTTTCGCCGCTCCACGGCCAGCCCAGTACATGCGCTCCCTTGGCCATGTAGGCAATGAGGCCGACGGTGTAATAGGTGATGGCGGCCACGGACAGGCCCTCGACCGCGGTCTGCAGCTTGAGCTGCACACCCTGGCGCTGGTTCATGGTGGCCAGCAGCGCCTGGCTGCTTTGCTGCTGGTCAATTTCGACCCGGGTGCGCAGCAGGTTGCTGATGCGTGAAACCCGCTGCGACAAGGCGTCCTGACGGCGCGCGGCCCACTCGCAGGTGCTGCGTGCCGGAGTGAGGCGGCGGTCCATGAACTCACGGATGGTCTGCAGACCTGGCAGCCGGGCCTCGGCAATGTCGTCAATGCGCTTGTCCACCAGCTCGAAATAGGCCGCGCTGGCCGAAAACCGCGAGTGGGTGGCCGCATGCTGGCTTTCCACCTGGCCGGCCAGTTTGGTCAGGCGGTCCAGCAGCAAGGGTTCGTCGTTGGGCGTGGCGCTGCGAATCGACTGCGCCAGTTCGGCCAGTTCGCGCTCGGCATAGGCCAGCACACTGTAGGCCTCGCGCGCCGCCGGCAGACCCAGCAGCGCGGCCATGCGGTAGGTTTCAATCTCGATGAGGCGCTGCACCAGCCGGCCCAGCCGGCGCGGCGACAAGCTGCCGGCCAGCACCACGATGCGGGAAAAACCATCGGCATGAATGCTCAGATCGGTATAGACCTCGCCGTTGCCGTCGGCCACCGACGAGCCGATCAGGGTGTCTTCCTGCAACACCCGCCGGGACAGGGTCGAAGCGCCCAGGCTGTGCATGGGCAAAGCCCACAGGTGCAAGGCCGCGAGGCATTGGCCGGGCAAGCCGGCGAACCAGTCCTGCGGCACGACGGCGATGGCGGCTGCGGGCTCGCGCTCGTCGAAGTCATCGAGCTCGATCGGGTGCATGAAGGTCCACGAGACAAACTCGGTGTGCAGCTCCCAGCGGATGCGAAACGGCCCCACCTCCATGCGAATGTGGGTGGACCCCAGGTCAGGCTGGGGCAAATGATGGTCGCGCAGCAAGGTGGCCACATGGGCGCGGCTGGCCTCACGCTGTGCAGCATCACACACCATCACCACATGCGAGATGGCCAGGGGGATGCTCATCGCCTCGGGCGGGCGGGCATGGATCTCATTGTGTAGCGCCGCCCTTTGTGGATGCTGCAGCAGGTGATGGTTCAATTGCATGATGACCTTTTCATCCGCATTGTGGCTCAGAGTAGTTACAGCACAGGTACAAGCCCCATAAAAAACGGCGCCCGAAGGCGCCGTTTTTTTAGCCGGGAGCAACGCCCCGAGGTGCTCGTTCTCACTCCTCGACGAAAGCCTCTTCCCGCTTGTGCTTGACAGAAGGCAGCAGCACAATCACCAGCAACAGGACAGCCGCGCCCAACAGGCCCGCCGACAAGGGGCGCGTTACAAACACGCTCCAGTCGCCACGGGACAGCAGCAGCGCGCGGCGCAGGTTCTCTTCCATCATCGGGCCCAGGATAAAACCCAGCAGCAGCGGCGCGGGTTCTGCACCCAGCTTGACGAAGATGTAGCCGATCACGCCAAAAATGCCCACCGTCCAGATATCAAAAGTGTTGTTGTTGGTCGAGTAAACACCAATCGCACAGAACAGCACAATCGCCGGGAACAGGTAGCGGTAAGGCACGCTCAGCAGCTTGATCCACATGCCGATCAGCGGCAGGTTCAGGATGATCAGCATCGCGTTGCCGATCCACATCGAGGCGATCAGGCCCCAGAACAGCTCCGGATTGCTGGTCATGACCTGCGGGCCTGGCTGGATGTTGTGAATCGTCATGGCACCCACCATCAGCGCCATCACGGCGTTTGGTGGAATACCCAGGGTCAGCAGCGGAATAAACGAGGTCTGGGCACCGGCATTGTTGGCGGACTCAGGTGCGGCCACGCCGCGGATGTTGCCTTGGCCAAAAGGAACTTCGCCCGGCTTCATCTTCATTTTCTTTTCCAGCGCGTAGGCTGCAAACGCAGCCAGCAAGGCGCCACCACCGGGCAAAATACCCAATGAAGAACCCAGGAAAGTGCCGCGCAGCACGGCCGGTACCATGTCCTTGAAATCCTGTTTCGTCGGCATCAGGCCCGAGACCTTGGCGGTGAACACTTCGCGCTCATGCTCGGGCTGCGCCAGGTTGCTGATGATTTCGCCGTAGCCAAACACACCCATGGCAATCACGACAAAGCCAATGCCGTCGGTCAACTCGGGAATGTCAAAGCTGAAGCGTGCCACGCCGGAGTTCACGTCGGTACCCACGAGGCCGAGCAACAGGCCCAGCACAATCATGGCCACAGCCTTGAGCAGCGAGCCCGATGCCAGCACCACGGCACCAATCAGGCCCAGCACCATCAAAGAGAAATACTCTGCAGGCCCAAACTTGAAAGCCAGTTCGGTCAGCGGCGGTGCAAAGGCCGCCAGGATCAGCGTGCCCACGCAACCGGCAAAAAACGAACCCAGTCCGGCAGCAGCCAACGCCGGCCCCGCTCGACCTTTTCGGGCCATTTGATACCCGTCAATACAGGTCACAACCGAGGAAGACTCGCCCGGCAGGTTCACCAGAATGGCAGTGGTCGAACCACCGTACTGGGCACCGTAATAAATACCGGCCAGCATGATCAGCGCGGACACCGGCGGCAAGGCGTAGGTGGCCGGCAGCAGCATGGCAATGGTGGCCACCGGGCCGATGCCGGGCAGAACCCCGATCAGCGTACCCAGAATACAACCGGCCAGCGCGTACAACAGATTGATAGGCGTGAAAGCCACGCCAAAACCCAGCGACAAATTTGCAATGAGATCCATTTTTTTTCCTTAGCCGGTGATGAAGGCAGGCCACACCGGGAACTGCAGCTTGAGCGCCACGACGAAAGCAAGGTAGCTACCGACCGCCAGAACAGTCGCCAGGATGAAGGTGGCTTTAAACTTCCAGCCGGCTTCGGCCATGCTGGCAATAAAGGTCAGGGCGTAAATCGCGACAATCATGCCGAAGGCCGGCAGCTTGATGCTGGGCAGGCCCGCCAGCAAAAGGCCGAACACAAGGTTGGCGGCAATGATGTAAAACAGCGGCTTCCAGGCCCATTTGCCTATTTTGGCGCCGCCTTCCGTTTCAACGACCAGCGCCGTAAACGTCACGACGGCGCCGATGATAGCCAGCAAAATACCGAGCATCAGCGGAAAGTAGCCTGGACCCATGCGGGCGCCTGTGCCGACGTTGTAGGTGCTGGCACCCCATGCAAACGCCACCCCAACGCCCATGAACATAAGTCCGCAAAAGAAGTCTTTTTGACTCTTGATATTCACGGTTTGTCTCCTTCGAAAATTAGTTGAACCTGCGGATTGTGCATGCAATCAACCCCGCCGGGCATGTGGCTTTCACCTACAGGCCCAAGCTACGGGCGGCGCACCGCGCCTTGCATCCCATCCCGAGAAGGTGCTTGCGCGGCCCCGTTTGGGTCGTAAACAGGTTCTAAAGGCACCCGGTTGGGGCGCGCGAGACCCGCGCAGGTCCGGCTCAGGACATCGGCGGGGTGGTGGAGAGGATTTCCTCGATGGTGGTCACCCCTTCCGCCACCTTGAGCGCGCCCGCCAGCCGCAGCGGGCGCATGCCGTCTGCCACGGCCTGGCGCCGCAGCGCATCAATATTCGGCTCCCGGGTGACCTTGTCCTTGAAAGTTTCGGTTACCGTCAGCAACTCGTATAGCCCCATCCGGCCCAGAAAGCCGGTCATGCGGCAATCGACACAGCCCGCAGGCTTGTAGGGCTGGTAACCCCCGTTGATTTGCCAGGGCTTGACAACTTCCGCCAGCGCTTCACGCGAGCTGCCTTCGTCCTTTTCACGGCACTGCGCGCACAAGGTGCGCACCAGCCGCTGCGCCAGCACGCCCAGCAGCGTGGCGTTGATCAGGTAGGCAGGCACGCCCAGCTCCATCAGGCGCGAGACCGCCGAGGGCGCGTCGTTGGTGTGCAGCGTGCTGAAGACCAGGTGGCCCGTCAGCGCGGCCTGCACGGCCATTTCCGCGGTCTGCAGGTCGCGGATTTCTCCGACCATGATGATGTCCGGGTCCTGCCGCATCAGGGCGCGCAACCCTTCGGGGAAATCAAAATCCAGATGCGCCTGCACCTGCGTCTGGTTGAACGCCGGCTCGATCATCTCGATCGGGTCTTCAATGGTGCTGACATTGACCTCTTCAGTGGCCAGGCGCTTGAGCGTGGAGTACAGCGTGGTGGTCTTGCCCGAACCGGTCGGCCCGGTCACCAGGACAATGCCGTAGGGCCGTTTGAGCAGTTGCTCCCATCGCTCCGCGTCATGTTGCGAAAAGCCCAGCGCGTCCAGGTCCTTGACCGTGGTGTCCGGGTCAAAAATCCGCATCACCATCTTCTCGCCGAAGGCCGTGGGCAGGGTTGACAGGCGCATTTCAATTTCGTCGCCGCGCGGGTTGCGGGTCTTGATGCGGCCGTCCTGAGGGCGTCGCTTTTCAACCACATCCATACGGCCCAGCAGTTTGATGCGCGCCGTCATGGCGTTGTGCACACCCATGGGCAACTGGTAGACCGGGTGGAGCACCCCGTCAATCCGGAAACGGATCACGCCCTGCTCGCGCCGCGGCTCCAGATGGATGTCACTGGCGCGCTGGTCAAAGGCATATTGCCAGAGCCAGTCCACCACCTGCACCACACCCTGGTCGTTGGCATCGAGCTGCTTGTTGCTCTTGTTCAGCTCCACCAGCTGCTCAAAGCTGGCCGAACCCGAGGTGCCGCCAGACTTGAGCGCCGCACGGACGGATTTGGCCAGCGCAAAAAACTCGGCCGTGTATTTGGCAATTTCCTGCGGATTGGCCACCACCAGGCGCACGCTGCGCTTGGCCTGGCGTTCGACCTCCGACACCCAGTCCGTGACAAAGGGCTCGGATGTGGCGATCACCACCTCCCGGGGAGTCACCTGGACCGGCAACACCTTGTGCCGCTCGGCATACACCGCAGACATGGTGTCGGCCACCTTGCCCACATCCACCTTGAGCGGGTCAATCCTCAGGTACTGGAGGCCGGCACGGGCGGCCAGCCATTGAGCAATGGTTTCGATGTCAAGCGGCTTGCCGTCGGCCACGCGCACCATGCCAACGCTGGCCAGCCGGATCAGGGGCAATTGGGCGCTCTGCACCTGCGAGCAGCGGGCAATGGTGCGTTGCGCCTCGGTGCTGCTGATGACGCCATCTTCGCTGAGCCACTCGACCAGCTTGCGCCAGTCGAGCGGGCCGGCGTGGACTTTTTTACCCTGAGAGTCCCGCGAGGAAGTGGGGCGTGGGGGAGGTATCACGGCGCTCATGGATGGCACTGTACCCGATCCACTCCGGCGATTGCCACCCCCGTCGTCGTCCGGCATCAGGTCACCGGCTTGAAAAGCCGCAGCCACTTTTTGGCGGGCAGGTCCCAGCGTGATTCAATGACGCCCGCCTGCAGCAGGAGTTCGGCCCGGTCCGGGCGCGTGGGCTCGCGCTGGGCCATCACGACCGTGTTGCCCTCCCGCGTCGGCCGGAAGGCCCAGACCGCCTCCGGGCCGAAGGCCTCGGCTATCTTGGTCAGCGAGTGC
Source organism: Polaromonas sp. P4_F9 (assembly GCF_056401235.1). Lineage (NCBI taxonomy): Bacteria > Pseudomonadati > Pseudomonadota > Betaproteobacteria > Burkholderiales > Comamonadaceae > Polaromonas > Polaromonas sp. P4_F9. Next base: position 112,945 of record NZ_JBFUJT010000007.1, on the reverse strand, counting down.
ACATAACTCGAATCCCGGCCGAAGAGGTTTACCGTCATCACCCCCTCATCACTGAGAAGGCGCCGGCAATCAGCGTAAAAATCAGCGCTGTCCAGCACCGGCGCCGCCGCTTCGTGGTCGTACAGGTCGACATGCAGGAGATCAACACTCCCCTGATGCCGCGGGTTCCGGATTTCTTCGGCGGCATCAGCCTCGATGACATGCAGCCTGAGGTCGTCGCGCGGCAATTTGAACCAGAGCCGGCAAGCGGCGATCACCTGCGGGTTGATCTCGATGGCCGTGGTTTTCATGCGCAGCTTTTTGTAGCAGAACTTGGTCAGCGCCGCCGAGCCCAGCCCAAGCTGCATCGCATGCTTTTTTGACACGGCCGTAGCGTCCATGAACAGCAGCCCCGCCATCATGCGCTGCACATACTCCAACTCAATGTCATAAGGCGCATCGCGCAGCATGGAGCCCTGCACCCATTCAGTACCCAAATGCAGAAAACGCACATCGCCATAGTCGGAGAAATTGACCTCTGGCAACTCCAGGGTGGTGTTCTCGGTAATTTTTTTCGCCATCAGATCAATTCGTGTTTTTCAAAGACTTCGCGCCAGGAGCTAAGTTTGCGCTCAAAAGACCAGGACGCATTGGCCGGGCTGGTGGAGGGCAACCGGTGAAACTGAACCCCCACGCTTGCCACTCCGTGTGCTGCGCTGCCCCCAGAGGGGGCCTTCGCGCCTTGGGGCTGCCCGGCGACGCTCAAGGCAACCATCACGTATTTTGAATGCTTGAAGCTTTCGCCTCCGTTATGGGCGACGGCCCGCAATTCCGGGCAGAGCTGCCTGACGGCTGCAAAATCATTCACCACCGCATTGCGGATATTGCTGTCCAGGCTGCCGTCGCGTTCACACGCCGCGTACACGTCCCAGACCCCCAGTCGCTTCGACAGCAGCCATTCGCTACGAATCTGATAGCCATCTGCCCCCGTTCCTATTGGGCCATCAGGCCAAATGGCTTGCAAAATCTTCCAGAAATGGTTTTGCGGATGCCCGTAGTACTGCTGGGCGGCCAAAGACGCAGCGCCCGGGAAACTGCCAAGGATCAAGAGGCGCGTTTGGCCGCAGACGAGCGGCGGCAAGCCGGTCAGCACGGCAGTCCTCCCGTCATTGCTCCCGTCATTGCTCCCGTCATTGTTCACGAGATTACTGACCACATTGCTCACGACACGAGCGCCTTGAGCCGGGGCAGCGCCTCTAGCGCGTTGGCACTGGTGGCGCTGGCCAACGCTTCGGCCGAGATGCCGCGCAGACTCGCCACTTGCTCTGCAATGCGGGGCAACTCGCCCGGCTCATTGCGGCCCTGGCCCTGCCCGGCCGCACGCTGCGCTGCCGTGGTGTAAAGCCAGTGCGGCGGAATGTCGGGTGAATCGGTTTCCATCACCAGCACCTCCAGCGGCAACCAGGCGGCCAGGTGCCTGAGCTGCCGGGCGGGCTCAAACGTGACGGCACCGCCAAAGCCCAGCTTGAAACCCAGCTTGACGAACTCCATCGCCTGCTGTTCGCTGCCGTTAAAGGCATGGGCAATGCCGCGCCAGCCGTCCTCCGGGTGCTCCGAGTGCTCCGGGTGATGGGGCACCAGCTCACGCAAATGTTTGAGCAGCTTGTCGGCCGATCGCCGCACATGCAGGATCACCGGCAGGCCGTGCTTGCGCGCCAGCTTGAGCTGCTCGCGGTAGAAATATTCCTGGCGCTCGCGCATGGGGCTTTGCGTCACTGCGGGCACAAAATAGTCAAGCCCTATCTCACCCACCGCCACCAGGCGCGGGTCGGACTTTCTGAGGGTCAGCTCCGCATCCAGCGCCAGCAGGTCGCCCTCTTGTGCTTCGGGCACACAAAGCGGATGTATGCCCAATGCGTAACTGTCCGAAAACTCATGCGCCAGCAAGCGCACTGCCGCGAAGTTGCTGACCGCCACGGCCGGCAGCACGCAATGCGCGACCTGCCTGGCGGTAGCCCGCGCACGAACTGCGGCCACATCTGGCGAGAACTCCCCGGCATCGAGGTGGCAGTGTGTGTCAATCCAGAAGGTCATTGCGGGGGGTGGCGTGAAAAAAGGAGAAGCGCGCTATCAGTGCAGATGATATTGACACAGAAATGAAACCGGTACAGGCTATGCTTTTTTCGCATGCTCATGCATTTCCGGGCTTTGCTGCGATCCCTTCGCGTCACATCACCATGTCATCAACCAGGAAAATCCCATGAAATTATCTCGCCTGATGCGCCTCATGATAGGGGCCGGTCTGCTTGCTTCTAGCCTGGCCAATACGGCTTGGGCTCAGGATCAGAAACTGCGGCTGATTACCTGGGCGGACTACGTGCCGGCCGATGTTGTGGCGCAGTTCAAAAAGGAAACAGGAATTGACGTCGAGCTCACCCTGTCGAACAACGAGGAGATGATCTCCAAATTGCGCGCCACCGGCGGGGCGGGTTTTGACCTGGCCCAGCCCTCACAGGACCGCATCACCGGCCCGCAGCAGGAGTTTGGCATTTACAAACCCATGGACCTGAGCAAGATCAAGTCCGAGCTGTTCATTCCTGCCATGCTCGACGCCACCAAGAAGAACACGACGCTGGCCGGCAAGGTCTATGGCCTGCCGCACATCTGGGGTACCGACGGCCTGGTGGTCAACACCCAGTTGGCGAAGATGAGCGACTACCCCGATTTGTGCAAAGCCGATGTCAAGGGAAAGACCGCCGTCCGCCTCAAGCGGCCCACCCTGCTGGCATTCGCCTTTGCCTCCGGCAAGGATCCGTTTGCACTGTATAAAGATCCCAAGGCCTATGCTGCGCTGATGGACGAAGTCGGCAAGACCATGATCGCCTGCAAGAGCAACATCAAGTTTTACTGGGACAACAAGGACCAGCTGCTCAACGGCATGCGCACCGGCGAAGTGGTGGGCGCCATGATGTGGGACACCGGCGGCTGGAAGCTCAACAGTGAAAAGCCCGAAATCCAGTACATCGCCCCCAAGTCGGGCGCACTCGGCTGGATAGACACCTTTGCCATCCCCGCCAAAGGCCGCAATGATGCTGCCGCGTATGCATGGATCAACTTCAACATGCGCCCGGAAATCGCCGCCAAGGTGGCGAGCTCCGCCGGCAACTTCACCGCCGCCAAAGGCGCTGACCAGCTGATGGACGCCAAGCTGAAGGCCCAGTTCGCCGCCAGCTTCCCGGAAGCCGCCCTGAAGAACGTCAAATGGTATCCGGCCGTTCCCGCCGGCATCGAAGACATTGAAGGCCGTGTGCTGGACCGCATCAAGGCCGCCCAGTAACCATTGCCCGCCATTCAAGCGGTGCAGGTAGATCTTCAAGCCGATCACGTCGGTAAGCACTACGGCGGCCAGCTCGCCGTCAGGGACTTGTCCCTGACGGTCGAGCGCGGCAGCTTTTTTTCCATCCTCGGCCCATCGGGCTGCGGAAAAACCACCCTGCTGCGCATGATTGCCGGTTTTCTGGCGCCCGACACAGGCCAGATCCACATCGGCGGCAAGCCCATGAATGGCGTGCCACCCAACCAGCGGCCGGTCAACATGGTGTTTCAGCACCTGGCCCTGTTTCCCATGATGTCGGTGGGTGAAAACGTCGGCTACGGCCTGGCGCGGCGCGGCTTGTCCCGTGCCGACATTGCCAAAAAGGTGGGTGCCATGCTGGAGCGCGTGAGCCTGCCGGGCATGCAGGACAAGCGCGTCGACCAGCTCTCCGGCGGGCAACGGCAACGCGTGGCGATTGCCCGCAGCCTGGTGCTGGAACCCACCTTGCTGCTGCTGGATGAACCGCTGGGCGCGCTGGACCTCAAACTGCGCGAGCACATGAAGGTCGAGCTCAAGCAGCTGCAGGCGGACTTCGGCACCACCTTTGTCTATATCACGCACGACCAGTCGGAAGCGCTGGTGTTGTCCGACCATGTCGCGGTGATGAACGCCGGCAGTTTCGAGCAGCTGGGAACACCCCAGCAGCTTTATTACCAGCCCCAAACGCCTTTTGTGGCGGGCTTTGTGGGTACCAACAACAAAATTACGGGCCGAGCCACGCAGGTGGATGCGGGACCGGAGGGCCTTGTGACCTTCATGTCCGGGCAGGGCCTAGCAATGCGCGCCCGCGCCGTGGGCACTATTGGCACCGGCCAGGCGATTGAAGCCTTTGTGCGCCCTGAGGCCGTCAGCCTGGCGCGCGACGCCGGCGAGCTGCCGGCAAGTCACCCAACGCATGCGGGCCAGGTTGAAAGCCTGCTGTTTGACGGCGCCAACTCGGCCGTACTTCTGAGCGAGGCGACCACCCGCACCGGGTTCCGCATTGCGCTGCCGCAAACCGGCCGTTTTGCCGACCTGCACATCGGGGAAACCGTGGCTTTCAGCTTTGACCCGCAGCAGGCCGTCTGTTTTGCGGCGGCGAGCGCCTGAGATTCATGCAAACCGCGGTTGCCGCCCCGGGAATTGGCACAACACCAGCCTCAACGCAGGCCCGGCTTATCCTTTTCCTGTTGCTGGCGCCTGCATTGATCTGGCTGGTGGGCCTGATTGTGCTGCCGCACATCGACCTGGCCGTGCTGTCGCTGCGCGAGCGCATCGCGCCGCGGCAGTACACGCCCAGCATCGCCCAGTACCGCACCTTCATTGAAGAGCCGCTGTATTGGCACACCTTTGTGCGGACAGCCGTCATGTCCATCCTGGCCACACTGATCACGCTGTTGCTGGCCTTTCCGGTGGCCTGGACCATTGCCAAGCTGGTGCGCGGCCGCGCCAAGTCCTTGCTGCTGGTGCTGTGCCTGATCCCCTTCTGGGTCAGCGAAACCGTGCGCACCTTGGGGTGGATGATCCTGCTGCGCGAGTCCGGCGTGCTGCCCGCCCTGCTGGTGCAGCTCGGCCTCACGGCAACCCCTGTGGAAATGCTTTACCGGGACGCCACCATTCTGGTGGGCCTGGTGTACACCTCCATGCTGTTCATGGTGGTGCCGCTGATCAGCGCCCTGGAAAGCCTGGACGACGCCCTGATTGAAGCGGCCTACGATCTGGGAGGCACCGGCCCCTCCATCCTGCGCCAGATCGTGATTCCGCACGCGGCGCCCGGAATTCTGGCCGGCTGCATCGTGGTCTTCATGCTGACCCTGGGCAACTACCTCACGCCCACCTTGCTGGGCGGCAAAAACTCGCTATGGTTTACCGAGCAGATTTACACCCAGTTCATTACCCGTTTCAACTGGGAACAGGGTGCGGCCTTCGGCTTTTTGCTGCTGGGGTTGTCCACCGCCATCGTCTGGCTGGGCCTGAAGCTCACGGGCCAGAAATTCGGTGAAGTGATGAGGAAGACATGACACACCCCCAGGCTTGCTCACTTCGTGTAGCCTCCTCCCCCTTGCAGGGGGCAACAGCTGCGGCCCGGCAAAGCCGGTTCCGCGCTGTGACATGACACACCCCCGTTGCGGACTCACTTCGTGTAGTCGCCTCCCCCCTTGCAGGGGGCGACATCTGCGGCCCGGCAAAGCCGGTTCCGCGATGTCACTGGCATTTCACCGCCTGCGCCAACACTGCGGGTGCGCATCAGGCTGGGGAATCATCGAATGATCGCCTCCCTGCCCCGCCCAGCCTGGCTGCGCGCCGGCACGGTGGTGTATGCCCTGGCCTTTTTCGCCTTCCTGTTCCTGCCGCTGGCGGTGGTGGCGGTGTTCGCCTTCAACGACGCGCCCTACCCCGCTCCGCCTTGGCGCGGCTTCACGCTGGACTGGTTTTTTGGCAGCAAGGCCGGCCGCACCGGGCTGTTTTCGGACGGGCCGCTGCTGGCCAGCCTCTGGACCAGCGTGGTGGTGGCGAGCTGGGTCACGCTGCTGGCGGTTCTGGTGGGTACCACCAACGCCTTTTTGATTGAGCGCAGCCGGTTTCCGGGCAAGCAGGCCCTGTCTTTGCTGATGCTGGCCCCGCTGGTGATTCCGGGCGTGATTCTGGGCATCTCGATACTGGCCTTTGCCAGCCGGATGGCGCAATTTGCAGACGACATGTGGGGCCTTGAGCTTGATTTTCTGCGCCCCGGCCTGCCGCTGGTGGTGTTGGGCCAGTTTTCGTACATCGTGTCCATTGCCACCCTCATCATCACGGCGCGCCTCAAACGCTTCGACATCACCCTGGAAGAAGCTGCCTACAACCTCGGCGCCTCGCGCGCAGCGGTTTTTGCCACCATCACGCTGCCGGCGCTCAAACCGGCCCTGGTGGGCGCTGCGGCCATTTCGTTTTTGATGTCTTTTGAGAACTTCAACACCACGCTGATGCTGGTGGGTTCGGACGCGCCGCTCACCGTCATGATGTATGGGCGCATGCGCGAAGGCGCTACCCCGGTCCTGAACGCCGTCAGCCTGTTTCTGATGCTCGCCTCTGCTGCGCTGGCACTCACGCTGCTGCGCAAGCCAGCCATCGGCGGGGCAGCCTGAGACGCCTGGCGGCCGGCTGCCAACCCTGCCCAATCCTGCCTGATGGGGCGGGAGTCAACACGCCCGGAAAACCGCCTGTTACAGCGGCCTCATGCGAATACCCAAATACGTGCATGAACGCAAAAATCGTGATACGGTGCAGTTCTTGAACCCGCAGTTTTGAGCGTATTAACCGTTTGGACATTTACCTCACAGGTGAACGGATGCGAAGGCCTGCCCTCTACAGTAGCTCCAGCCACGACCGCCGCGGCGACGACACGCCGGAGGCACCCGAGGCCGACCCGCCTGCGCAAACGCAAACGCAGCTGCAACCAAAAGTACAAGCACAACCACAATCAGCGGCAGTTCACCCTTCACTTTTTGCACGGCTGGCCGCGCGCTTTCCGGCCTACCACCTCTACCTGCTGTGGACTGTCATTGCCCTGCTGGCCCTGTTGCTGGCTGTCAGTCTTTCTTTGTCACTGCAGCCGGCGGGCCGAAAGCTGACCCAGCACGACATCAATGCCGCCGTCCTCAAGACACTGGAGACGACTACCCTGCCCTCGGCCGCCGCCCGGGCCTATCAGATCATCAGCCCGTCAGTGGTGCGCGTCGTGGGCCTGGGCGTGGGCAAGGAAAAAGATGCCAAGGACGCCAAAAATGCCAAGGATGGCAAGGAAGGCAAGGACGACGGTGAGCGCAGCGTGGGCACCGGCGTGGTCATCGTGGACAAGGGCATCATTCTGACCAACCTGCACGTGGTGCAGGGGGCAGAGAGCATTAAGGTCACGTTCGCCGACGGCCTGGAGTCCAACGCCTCGATTGTCGGCATACAGCTGGAAAACGACCTGGCGGTATTGCAGGCAGACAAAATTCCCGACGACATGATTGCCGCCACCATGCGCTCCACGGCCGACCTCGCCCCGGGCGATGAGGTGCTGGCGGTGGGCTATCCGTTTGGCATCGGCCCCTCCGCTTCGGCCGGTGTCATTTCGGGGCTCAAGCGCACATTCCGCTCGCCCGAGGGCAAGCAGCAAATGACCAACCTCATCCAGTTCGACGCGGCCGCCAACCCCGGCAATTCGGGCGGGCCGCTGGTCACCATGGACGGCGAGGTCATTGGCATCGTGACCGCCATCTACAACCCCAACCAGCAACGAACGTTTGTCGGCATCGGTTTTGCCGTGCCGATTGAAAACGCCGCCTCGGCTGCCGGCATGCCCCCATTTTGAAAGACCCGCATGGAATCGCACACCCCTGATCATTTGCCCGTGGGTCACCTGCCTGTGAGCCATGAGACCTCGCAGCTGATGGAGAAAATCCTCTACGAAGTCAAGCGCGTGGTGGTCGGGCAGGACCGTTTTCTCGAACGCGTGATGGTCGCCATCCTGGCACAGGGCCATCTACTGGTGGAGGGGGTTCCCGGCCTGGCCAAGACCCTTACTGTGAAAACGCTGGCCAGCACCGTGCGCGGCAACTTCAAGCGCATCCAGTTCACGCCCGACCTGGTGCCGGCCGACCTGGTGGGCACGCGCATCTACAACCAGAAAACCGGCGAATTCAGCACTTCGCTCGGCCCGGTCTTCACCAACCTGCTGCTCGCCGACGAGATCAACCGGGCGCCGGCCAAGGTACAAAGCGCGCTGCTCGAGGTCATGCAGGAGCGGCAAGTCACGATTGCAGGCATCACGCACAAGGTGCCCGAGCCCTTCCTGGTGATGGCGACGCAAAACCCGATTGAAACCGAAGGCACCTACCCGCTGCCCGAAGCGCAGGTAGACCGCTTCATGATGAAGGTGCTGGTCGACTACCCCAGCGACGAGGAAGAATTTGTCATCGTCCAGCGCGTCACCGGCCCTGCGGTTGCCGTCTCGGCCGTGGCCACCACCGAGCAGCTGGCGGCCCTGCAGAACGAATGCCGGCACGTGTATGTCGACCCCTCCCTGGTGCAGTATGCGGTGCGGCTGGTTTCGGCCACGCGCAACCCGACCCGGCACGGGCTCAAGGACCTGGCACGCTTCATCACCTTTGGCGCCAGCCCGCGCGCCACCATCAACCTGACCGAGGGCGCCCGGGCGCTGGCCATGCTGCGTGGCCGCAGCTACGCCTTGCCGGAAGACATGACCGACCTGGTTCCGGATGTGCTCCGCCATCGCCTGGTGCTGTCTTACGAAGCCCTGTCGGAAGGACTTTCGGCCGACACGGTGGTCAGCAAGATCATGCTCAAAATCCCGGCTCCCGCCAGGCCGCTTGCACATGAACAACTCGCCGCTTAGAGTGAGCCCCCACGCTCCGCCGCTACGCGGGTCGCTGCCCCCCGGGGGGGCCGCTGCGCCTGCGGCCCGGCAAAGCCGGTTCCGCGGCCCCACCTTGGATGAAGCGCCCTCGCCCGCTGCRGCCGTCAGGAGCAGGCTCCCCCACGCTCCGCCGCTACGCGGGTCGCTGCCCCCCGGGGGGGCCGCTGCGCCTGCGGCCCGGCAAAGCCGGTTCCGCGGCCCCACCTTGGATGAAGCGCCCTCGCCCGCTGCGGCCGTCAGGAGCAGGCTCCCCCACGCTCCGCCGCTACGCGGGTCGCTGCCCCCCCGGGGGGCCGCTGCGCCTGCGGCCCGGCAAAGCCGGTTCCGCGGCCCCGGCTTGAATAAGGCGCCCTCGGCGCTGCGGCCGTCAGGAGCATGCCCATGAGCAGGCCTTCATCCGACGCAGAGCAGTTGCTCAGACGCCTCGAGTGGACCGTGTTGCGCCGCCTCGACGGGCTGCTGCAGGGCGACTACCGCACCCTGCTGCGCGGCACCGGCATGGACCTGGCGGACCTGCGCGAATACCAGCACCACGACGACGTGCGTCACATTGACTGGAACGTAACGGCCCGCCTGCAGCAGCCCCATGTGCGCGTCTTCACCGAAGACCGCGAAATGAGCGCCTGGTTTTTGCTCGACCTGAGCCCCTCGATGGACTTTGGCTCCGGCGAGTTGCGCAAGCGCCAGGTGTTGACAGAATTCGTGGCGGTGCTGGCACGCATGCTGACGCGCCATGGCAACCGCGTCGGCGCCATGCTCTACGGCTCCGGCGTCGACGCCGTGATTCCGGCGCGCGGCGGCCGCCACCATGTGCTGCGCATGCTGCACACCCTGCATGCGCGCCCTGAAACGGCCAGCGCCGGCCCCACGCGCCTGAACGAATTACTGGAGTCCGCCGGCAACCTGGTGCGCCGGCGCTCCACCCTGTTTGTGGTGTCCGATTTCATCAGCGAGCCGGGCTGGGAAAAGCCCCTGGGCCAGCTCGCCCAGCGTCACGAGGTGGTGGCCGTGCGCCTGCTCGATCCGCTGGAGCTGGAATTACCCGATCTCGGGCTGATCCCGATCCGCGATGCGGAGACCGGCGAACAACTGCTGGTCGACACCCACGATCCGGGTTTTCGCAAGCGCTTTGCCCGCATTGCGGCGCAGCGCGAAGCCGAGTTGCGGCAGGCCCTGGCACGCGCCGGTGTCGACACGCTGGAGCTCGCTACCGATGACGACCTGGTGGATGCCATCATGCGTTTTGCCGACCTGCGCAAACGCCGCAGCCGGCTGTCCGGTGGCCATGCCGCCGGCCTGCATCCGGCAGGAAACAAGCTGCCCTCCCACCTGCGGCAAGCCGCCTGACATACCTATCGGCCCAGGATACCGCCCAAGGATTTTTCATGTTTTTTCTCTGGCCCCAATTTCTCTGGCTGCTGCTGGCCGTACCGCTGCTCGTGCTGCTGTACCTCTGGCTGCTGCGCCGCAAGAAAAAACTGGCGGTGCGCTACGCATCGCTGGCCATCATCAAGGAGGCCATGGGACCAGGGCAAAGCATTCGCCGTCATATTCCGCCCACTCTGTTTCTGCTGGCCATGGCGCTGATGCTGCTCGCCACGGCGCGCCCCATGGCCGTGATCACCCTGCCGTCGAACCAGCAGACCATCATGCTGGCCATAGATGTTTCCGGCAGCATGCGAGCCACCGACGTGCAGCCCAGTCGCCTCGTGGCTGCGCAAACGGCTGCCAAGGCCTTCCTTGCCGACCTGCCGCGCACGGTGAAGGTCGGCATCGTCGCGTTTGCCGGCTCTGCACAGGTCGCGCAGATTCCGACGGTGAACCGCGAAGACCTGGTCTCCGCGATCGACCGCTTCCAGCTGCAGCGCGGCACCGCCATCGGCAACGGCATCGTCATGTCGCTCGCCACGCTCTTTCCGGATGCCGGCATCGACCTGCAGTCCATGCAAACGGGGCGCGAGCGCCAGCGCGGCTTTGCCATTGACCAGGAGAAAAAGGAAACGAAGGAGTTCACGCCGGTGGCACCGGGCTCCTACAACTCGGCCGCGATCATCCTGCTGACAGACGGCCAGCGCACCACCGGCGTCGATTCGCTTGATGCCGCCAAGCTGGCAGCCGACCGCGGTGTGCGCGTGTACACCGTCGGCATCGGTACGGTGGACGGTGAAACGATAGGTTTTGAAGGTTGGTCCATGCGCGTCAGGCTCGATGAGGAAACCCTCAAGGGCATTGCACGCGCCACGCAGGCCGAGTACTTTTATGCGGGCACGGCGGCCGACCTGAAAAAAGTCTATGAGACCCTGAGCTCCCGCCTGACGGTGGAGAAAAAGGAAACTGAAATCTCCGCGCTGCTGGCACTGGGAGCCGCGGCGCTGGCGCTGCTCTCCGCCGGGCTGTCACTGCTGTGGTTTAACCGGATTCTTTAAGGCAGCCTCTTCGCCGGTACGCGGGTACGCGGATTCGCGGATGCACTCACGCCGCGAGGCAGGGAATCAGAGAGACAGCGAGACAGCAAGACAGCCAGAAAGGTCAATCCAAGACCCCTTACCGTTTCACATTGCACTCGCGCCGCAGCAAGGCCAGGGCATCTTCCAGCGCAAACACCGAGTCGCTTTGCAGCAGGTGCTGTGCTTCGTCCACAAAGTCCGCCCACAGCCGGCCATAGTCGTCCTGGTATTGCACGGGCGCGTTATCCAGAATGTATTGATGAGCCAGGTCCGGGTTGAAACCCAGGCCGGGCCCCGCTTTTTGAATTTTGCGAACCAGGGCCGCAGCGGCTTTTTCGGTCAGAAGCGTTTTGGGAGTAGCACCGGCCGCCACGCACAAAAACAGCGTGAGCAGCGAGCCGTCATCGCTGTTCCCCGCCGTGGCCTTGTCCCAGGCTTTGGAGACGGAGCGGTCATGGTGGTCGATTTCGCTCGCCAGGTCTTCCACCCAGAAATACCGTCCAAACAGCGGTGGCGTCTGGTAATCGCTGTCTTTGGCAAACAGCGCCCTGGGCGCAAGGGAGCTGTCCAGTATCCGGGGTAAATCAGCCACGACGGATTGCCGCACGGCCTCCACCACCGCGCTGAATTCCTCGGGCAAGTCCCTGGGAAGGGTGACAGACAAGGCTGAAGGCCCGGCGCCAACCTTGCCGGCAGCGCCGCCGGCCTTCTTCGCGGGTGCTGCAGCGGCGGTTTTGGCAGATCCGTATTTCTTGCGCAGCGCCGCCACCATTTTTTCAAATGCCACCCAATCGGGCAACTCGGCACGCCCGATGGACAGCACCAGGAGTGCCGTGCGAATCACCGCTTCCGCATGGGTATGTGCCTCTTCCAGCTCGGTGACATCCAGGCCCAGCTGGTCGGCCAGCCAGATGGCAGCGTCTTTCTGCAGCTTGATGGGGCCGCGCATGGCGAGTTCCGCCTGGTAATCGTCCAGGCTTTTGAGCGTCCACGCAGCAAATACAGGGGATGGCACCTGGCTGTCAGCGCTGTCGCTGCCCGGATCCGTGTCAAAGCTGCTGCTCTCGGGCAGGGCCAGCATGGCCTTCAGCATGTCCGAGCCGCCCTTGGAGCGGGACAGGAACGAATGATCACGCAGCGACTCGGCGGCTTGCCGCAGGTCGCCGCCACTGGTGCTTTCAAGGTAGAGGCTCACCAGATTGACGATGCGGTCCCTGGCTTTTTCAAGCTCCGGGCGCAAAAACTCGCTGCCAAAATGGCGCGCAATCTGCACCATGCCTTTGGGAGCATCCTCGCAAATGGCGTCGAGTTTTTGCTGGTTGATGATGCCGTGCTGTACACCAAACTGCAGTGCTTTTTCGAAAAACGGTCGCGCATCGTGGAGCGCGACCGACGAGCCGGACAAGGGTGAAGGTGAGGCTGAGGGCTGCACTGGCGTCGTGGAAAGAGGGGCTTTCGGGCTCATGTCTCGTTAAATCGCCGATTCCTCATCAGAATCGCGCGCAGCCGGCGTGGCCTTGCCCCGGTCGGTATCACCCGTCTCGACTTTGCCATCGTCCTCTTCGGCGTCTTCTTCCTCAGCGCTCAGGTCATGGGCCCGCGCCTTGGCGCGCAGCACAGTCAACATCTCGATGAAAAGGTCCGGGCACTCATGGCGCAAAAGCCAGGCGAGTTCCATCCAGTCGTGGTCGGAGATTTCATCCTTTTCAACGCGTGGCTTCGCATAGGCCGAGGCCTGCAAGGCGGCTTTGGACAACAGCTCGCCCGTGTCATCCACGGCATCAAAGGTGCCGGTGCGGGCAAAGGCTTCGACGCGGCTCCACTTCTCGGTGAAGTAGTCGGCCAGCGCTTCGCTACCGCCCTCCAGGTCGCCGATCGCGTTCAAAAACGCCAGCGGGTCCGCGTCTTCCCTGAAAAGCACCGAGTTGACCATGCCGCGCAGATGGGTGCGGGTCAGGTCCTTGTATTGCTTTTCAATCACCACCGCGCGCGCGAACTGCTCGGGCGTGACCAGCAGGTTGATCACCGACTCCTTCGAGTTGTCGTATTCGCGGATGACGGCCAGGATGTCTTTGGGCGGCAGCAAATCCAGCACCACCATCAGCGCAGCATCGCCTTCGGTGTCGGCCAGTTCGACCAATGCGGACTCGGCGCCCACGATGTCGCCGGCGGCAATCAGGGTCTGCGTCTTGGCAATCAGGGCAAGGTGGTTCATAAAGGCTTCACTTCCAATCTCATCTATCGGTCATCCATCAATCTTTGCGGTCAAAGCCCTGCTCGACCAGCCAGTCGGCGCCGGCTTCCTGCCGGGTTTTCTCGTCGTCTGCTCCATCGCCGTATTCATCCGCATCAAAGCCTTGCGGGCGATTGTCGCCATCCTCATCGGCGTCTGCATCATCGTCGTCGGCTTCGTCACCCTCGCCTTGCGCGGCAGTCGCAGCAGTGGGCTGGCCCGCCATGAATTCCAGCCCGGCCGCCACTGCCAAAAACCACTCCCCGCCGGGGTGTTTCAACACCACCTCGGCCAGGTCCTGGGCCCACGGAGTCAACTCCACAGCGTCAGCCAGGCCGCTCCACTCCGGGAAATCCTCCGCCTCAAGGCCGAGCAGGTGATCCATCGCCCCCGGCAACCTGAAGTGAAAACCGCGATGGAATATCACCGCCACCATCTCGGGGCTCAACTCCATCATGTGGACCAGAAAATCGATCTCCTTGCGTTTATCGGCCAGGCGCTGGCCCAGCACATCGCGCCCTTCGGAGTCAAAGGTCAGGTCATCGATTTCGGATTGGTAGGCCGAACGCAACTCAAGAAAAAACGGGGTGATCGTCATGTCACGGGGTCCTTCGTGTCATGCACGTATCAAAGCAAAGGGTTGAAATAATTTCTCCATATCTCGCGCGCCGTCTCGACCGGGCTGTCGAGCAGGTTGCGACGCCGATTGTCGTCATAGGCTTGCCGTTTGTCCGCATCGGACAGCACCTCGTAAGCCTCCTGCACCGCACGAAAGCGCGCCCCCGCATCAGCGGCGGCGTTTTTGTCCGGATGCAGGAAAGACGCTTTCTGGCGAAAGGCTTTCTTGACATCGGCCAGCGTCGCAGCGCTGTTAAGCCCAAGGGTGGTGTAGTGATCGGTCATATGAGCGCAAGCGTTTCGGCGGAACCAAAAGCTGTTGGCTCATACGAAATGCGGAGGATTTTGGTGTACCCGGGATATCGCCAGCAAACGCGCGACCCCTAGATTATGCCCGGCCAGCTTATTCCCGGCTTGGCAACTAGTGGACTGTAACGGAAGAAAGAGAGTGGACATTTCCCTCTGTAGAGCACTTTCGATTCAATCGTTACAGTCCACTAGTACTCACATCCACGCCGGCAGTTGCCCTTCCAGCAGCCGGAGAGGTCGCCCGCAGCACGCCGCCAGGGTCTCATCATGCGTAGCCAGAACGACACCGTGCCGATGGGGTAAAAAAGAGAATAAGCCTGTTTCTTTTCCAGAAACTAGTCTATTTAGAGGAGGCGTCTTCACGGCTTGCTCCCTAAAATTCAACTGCGGGGGTTAGTGCTTTTTATTCAACTGGCGTGAGGTTGCAATGTGCGGAAAATCTTTTCCTGACAAAGGTTAACCCATTTCGAGACCGCCACGTTATACGGCAACGGCTGTTTTATATCGCAAACCCTGCGGTATGCATTACGTTAGGTCCTTCGGATGCCTCTACCTACATCGACGCAAGAAGTCTTCGCAGACGAGGTCTTCGCCCACTACGGACAGGCCTACGTCCAGACGGCGAATGCCGCCTTCTCAGCCAGTCACAGCAAGGGGCAAGTAAACGGGCTCTGCGGGGCGGCGATCCCGGGTCAGCTTTTTCTTGTCTTTGGCACGCATACCGGACATGTTCATCTATCCATTAGCATTTGCTCCGATGAACCACCTCTCTCCGAGGAATGGGAGGAAGTCGTCGAGGTTCCCTTCTCGCCACCAACAGGAGCGGAAATTGGGTTTGTGGACTGGAACCGCGAAGTATGGGCGCCGATACCCCTCCTGCCGGGAACCTATCGAGCGCGGTACTCGGCAAGGAACTTCCGCCTTGCCGAGTTAGGCGACCAGTTTGACCCTTCAGGGGAATGCGTTGAGCGCTATGAGCTTGTCTTCTGGCCGGCGCCAATACGGGCAGACGCGATACTCAAGGTCACCAGTCTCCACGCCAGGTATTGGCATGAGGTTGCCCAAAGAAAGGCCGCGTAGGCGAGCGCCACCATGGACAAGCAGGAACCTAACCCTTTCGTCAAACGTTGGATGTCATGAAGAAGGCGCAGTTTCAGCTCGTGCTCCAATTTCCGTGCAACTCGATGGAGGAGTTTGATGCGGTGGTTGGGCTAGAAGACACGTTGATGGCAGAATTGTCGGGCGAAATTGCAGACGTCGATGGTCATGATTCGGGGTCGGGGGAAGCCAATATCTTCATCCTCACTTCCGAGCCGCACGAGACGTTCGAGCGTGCTCATGCTGTCGTTAGCAAGGTTTCGCATCTCGCGTCGGTATTGCGAGCTGCGTACCGGAGACTGGACGCCGAGGAGTACTCTGTCCTGTGGCCGCCGGGTGACACGAGATTTGTGGCCGCATGAGAGCATGCCATCCAATGCGCCGCAGCCGACGTGCGAAGACGCACGCGGCTGAGCGCGGACGTTAGGCCTCACCGTACCTTCCCATCACGGTCGATTGGACGAGCCCCTTAACTGCAGAAAGGACGACCAACATGCGAGTGCTTTTCTCCGCCATTCTCCTATTCTTTCTCAACGCTTGCGCATCAGTGCCGGCCGATGAGCAGGCAACGAGAGATCAAATCGCTGCGGCAACCAAAGCATGGCAGGCCGCGTATGACAGTCGAGATCCGAAGAACATTGTCAGCATGTATGACACGGAAGCCGTACTCTGGGGAACAGCCGCCAAAACGATTGCTCCGAACCCAACGGCCATCTGGGAATATTTTAAAGGTGCCGCGGCGCGACCGAACGCGCGCGTGGTCATCGGTGAGCAACATATTCGCGTCTTCGGCGAGACGGCATTTAGCTCCGGCTACTACACATTCTCGGATGTTCGAGAAGGCCAAGTGGTACCTCGGCCCGCACGCTTCACCTTGGTATTCCATAAGAATTCGGGCAAGTGGCTGATCGTCGCCCACCATTCCTCGGCCATGCCCTGAGCAAGGCGGCTGCCGGCCCTCGCATCAAGTGCGGCCTAACCCCATCAGTCAACCGGACGTCCAACAGCGGACTTCGCCCACTGTCAGCCGCCGGTTACCTCAAACATTGGACATCAGGAGCATCATTGACGGTGTGCACGCCGAAAGGGGTCAAGTCATGTCGAACGCGATTGCAGAGGTCACCACCGAGGTCTTGCAAGCCTTTGCCGATGCGTGGAACCGTCACGATGTCGATGCCCTCATGTCGTTCATGAGCGATGACTGCGTCTTTGAATCCTCTGCAGGCCCGGATACCTGCGGCGCCCGGTACGCGGGCCATGAGGCAGTGCGGGCCGCCTTCGCTGAAGTCTGGACGACCTTCCCCGATGCCCACTGGGGCAACGCGCGCCATTTTGTCCATGGGGACAGGGGAGTTTCCGAGTGGACGTTCACGGGGACGCGGGCAGACGGCACTCGCGTTGAAGTCCATGGTTGTGATCTGTTCACCTTTCGAGACGGCAAGATCGCGCTGAAGAACTCCTACCGCAAGAACCGTCCGCCTCCCGGTAGCCCGAAGCGCTGAGTCCGCTCGTGCGCCTGAGCCCATGACGCCCGCCCCTCCACCGAGCGGACGTGCTCCGGCAAGCTTCGTTTGCCTCCCGCCAGGGTCTCATCACGCGTAACCAGCACGACACCGTGCCGACGGGGTAAAACGGAATAAGCCTGTTGCTTTTCCAGAAACTAGTCTATTTAGAGGAGGCGTCTTCGCGGCTTGCTCCCTAAAATTCAACTGCGGGGTTTAGTGCTTTTTATTTAACTGGCGTAAGGCTGCAATGTGCTGAAAGTCATTTCCCGACAATCACGTAGCTCATTTCAAGACCGCCACCTTATGCCGCAGCGGCCGTTGCGTACCGCAGACCCCGGGCATACATTACGCATTGTGTTGTGTGCCTTGACGCGTGACACATTGCTCTTATCGTTGTCACCACCTTGTTCGCGATCCTCACCGGGTAGCAAATGACAGACAAGTACGTAGCGGACACCAACTCCAACGCCGTCAACGTGCCGGGCGCCGCCGCCCCTGTCAGCGCTCCCCCCGGGGACCTGTTTACCGGCGGCGGCGAAATGGGTGCAATCATGCGCGCGACGGACTGGTCCAAGACAAAGCTCGGCCCGGTCGAAGCCTGGCCGAACAGTCTCAGAACCATGCTGGGCGTCGTACTGGGCAGCCGGTTTCCCATGCTGCTCTGGTGGGGCCCCGATCTCCTGCACCTCTACAACGACGCCTACCGCCCCATTCTGAGGGACAAGCACCCCGCGTCGCTCGCCGCTCCGGCCGCGGAGGTATGGGCCGAGATCTGGGACGTTGCCGGGCCCATGGCGAGGGGCGTCCTGGAAGGAGGCCCGGCGACATGGACGGAGGACCTCCAGCTGTTCATTCACAGCGGGGCCATGGCCGAAGAGACGTACTTCACGTTTTCGTACAGCCCCGTCCCGGGCGATGACGGGCGCGTCGGCGGCCTGCTCAACACGGTGCAGGAAACGACAGTGAAGGTGCAGGGTGAACGCCAGATCCGGATGCTGCACGAATTGGCCGCGCGGGCGGCCGAAGCAAAATCCGAGAACGAAGCGTACCGAATTGCCGCGGAAGTCCTGTCGGCCAACGAGCTGGATCTCCCGTTCGTGCTGCTCTATGTTCTGAACGAGAGGACTTTCGACGCTCAACTCGTCGCCGTGAGCGGCTGGAAGGCGTATGAAGGCCGCGCCAGGCCCGCGCATGTGCCGGTCAAGGAAGGGGCAAGTACAACTTCCTGGCCCTTTGCGGAAGTCATTCGAACCGCTCAGGAGCTCGTCGTCGACGACCTCGCGTCGCGCTTCGGGCCGCTGCCGGCGGGTCGCTGGAACGCGCGGCCCGAACGAGCGATCGTCCTGCCGCTTTCGCGGACAGGCCAATCCGAGCCTTATGCGTTTCTCGTTGCCGGCATCAGCCCGCACCGCGCGTTCGACGACCGGTATCGAAGGTTCTTTCGGGCTACCGCGGATCAGGTGGCGAACGTCATCGCCAATGCCCGCGCGTACGAGGCAGAAAAAACGCGGGCCGAGGCCCTGACCGAGACCGATCGGGCCAAGACCGCCTTCTTCAGCAACGTCAGCCACGAGTTCAGGACACCCCTCACGCTGCTGCTCGGACCGCTGGAGACGCTGCTTGCCGAGCGCGAGCTCGGTGCCGAGGCGCGGGAGCGGCTGCTCCAGATGCAGCGCAGCGCGTTGCGCCTGCTGCGCCTGGTGAACGCGCTGCTCGATTTTTCGCGCATGGAGGCCGGGCGGCACTCGGCGCGGTTCGCGCCGACCGACCTCGCGCGCTACACCGCGGATCTGGCGAGCGCGTTTCGCTCGGCAATGGAAAGAGCCGGGCTCTCCTTTTCGGTGGACTGCCAGCCGTTGCCGGCGCCGATCTACGTCGACCGCGACATGTGGGAGAAGATCGTCATGAATCTCCTCTCCAATGCGCTCAAGTTCACTTTCGAGGGCGGCGTGAGCCTGCGCCTTGCTGCGGCGGAAGGCGGCGCGCACCTGACGGTGAAGGACACGGGCACGGGCATCCCCAGGAGCGAACTGCCGAAGCTCTTTCAGCGGTTCCACCGGGTAGAGGGCGCGCGCGCTCGCTCGCACGAAGGCACGGGCATCGGGCTCGCGCTGGTCCATGAGCTCGTCAAGCTGCACGGCGGCGAGATCCGCGTCGCGAGCGACGAAGGCAAGGGCGCGGAATTCACGATCGCGCTGCGCGGCGGGCGCAACCACCTGCCGCCGGAGCACGTCGTGGCAGAGTCCCCGGACGCATCGGTGGCGAGAAGCGCGTCGGCCTATCTCGACGAGGCGCTGCAATGGCTGCCTTACGAGTCACAGCCGATTGCCGCCGCTCCGGCAAAGAGCGGTGCTCGCGTGCTCGTCGCCGACGACAACCGTGACCTGCGGACCTTCCTCTCGGGCCTGCTTGCGCCGCATTACGACGTACAGGTGGTGGCCGACGGCCGCGAAGCGCTCGCCGCCATTCAGCAGAGAAAACCGGACCTCGTTCTGAGCGACGTGATGATGCCGAACCTCGACGGCCTGGGCCTGGTGCGGGCGCTGCGCGAGGATCCCGAAACGCGCACGCTGCCGGTGATCCTGCTTTCGGCGCGCGCGGGTCAGGAAGCCTCGCTCGAAGGCCTTTCCGCCGGCGCGGATGACTACCTCGCCAAACCGTTCACATCCCAGGAACTGCTCGCGCGCGTGCGCACGCACCTCACCATGGCGCGAGCGCGCGACGAGCTGAACACGGAGCTCATGCGCGCCAACGAGGAACTGGAAGCGTTCAGCTACTCCGTGTCGCATGACTTGCGGGTGCCGCTGCGTGCAATCAACGGATACACGCACCTGCTTGATGAGGGCTACGCGACGCAGCTCGACGACAAAGGACGGCGGTTTCTTCGCGTGGTGCGCGAGGAAGCCGACCGGATGGGGCAGCTGATCGACGACCTGCTCAATCTCTCGCGGATCACGAGCGCACAGCTCAGCCGGGACCCGGTCGATCTCTCCGCGCTTGCCCGGGCCGCCAGCGAAGAGCTGCAGCGCAAGGAACCCGAGCGACGGGTCAGCCTGCTGATCCAGGAAGGCCTCGTCACAGAGGTGGATCGCCAGCTATTGCACATTGTGTTCGACAACCTTCTCGGCAACGCGTGGAAATTCACGGTCAAGACCAATGAACCGAAGATCACATTCGGAACGGAACAGCGCGACGGCAGCGAGGTATTTGTCGTGCGCGACAACGGAGCCGGCTTTGACATGGCCTACGCCAGCAAGCTGTTTCGGCCCTTTCAGCGACTCCACACCGAGAGCGAATTCCCTGGAACGGGGATCGGGCTCGCGACCGTTCGCCGGATCGTCGAGCGCCACGGCGGCCGCGTGTGGGCAGAGGGCGCGCCAGGGCACGGCGCAGCGGTTTTCTTCACCCTCCCGCCCGCGGCAATGGAAGGCCGGCGATGATTCGCTCGACTGGTGCCGTTGCTTCCGTTATTCGTTGACAGGTTTGGCGGCGAAGATGGGGGGCTAGCCCCTCGCTGCACCTCAAGTGCCCGTGAAAATCCTGTTCATGAACTTGCCTTGGGCAATACCGCAGGCCAAGTCAATACCTTGGCTTGCGCAGGAGTGGCCGATACCAGCTGGTGCAGCCGAACCGGGTTGCCATTAAGCGGGGAGGAAATAAACCTGCGGCAACTCCAGAAAATAGTCTATTTAGAGGAGGCTTCTTCACGGCTTGCTCCCTAGAATCCAACTGCGGGGTTTAGTGCTTTTTTATTTAACTGGCATGAGATTGCAATGTGCGGTAAATATTTTCCTGGCAGAGACTTAACTCATTTTGAGACCGCCACGTTATACCGCAGCGGCCGTTTTATACCGCGGACCTGCGGTACACATTCGTTAGGTGGCAGTCCTGTCAAACTCGGGGCCCGGAATTGACCAGAAAAATCAAGACGTCGAGGTGCTGGGCAAGTTCATTAGGTGGTTGCGATAGCATGTCTGGCGAGCATGTCATTAGCAGTTCCGTTTTTAAAGCGGGCTGTTCCTGTCCAATCGTAATTGAGGGTGTGCAGCGCATTAGAGAAGGAGCTCCAACACGTGGAGCTGAGAAGTCCAATATTCTTTGTAGACGTCACAATTCCCTCCTCAGCCCCTTGGATGAGACAGTTGGCCGGATGGCCCAGTTTCAAGCAGAAGCCAATGACAAGAACTTTCGGGGCTCAATCAACATAGAGGGGGAGCTCCTCGAGAGATGGCTTTTAAAGACGGTCATTAACACCGCTGCTGCAGGTTGGGCTGCACCTGTGAAATGGCTTCCATCCTCGAGCATAGTTAGAGCAATATTTGGACTCGAACCAGTTCCCGACAGATTTGGTCTTTACAGCGTCGATGGAATAGACCCATTTCATCGCCCATCTGGCGGCGCCACCTTCACCCCGATTTATATGAATATGGGACGCGGAAAGATCATCGCTGGGGCTTACGTAACGGTTCACGGCATGCCCCTCCTTGCCTCATTCCACGCTGAACTCCCCGACATGCTTGAGGCGGGCCATGAGCCGCAGCTCACCACGCGCTTCTCACCGGATGGGCTGAGACACTTGTATCATCCAGGCGCGATTGTCATGTCACGTAAAGAGGGTGACCCAGTCTTTATCGGCCTTAGTTGGGGAGGATTATTGCGTTATGCAGATGGCACAACAGCGCCCTTCCCGCGCTCAGCATGATCAACCGCTTGCCACCTACCAATTCATTCAAGCCGAACCCGCTTCGCGGGTCGGCTTACTTCGGGCGTTATACGTCATGAACCCTCGCGCAGCACGTCTCAATCCTCTACTTGCCTTCCTGAGCACGGTCGTCCTTGTCGCGCTCTATCTTCTTGTTTTCATGGCAATTAGTCGTGCGGGGGTGCCAAGATCGGCTGGCACGTTTCCGACCGCTATGGTGATCGCCTCCACATGGCTCCCCATCTTCATCTCGGGGGCCTTTTTTTATTGGGCATACGCAAGTTCAATCGTGTCCAGATGGAGGTGCTATTTGGCAATCGTTGTCGTGATCTACGTAGCGCCATTCCTTGCTACAAGCCTCATGGCATATGTGTGGACCAGTGCGATGGGGCGGTCATTGTGATTACCATCTTCCCTGTGACGCATAACTGGTTGCTCCATCGGACCGTCCACCTGCGGAGGCCGTCTGCTGAGCGCCGACGTTAGGTCTCCGGGTGATCATCTACCTCGATCAAAACAAGTGGATCGAACTCTCGAGGATGATCCATGGAAAAGACAACTCTCAAAGGGCAACGAGAATTGTTCGTGCCATGGACGCTGTATGCACTGCAGGGCATGCGACTCTACCGCTCTCAGCAATCCACTATATAGAGACCTCACGCATCTCCAATGATGGCCGCAAAGTCAGGCTTGGCTCTACGATGTGGCGCTTCTCTCGGGGTCGGACCATTGCGGGCTATCCGGCGGTCGTGCGGCACGAGCTTGAGGTGGCTCTGTCGGCGCACTTCACGCACATCGTCCCAGAGGAATTGCAGATACTTGGCTTCGGACATGCGCATGCGTTTGGAGAAGCAGCGGCCAGCACCGTACCTAGCAGCTTTGCGGAGGAGTTTGAGCGAACGATGCTGGTTGGGAACGAAGTCTTACGCATTCCGCCGCCGGCTTCATACGCATCACAGCACCGGGAAAATTTCCGAAGTCACTTGGCATCCCTCCACGTGCGCGCTGCCGAGTTGAAGCCCGAACTTCGCGAGAACTTCTTGTACGCAATCAGCACAGTGGACATATTGGAGCCCTTGAATCGGGCAATGGTGAAGCATCGGCTGCCTGCGAATACATTGGAGATTTTTGGGGAGACTGGTCTGAAGAAGCTCATTAACGACATGCCGACGCGGCGAGTTGATCTGCACCTGCACAAACAGGTACTCCGCAATCCCAAGTACGCTCCGAAGCCGACGGACTTGGAGGATTGGGCAGCTTTAGCTGTCGCGAGTTGCTACTGTGACGTCGTTGTTTGCGAGAAGCACATGGCTGATATGCTCTCCCGTGATGGCTTCAGAGCCAAGGCGCGAATTGAGGTGGATCTTGATCAGACGTTTGCCTCACTCGCGCCGACCTAACAGCTCCTATATGGACACCCCCACAAGTTCAGGAAGCCGCTTCGCGGCAAGTGTTGCGGCCCGGTCAGTTCCAAAGTTAGACGCCATGAGTTCGTCTCCTTGCTGGATCTGCGGCGCCCTGGCTGACAGCAGCGAGCACATGGTGAAGGCCTCTGATTTTCGCGCGATATTCCCTGGCATCACGCACAAGAATCCTGTTTTCCGCCATTCCCGAGAAAGCGTGAACCAGCGGATCAAAGGCGTCAACTCTGACGACCTGAAGTTCAGTCCCTCTATATGCCAGCGCTGCAACAACAGCAGGACCCAACCTCACGATCTAGCGTGGCAAGAGCTTTCAGCAACTCTACAGGCGACTTCTCCGCTTGTTGCTGGACGCCCAATGCCTATCAAAAGAGCCTTCGGCGTTCATGCACACTCGAAGATGCTTGGTGTTCATTTGTACTTTTTGAAGCTTCTAGGCTGCATGGCAGTTGAGTACGAGATACCTCTTCCAACACGAAGCTTCGCTATCGCAATACTCTCAGGAGTACCCCACCCTCATGTGCGCCTTGGCTTCTCTGCCGTACCGCTGGTCACGGGGCCAAGTGCTGACATCTATGTAGGTCATGTCGATGCGATCAACCGTGGCTCCCTGACCGTCGGCGCGGCATGGTTCTACGTAATCGGAGGCGCCGGGGTTCATGTCGTATATCACGAGCCCACTACACCGCGTCTTGCGAGCTACCGCGGCTGGCATCCGGACGATGTTGGTTTGAGCATCAGGCTGCACTGAGAGAATGTCGTCTAACCCCTCCATCGAGCGGACAGCTTCCGGCAGGCTTCGCCCCACCTCCGGCTGCCCCTCATGTCAAACGTTGAGGCTGTATTTTTAGTCCAGAAACTTGAAATGAATTCTTCAGCGATCAACTCAGGATTGAACTCGCTGCGACTTCGCAACGCGGCCACGAAGTCGCGCATGTCGTAGGCTTTGTCTACCCCCAGCGTCTTGGGATGCCGGCCCTCCCCGGCAAGGATGCCGCCGACGCGCTGGGCCTGGCCATCACCCACGCCCATGCGGGGCGTTCAACGGCCATTTTGGCGGCAGCCACGGCGTTGAAGCCCAATGCCAGCGCTTCCTACAAGGCGGGTCGTCACTATTGAGTGTGCTGTCAATGTGCTGTTGCCTTGGGGAAAGAGGCTGGCCACGGGTGGCTGCGCAACATTCATCGCAATCGATACTTGGCTACGTGAGAAGTCCCCGTAACAAGCTAGAGCACTGGTTCATTCCGGAGTTCTGAGCAGGAGCTGGATCTCTTCAGCCGAGTCCAATAGTTCGCGCAGGCGTTTGAGCTTGAACTCGCTCCACTCCTGCAGCCACGCCCGGTCGGCCAGTCCGTGTTCGATGAGCAGCTTCATGGCAACGAGGTCGGTGCCGTAGAACCCGGAGCCCGTTGCGAGACTTTGCAGTTCGGTTTGTACGCCGGCAACAGCCTCCTTTGGCCAGCACGCAACAACGTGAGTGGTGACTGCGTACTTGAGGAAGTCATGTCGTGATTGAAGGGCCTCCCGTACTACGGGTACTCCGTGTACACCCAATGAGACGAAGAACTCTCGCATCACCAGGTCGACCGGCGACCCGTTTGTCTTGAGCCACTCCAGCATGTGTCGCAAAACCGGCTTGACCGTTGGGTAACCAAGAGTGACCAAAGCGCTCGCGCTGGAAGCGTCTTCCTTGTTTCGCGGCAGCTGGCGCGTCAGATCGGCCTGTTTCACGGCGCGCTACGCCTAGCTTAAGCCGCGCCGCGCAGCAGCGTCGGCTTGAAGCACTTGTTGGGCCTGCGTCACGTATTGCTCGAAGCTGGTCAAGATGCGCTCTTGTGCCTCTGGGTGGTCTTGCATACGAATGACGTCTTCATGGTCTTTTTCGAACGAGACATGCAATGTGTAGCCGGCATCGTATGGCAGGAAATCGTAACCTACAAAAGCCCATTCTTCGCCAGGACTATGAAGCTTGCAGTCGTAGTCTTGGAACTCTCTGGCCACGCGATAGCGACCGTCGGGATTCAGCGTGAGGCGCCCGAACTCAAGAGGCTTCTTGTTCTGTGGCTTCATAAGGCCCAACGAATGAAAGGAACTTCTCCGTCCCAAGCGAGCCGCGAGTCGTGCGACTTGCGGTTCACGGCAACTGAGTGCCACGATGGAGAGGCCAATCTTTTCATCAACTCACCTGGATGGGGAAGTCATGGCCATTATCACCATAGGAATCGACCTCACCAAGAACGTTTCTGCAGTGCATGGCGCGACTGGCAGGCGCCCCCAATCTGATGGTCCTCAACTGCAATTCGCCGTTGAGACCTGATCACCCGCTACGCCACCCGCTCCAGAATCAGCACCGCAAAGAATCCAAAGGCGGCAATCAGCGTCCACTTGAGGATGATCAGGCCGAATCGCCTGAAGCGCGGCTGCCCCGTTCCCGCGTAAAACATGAAGGACATGGCGGAGACCAGCAGCAACAGCAGGACGAGCCAGCGAAAGAGCAGCATGGCGTGTGGACTGTCTGTTGCGGGCTACCAGGCGCGCGCCAGGGTGGCAAAGCCCTGAGGAGCCCGTTTTTCGTCCGCAAAGGTGACAACTTCGTAAGCGTCCTGGTGGGCCAGCAGCTCACGCAGCAGCTTGTTGTTCATCGCATGGCCGGAGCGGAAGGCGCTGTAGGCTGCCAGCAGCGGTTTGCCCAGCAGGTACAGGTCGCCCATGGCGTCGAGGATCTTGTGCTTCACGAACTCGTCGTTGTAGCGCAGGCCCTCGGTGTTGAGCACCTTGTAGTCGTCCATGACGATGGCGTTGTCCAGCCCACCACCGAGTGCCAGCCCGTTGGCGCGCATCATTTCGACGTCTTTGGTAAAGCCGAAGGTGCGGGCGCGGGCGATGTCGCGGGTGTAGGAGCCCGAACTCAGGTCGAACTCCACGCGCTGGCCGGTGGAGTCGACGGCCGGGTGG
Source organism: Polaromonas sp. P4_F9 (assembly GCF_056401235.1). Lineage (NCBI taxonomy): Bacteria > Pseudomonadati > Pseudomonadota > Betaproteobacteria > Burkholderiales > Comamonadaceae > Polaromonas > Polaromonas sp. P4_F9. The sequence continues at coordinate 86,919 of NZ_JBFUJT010000007.1, read as the reverse complement.
TCGAAGTCAATTTCAAAACTCAGCTTGTAGCCCTCGTAGGGGCTCAGGCGTGCCCACTTGGCTGTGGCGCCTTCGCCTTCGCGCACCTCGACCGGCTTGAGCACCCGAATGAAGCGCTTGGGCGCGGACTGCAGCTCGATGCCGGCCGACTGCAGCAAAAAGACGAATGAAGAGGCAGAGCCATCCAGAATGGGCACCTCTTCCGCCGTGATGTCGATATACAGGTTGTCGATGCCCAGGCCCGCGCAGGCCGACATCAGGTGCTCGACAGTGTGCACCTTGGCACCACCGGCCGAGATGGTTGACGCCAGCCGGGTGTCGGTCACGGCCTGCGCCGAGATGACGATGTCCACCGGCTGCGGTAAATCCACCCGCCGAAACACAATGCCGGTATCCGGCGGCGCCGGCCGCAAGGTCAGCTCCACCCGCTGGCCGCTGTGCAGGCCCACGCCCACGGCCTTGGTCAGGGATTTGAGTGTTCTTTGGGCAAGCATCTGCTTATTTTAATTTGTACGCGGCCATTTCACGGGTAGGGGATAGCAATGCCACGCATAGCCAGGCCCTAAAGAGAATCGCGACGAACGTCCGATGAGCGTCCTGAGGGACTACAGAGGGAACTACAGAGGACTACAGAATGATCGAATGGAAAGCGTAGCGAGCGGTCCGAGGTTGAGCCGAGGAGCACAGCCGCACTACCGTACGGCGCGCACCACAGGCTCAAGATCGGGCCGCGCAGTGGCTTTACATCGATCAGTCGGCCTGTTTCCTGAGAAACGCCGGGATCTCGAAGTCATCCATGCCGCCGGAAGCCAGCGCATCGACCTTGGCTGCCGCTTGGGTGCGGTTGGTGCGCCACACGCTGGGCACGGTCATGTTGCCGTAATCAGGCTGCATGCTGCCCATGGCCGTCTGCGGCACGCCTGCGCCGCCCGCCACCGTGTTGAGCGTGGGCACGTTGAAGGGCACGTTGTCGGTGCCCGTGCGCAGCACCTGCAGCGGCGGCGCGTGGCGGCGCACACCCTGACGGCTCAGGCCCGTGGCGACCACCGTGACACGGATATCGTCCCCCAGTTCGTCGTCGTAAGCCGTGCCGTAGATCACGTGCGCGTCCGGCGAGGCGTAGGCGCGGATGGTGTTCATCGCCAGCTTGGACTCGCTCAGTTTGAGTGAGCCCTTGGCCGCGGTGATCAGCACCAGCACGCCCTTGGCGCCCGACAGGTCAATGCCTTCCAGCAGGGGGCAAGCCACCGCCTGTTCGGCCGCGATGCGGGCGCGATCCGGGCCATTGGCCTTGGCCGTGCCCATCATGGCCTTGCCGGGCTCGCCCATCACGGTGCGCACGTCTTCAAAGTCAACGTTGACATGGCCGGGCACATTGATGATCTCGGCAATGCCGCCGACGGCGTTTTTCAGCACGTCGTTGGCATGGGCGAAGGCTTCATCCTGGGTCACGTCATCGCCCAGCACTTCGAGCAGCTTTTCGTTGAGCACCACGATCAGCGAGTCGACATTGGCTTCCAGCTCGGACAGGCCGAGGTCGGCGTTGGTCATGCGGCGGCCGCCTTCGAATTCGAAAGGCTTGGTCACCACCCCCACCGTCAAAATGCCCATCTCCTTGGCCACGCGGGCAATCACCGGCGCGGCGCCGGTGCCGGTGCCGCCTCCCATGCCGGCCGTGATGAACAGCATGTGCGCGCCGGCAATGGCACTGCGGATGTCGTCCACCGCCAGCTCGGCCGCGTCCCGGCCCTTGTCGGGCTTGCTGCCCGCACCCAGCCCGCTGCTGCCCAGCTGGATGGTCTTGTGCGCGCTGCCGCGGCTAAGCGCCTGCGCGTCGGTGTTGGCGCAGATGAACTCGACGCCCTGCACATTGCAATCGATCATGTGACCGACGGCATTGCCGCCACCACCACCGACACCGATCACCTTGATTTGTGTGCCCTGGTTGAATTCTTCGATTTCAATCATTTCGATGCTCATTGGGAGCCTCCTGTCAATAAACTGCAGTTGCCAAAATTTTTCTAAACGGTCTTGATGCCTGAACCTCCCTGTCACGCAGGGGGGTCTGCTCCTCCGCAATGGGTACAACGTGAAGGACGACGAATGAAACTGAAATAGTTGTTCATCAGAAATTCCCCACAAACCAGTCTTTGACACGACCAAAAGCGTTGTGCATGCTGCCCGCCTTCTGCGCCACCTTGTAGCCCCGCATGCGTGCGAGCCGCGCTTCCTCGAGCAAACCCATCACCGTTGCGGCCCGGGCCTGCGCCACCATGTCGGACAGCGCGCTGGAGTAACGCGGTATGCCGCGGCGCACCGGCTTGAGGAAGATGTCCTCGCCAAGCTCCACCATGCCTGGCATCACCGCGCTGCCGCCGGTGATCACGATGCCCGACGACAGCACCTCCTCGTAGCCCGACTCGCGAATGACCTGCTGGACCAGCGAATAAATCTCTTCAATGCGCGGCTCGATCACGCCGGCCAGGGCCTGCTTGCTGAGCATGCGCGGGCCGCGATCGCCCAGCCCCGGAACCTCGACCTGCGTGTCGGGGTCGGCCAGCAACTGCTTGGCATAGCCGCTTTCGACCTTGATGTCCTCGGCGTCCTTGGTCGGCGTGCGCAGGGCCATGGCGATATCGCTGGTGATCAGGTCGCCGGCAATCGGAATCACGGCGGTGTGCCGGATGGCGCCGCCGGTGAAGATGGCGACATCGGTGGTGCCCGCGCCAATGTCTACCAGCGCCACGCCCAGCTCCTGCTCGTCCTGCGTCAGCACGGCCAGGCTGGAGGCCAGCGGGTTGAGCATCAGCTGGTCGACCTCCAGCCCGCAGCGCCTGACGCACTTGATGATGTTCTCGGCAGCGCTTTGCGCGCCGGTCACGATATGCACCTTGGCCTCGAGCCGGATGCCGCTCATGCCGATCGGCTCGCGCACATCCTGGCCGTCGATGACAAACTCCTGCGGCTCCACCAGCAGCAGCCGCTGGTCGGTCGAGATGTTGATGGCCTTGGCTGTTTCGATCACGCGGGCCACATCGGCCTGCGTCACTTCCTTGTCTTTCACCGCGACCATGCCGCTGGAATTGATGCCGCGGATATGGCTGCCGGTGATGCCGGTGTAGACCCGGGCAATCTTGCAGTCGGCCATCAGCTCGGCCTCCTTAAGCGCCTGCTGGATGCTTTGCACCGTGGCGTCAATATTGACCACCACGCCGCGCTTGAGGCCATTGCTGGCCGCAATGCCCAGGCCTGCAAGCTTGAGTTCACCGCCCGGCATGACCTCTGCAACCACGGCCATGACCTTGCTGGTTCCGATGTCCAGTCCGACCACCAGGTCCTTGTATTCTTTGGCCATATATATTTACCTTTTCACTTTCCTGTCTTCTTTGTCACCAGCGTTCACCGTGGTAACACCCCTCAGCCTGATCGCATAACCGTTGCCATAGCGCAGGTCGGCGGACTCCAGGTCCCGTCCATACCTTGACGAGACCTGTGTCAGCGTTGCGATAAACCGCCGTACACGCACCTGTAACTCCTCCAGCGAGCCGCTTCCCAGCTCGATCACGGCGCCACTGTCGAGCCGCGCGCGCCAGCTGCCCTGCCCGGTCAACTCCAGTTTCTCCAGCACCGCGTCCAGTCCTTCGAACATCGGGGACAGCAGCTGGTAAGCCTGGAGTACGAGCGGCGCCCGTCCCTGTGGGCCATTGAGCAGCGGCAGGTCTTCGGCCTCCACATCGCCCTGGTTGGCTTCGAACACCTCGCCAAAACTGTTGACCAGGCGGGCCTCGCCTTCCGGGCCCCAGTAGGCAATGGCCTTGTGCTCCTGCAGCACCACCTTGAGCCGGTTGGGAAACTCGCGCTGCACCAGCGCCCGGCGAACCCAGGGCACGGCTTCGAAGGCCGCCCGCGTATGGGCCAGGTCCACCGTGAAAAAATTGCCGCGCAGCTTGGGCGCCACATTGGCGCGCAGGGTGACCGCGTTGTTGTGGGCCAGATCACCCTGCACGCGGATGCCGCTCAGGTTGAAAAGAGGCTGGCGCATCAGCCACGCCACGGCCAGCGCCAGCACCATGGACGCAAACACCAGGCCAAAAAGCACCGAAAAGGTGTTCATCAGCTTGATGTCCGCCGGCAGGGAGCTTGGCAGTGGCATGGTGCGGCTCAAGGGGTGCCTCCCCCTTGCGTTTGATGATCGAGTGCCGTGGTCTTCAGCACCTCGAGGCACAGGTCTTCATAGGAGATGCCGGCCGCGCGTGCCGACATGGGCACCAGCGAGTGGCCGGTCATGCCGGGCGAGGTATTGATTTCAAGCAGGTAGGGCTTGCGCGTTGCCTTGTCAATCATCACGTCGGCGCGCGCCCAGCCGCGGCAGTTGAGCGTGCGGTAAGCCTGCAGGACCAGCTGCTGGATGACGGCCTCTTCGCCTTCAGGCAGGCCGCAGGGCACCAGGTACTGCGTGGTGTCGGTGAAGTATTTGTTCTGGTAATCGTAATTGCCGTCGGGCGCAACGATGCGGATGACAGGCAGGGCGCGTGCGTCGCTGCCGGTTCCCAGTACCGGGCAGGTCACTTCGTCACCACTGATGAACTGCTCGCACAGGATGTCGGCATCCAGCTTTTCAGCCTGCGCCACCGCATCTGCCATGCCGGCCCGCTCGGTCACCTTGGTCAGCCCGATCGATGAGCCTTCCCGTGCGGGCTTGACAATCAGCGGCAAGCCCAGCTTGTCAGGGACGGCGCTCACGTCGGCGCTGCCATAGCTGCCCCGGCGCAACAGCACATAGGTGGGGGTCGGCAGGCCTTCGGCGAGCATGACCCGCTTGGTCATCACCTTGTCAATGGCCATGCTGGACGCCATGACGCCGGAGCCGGTGTAGGGGATGCCCAGCAGCTCCAGTGCGCCCTGCACCGTGCCATCTTCGCCAAACCGGCCATGCAGCGCGATGAAACAGCGCGCAAACCCGTCCTTTTTCAGCTCACTGATATCGCGCTCGGCCGGGTCAAACGCATGGGCGTCCACACCGCGGGAACGAAGCGCCTGCAACACGCCCCGGCCCGACATCAGGGAGATCTCGCGCTCGGCCGACATGCCCCCCATGAGGACGGCGACCTTGCCAAACGCGGCCCCCGCGCTTGTCCCGGCGCTCACGGCCGGGGATGTGTCTGCGTTGCTACTCACCGTGCACCTTCCAGTTCCAACAATTTGCCGGGCACGAGCCCAATCGATCCGGCACCCATGCACATCACGACATCGCCTCCCAGTGCGTTATCCAGGATGGCTTGCGGCATCGCGTCGATCTCGCTCACAAATACCGGCTCCACCTTGCCCGCCACGCGCAGCGCGCGCGCCAGTGAGCGGCCGTCAGCCGCCACGATGGGCGTCTCACCGGCGGCATAGACTTCGGCCAGCAGCACGGCATCGGCCTGGCCGATGACCCTGACGAAGTCCTCAAAACAGTCGCGGGTACGGGTATAGCGGTGCGGCTGGAATGCCAGCACCAGGCGCCTGCCCGGGAAAGCGCCGCGCGCAGCGGCCAACGTGGCCGCCACCTCGACCGGATGGTGGCCGTAGTCCTCGATGACCGTGAAATGGCCGCCATCTTTGGCGGACACATCGCCGTAACTCTGGAAGCGCCGGCCCACGCCCCGGAATTCAGCCAGCGCCTTCTGCACCGCCGCGTCGGGCACGTTGAGCTCCACCGCCACCGCAATGGCCGACAGGGCATTGAGCACGTTGTGCTCGCCAGCGAGGTTGAGCACAACCTCCAGGTCGGGCAGCGTGACGCCGTTGCGGCGCTGCGCCGTGAAATGCATTTGCGCGCCCACGGGCCGCACATTGACGGCCCGCACCTGCGCGTCTTCACCGAAGCCATAGCTGGTGATCGGGCAGGAGACATGCGGGACGATGTCGCGCACGGCGGGGTCGTCGGTACACAAAATCGCCGTGCCGTAAAAGGGCATGCGGTGCAGGAAGTCGACAAAGGCCTTCTTCAGGTTGCCGAAATCGTGGCCGTAGGTCTCCATGTGGTCGGCGTCAATGTTGGTGACGACCGCCATCACGGGCAGCAGGTTCAGGAAGGAGGCATCCGATTCGTCGGCCTCGACCACGATGTAGTCGCCCGATCCGAGCTTGGCATTGGCGCCGGCGCTGTTGAGCCGGCCGCCGATGACAAACGTCGGATCCAGCCCGCCTTCGGCCAGCACACTGGCCACCAGGCTGGTGGTGGTGGTTTTGCCATGCGTGCCGGCAATCGCAATGCCCTGCTTCAGGCGCATCAGCTCGGCCAGCATCAGGGCACGGGGCACCACGGGAATGCGCTTTTCGCGCGCCGCCAGCACCTCGGGATTGTCGGGCTGCACGGCGGTGGAGGTCACCACCGCATCCACCATGGCCAGGTTGTCGGCGGCATGCCCGACAAAGGTCTTGATGCCGAGCCTGGCCAGCCGCTGCAGCGTGGCGCTGTCCGACAGGTCAGACCCCGAAATGACGTAGCCCAGGTTGTGCAGCACTTCGGCAATGCCTGACATGCCGGAGCCGCCCAACCCGATGAAGTGAATGTTTTTAATGGCGTGTTTCATCTTGCAAGCTCCTCGCAAGCGGCCACAACGCGCGTTGTGGCATCAGTTTTTTGCATGGTTTTGGCTTTTAGCGCGCATTGAAGCAGCGCGGATCGCTCAATTTTTTGTAGCATGTCGGCCAGCGCGGCGGCGCTCATGTCGCGCTGCTGCAGCAACCAGCCGCCCCCCTGGTCGACCAGGAACCGGGCATTCGTCGTCTGGTGGTCATCGACCGCGGAAGGAAAGGGCACAAACAGCGCTGCAGCCCCCACGGCGGCAATTTCGGTGACCGTGCTGGCGCCGGCGCGGCAAATGATGAGGTCGGCATCGGCAAATGCCTGTGCCGTGTCTTCAATGAAGGGCGTCAGTTCTGCCTGCACGCCGACGGCTGCATAGTTGGCGCGCAATTCGTCGATCTGGCGGATCCCGCTTTGATGCGTGACGTCAGGGCGCTGGGCTGGCGGCATCAGGGACAGGGCTTTGGGCACCAGCTCATTCAGGGCCCTGGCCCCGAGGCTGCCACCGACCACCAGCAGCTTCAAGGGCCCTGCCCGGCCGGAAAATCGGGTTGCGGGATCCGGCTGGCGGGTGAAGGCGGGGCGCAGGGGGTTGCCGATCCATTCGGCTTTTTTGAACACACCGGGGAAGGCCGTGAAGACGCGATCGGCCACGCCGGCCAGCACCTTGTTGACCATGCCCGCCACGGAGTTCTGTTCATGCAGCACCAGCGGCTTGCCCAGCAGCACGCTCATCATGCCGGCCGGAAAGGCGATGTAGCCGCCCAGCCCGACGACCACATCAGGCTTGACGCGCCGCACAACCTGGATGCTCTGCCAAAAGGCCTTGAGCAGGCGCAGCGGCAGGAACACCAGGGTGACCGGGCCCTTGCCGCGCACGCCGGAGAAATCGATCGACTCGAAAGCGAAGCCGCGTGGTGGCACCAGCTGGCTTTCCATGCTGGGGTGGCCCGCATTGCCCCGGCCGCCCAGCCAGTGCACCCGCCAGCCGCGCTCGCGCAAGGCCTCGGCCACGGCGAGGCCCGGAAAAATATGGCCCCCGGTTCCGCCGGCCATCACCAAGGCTACGCGAGCCCCCACGCTTGTCACTTCGTGTACTGCGCTGCCCCCCGAGGGGGCCGTGCTTGCTTGGGGCGGCCCGGCGCTGCGCACATGCTCGCTCATGGCCGCCCCCCGCGCATCAGGGTGCGATTCTCGTAATCAATCCGCAGCACCACGGCCAGCGCGATCAGGTTCATCAAAATGGCCGAACCGCCATAACTCATCAGCGGCAGGGTCAGGCCCTTGGTGGGCAAGGCACCGAGATTCACGCCGATGTTGATGAAGGTCTGGAAGCCCATCCAGATACCGACACCTTGTGCCACCAGCCCAGCAAACAGACGGTCCAGTGCGATCGACTGGCGGCCGATGTGCATGATGCGGCGGGTCATCCACATGAACAGGCCAATCACCACGAGCACACCCAGCAGGCCGAACTCTTCGCCGATCACGGCCATCAGGAAGTCGGTGTGCGCCTCGGGCAGCCAGTGCAGCTTCTCGATGCTGCCGCCCAGGCCCACGCCAAAAATCTCGCCGCGCCCGAAAGCAATCAGCGAATGCGACAACTGGTAACCCTTGCCCATGGAGTACTTGTCGCTCCAGGGATCCAGGTAGGCAAAAATCCGCTCGCGGCGCCATTCGCTGAGCATCACCATCAGGCCAAACGCGACCACCACCACGGCCGCAATCACGAAGAACATGCGCGCATTGACGCCGCCGAGAAAGAGGATTCCCATCGCGATGACCGAAATCACCATGAAAGCGCCCATGTCAGGCTCGGCCAGCAGCAGCAGGCCCACGATGCCAATCGCCACCGCCATGGGCAACACAGCGCGAAAGAAGCGCTCCTTCACTTCCATCTTGCGAACCATGTAATCCGCGGCGTAGAGCAGCACCGCAAATTTCGCCAGCTCCGAGGGCTGGAAATTCATGAAGCCCATTGAAATCCAGCGCCGCGCGCCATTGACGCCCTTGCCGATAAAGGGCAGCAGCACCAGCATCAACAGCAACAGGGACAGCACAAACAGCCAGGGTGCCAGCTTTTCCCAGGTCGCCATGGGAACCTGAAACGCCAGATACGCCACGATGAAAGCCACCACCAGCGACAGCACATGACGCAGCAGGAAATGCGTGTGCGCATAGCGGGAAAACTTGGGGTTGTCGGGCATCGCCACCGACGCCGAATACACCATGACCAAACCCCACATCAGCAAGGCCACCGTCACCCAGACCAGCGCCTGGTCAAACCCCGCCATGCGAACAGGCGCAGCCGGGCTTCGGGACAGGCTCTGCCGCCCGAGGCGAACGGGCAGCACATCCGCGGCGACCGCGCCGACGCCGCCGACACCGGAAAGCCAACCCCAAAGGCGTGCAGCCACGGTCACAGCACCACCCCCTGTTCCTGGGCCAGCGCCTGCACCGCATCACAAAAGACCTGGGCGCGGTGTTCGTAGTTGTCAAACATGTCAAAACTGGCGCAGGCGGGCGACATCAGGACGGCGTCGCCGGTATGGGCCTGCGCGGCCGCCAGGCTCACCGCCTCCCGCATCGACGCGGCGTCCAGCAGCGCCACCTGGCTGGCCTGCAGCGCAGACCGGATGAGGGGCGCGTCCTTGCCGATCAGCACCACGGCGCGGGCGTGGCGCGACACGGGCTCGGCCAGCGGCGAAAAATCCTGCCCCTTGCCTTCGCCGCCGAGAATCACCACCAGCTTGCGTTCGGCCCCCAGACCCGCCAGGGCCGCTGCGGTGGCGCCGACATTGGTGCCCTTGCTGTCGTCGAAATATTCGACATCGTTCACCACCGCGATGGATTCCACGCGGTGCGGCTCGCCCCGGTACTCGCGCAGGCCATGCAGCATGGGCGCAAGGCTGCAACCGGCCGCGACGGCCAGCCCGAGCGCAGCCAGCGCATTGGTGGCGTTGTGGCGGCCGCGAATGCGCAGGGCATCCAGCGGCATCAGGCGCTGGATGTGCAGCTCCACTTCTTCACCCTTGCGGCGCTTGATGGTTTCATCGGCTTCCGCGGCGCGCACCAGCCACGCCATGCCATTGACGGTTTCGATGCCGTAGTCGCCGGGTCGCTGGGGCTCCCCGGCGCCAAAAGTCGAATGCGGGCGAACCTGCGGAGGCCGCAGGCGTACCTTGACGGGCGGCGGAAGCATCGCCATCACCCGGGAATCATCACGGTTAAGCAGCATGAACGTGCTGCGTCCAAATATCCGGGCCTTGGCCGCGACGTAAGCATCCATGTCGCCGTGCCAGTCCAGATGATCCTGGGTCACATTCAACACCACGGCAGCCGTCGGCTCAAAGTCCTGCGCATCCGCGAGCTGGAAGCTGGACAGTTCCAGCACCCACACCTGCGGCAGGGTGTCCGCATCAAGGTGCGCAGACAGCGTATCGAGCAGCGTCGGGCCGATATTGCCCGCAACAGCAACGGTTTTTCYGGCCCGTTGCACCAATTGGCCGACCAGGGAAGTCACCGTGGTTTTGCCGTTGGTTCCCGTGATGGCCAGCACCACCGGCCTGTAGCCAGCGGGCTGTTCGGCCGGCGCGGGGGCCAGCAGAGCGGGCAACGCCGCGTCTTCGCCGGCATCTTCCGAGGCAGGCGCGCTTTCCGCAGCATCTGGCGCGGGCATCTCTTCCACGTCGCCGGAGGAATCAGCCACCACAGCGGCTTCGCCCTCAAGCGAGCCGGCGGCATCCGTTACATCGGATACATCGGATACATCGGATACATCGGATACATCGGGCAATGGCGATTCAATCACCGCTTCAGGCGATTCAAGAGGCTGGGGATTTTCTTCCACCGCCTCCGTTGCCGGCACCTCGCGGAGATCGGCCAGGGCCCGGGAGAACAGATCAAGTTCACCCCCGACAGGCAAGCCCATGGCACGCGCGGCATCGACCACAGGAGCGATCACGGCAGGCGCCAGTCCCGGCGAACGATAGACTGCGCGCACGGCGCTACCCTGCACGAGGTCCGGCGTGAAAGCGCCGCTCACAAACTTCACCCCGGGAAGTTCCTGCCGAAGCGTCGCAAGCAATGCAGGCGCTTCGCGTGTGTCAGCGACCGTCACCAATGCCCCATGCCGGACGCACCAGCGCGCCATGGCCAGGCCGGACGCGCCCAGACCCAGGATCAACACGGTTTGGTCTTGTAAATGCCTCATGCCTTACCTGAGCTTCAAGGTTGACAGGCCGACCAGGCACAGCAGCATGGTGATGATCCAGAAGCGGACGACCACCTGCGTTTCCTTCCAGCCGCTTTTCTCGAAGTGGTGGTGCAGAGGCGCCATCTTGAAGAGGCGCCGGCCTTCGCCGTAGCGCTTCTTGGTGTACTTGAACCAGGTCACCTGCATCATCACGGACAGGGCCTCGACGACAAAAATACCGCCCATGATGGCCAGCACAATTTCCTGGCGCACGATGACGGCGATGGTGCCCAGCGCCGCCCCCAGCGCCAGTGCGCCGACGTCCCCCATGAACACCTGGGCCGGGTGCGTGTTGAACCACAGGAACGCCAGCCCGGCCCCGGCCATGGCCGAGCAAAAGATCAGCAGCTCGCCGGAGCCGGGGATGTGCGGAAAGAAAAGGTATTTGGAGTAGACCGCGCTACCGGTCACATAGGCGAACACGCCTAGCGCAGACCCCACCATGACCACCGGCATGATGGCCAGCCCGTCCAGGCCGTCGGTCAGGTTGACGGCATTGCTCGAACCAACGATTACCAGGTAGGTCAGGATCACAAAACCAAACACACCCAGCGGGTAGCTGATTTCCTTCACGAAGGGCACCAGCAGGCCGGCCTTGGGTGGCAGGTTGACGTCAAATCCCGACTGCACCCAGCTGAAAAACAGTTCCAGCACACGCAGGTTGGAACTCTCCGAGATGCTGAACACCAGGTACAGCGCCGCCACCAGGCCAATCAGCGATTGCCACAGGTATTTTTCCCGCGATCGCATGCCTTCCGGATCTTTCAGCACCACTTTGCGCCAGTCGTCAGCCCAGCCGATGGCCCCGAATCCCAGGGTGACGAGCAGCACAATCCACACGAAGCGGTTGGACAGGTCAAACCACAGCAGGGTCGAAATGCCGATGGACATCAGGATCAGCACGCCCCCCATGGTGGGCGTTCCGCTCTTGCTCAGGTGTGTCTGCATCGCGTATTCGCGAATGGGCTGGCCGATCTTCAGCGAAATCAGCCGGCGAATGACAAACGGCCCGGCAAGCAGGCCGATCAGCAGCGCCGTGAGCGCGGCCATGACGGCACGGAATGTCAGGTACTGAAACACCCTGAACGACCCGAATTCAGGGGAAATCGACTGGAGCCACTGGGCCAGGCTAAGCAGCATGAAATGCCTCCTGCCGAGCCGCCGGCAGCGAACGCATGTAAGCGTGGGGGCTCATGTTTCTTCCTTGTAGTTTTGTGTGTGATCTGCAATGGCCTGGACCACCTGCTCCATCTTCATGAAGCGGGAGCCTTTCACCAGCACGCTGCCGGCCTGCGGCAATTCAGCCAACACGGCGGCGGCCAGATCAGCCATCTGGTTGAAATGGCGTCCCGCGCCGAAAGCGGTGCCCGCCCCTTGGGACTGGGCGCCCAGCGTGAAAAGCTGCTCGATGCCCCGCGCGCGAGCATACCGGCCGGCTTCTTCGTGGAACTGGGGGCCCTGGTCGCCCACCTCACCCATGTCGCCCATGACCAGCAGGCGCGGCGCCGGCAACTCGGCCAACACCTCGATGGCCGCGCGCATGGAGTCGGGATTGGCGTTGTAGGTGTCGTCGATCAATGTCACCACACGATTCGCCAGGCGCACGGTCAGGGCGCGGGAACGCCCCTTGACCGGGGCGAATTCCGACAAACCCGCCGCGATGGCTGGCAGGGGAACGCCGGCGGCCAGCGCACAGGCGATGGCGGCCAGCGCATTCTTGACGTTGTGCCGGCCCGCAATATGCAGGGAAAAATCAAGCGGCCCTGAGGGTGTCCGTGCCGCAACCTGCCAGCAGTCGCCGTTCCACTGCGCTTGGGCCGTCACATCGGCCGGGCCCGTTTGTGCAAAAGTCAGCGCGCGGCGCGCCCCCGCGAGGCCGCGCCAGATGGCGGTGTAGTCATCATCGGCAGGAAAAACGGCGATGCCGTCCGTGCCCAGGGCCTGCAGGACGGAGCCGTTCTCCCGGGCGACGGCTTCCACCGTGGCCATGAATTCAAGGTGCTCGCGCTGGGCGTTATTGACCAGCGCCACGCCGGGCTTGGCCAGTGCGGCGAGATAGGCGATTTCGCCGGGATGGTTCATGCCCAGCTCCACCACGCCCACCTCATGGGAGGCACGAAGGCGCAACAGCGTCAGGGGCACACCGATATCGTTGTTGAGATTGCCTTCCGTGGCAAAAGCCTGCGTGGATTTCCAGGCGCGCAGGATAGCCGCGATCATCTGCGTCACCGTCGTTTTGCCGTTGCTTCCCGTCACCGCAATGAGGGGCAAGCTGAATTGCGAACGCCAGCCGGCCGCCAGTTGGCCGAGCGCCAGTTTCGAGTCAGCCACCTCCAGACCCGGCAGACCTGCCGCGGCCAGGCCATGGTGGGCAATCGCCGCCACGGCGCCCTGTGCCTTGGCCTGCGCCAGAAAATCATGGGCGTCAAAGCGCTCGCCCTTGAGCGCCACGAACAAGTCGCCGGCCTGCAGGCTGCGGGTATCGGTGTGCACGCGCAGAGGCTTCACGCTGCCATCACCCACCAGCCGGGCCGACGGCAACCAGCCCAGGGTCTGTTGCAAGGTCATCATGCGGAGCCTCCCCCGGCCTGGCGTGCCACGCGCGCCGCATTCAGGGCGAGGGCGGCTTGCGCCTGCGTCCTGTCGGAAAAAGGAAGCTTCACGCCCTGGATCTCCTGATAACTTTCATGCCCCTTGCCCGCCAGCAGCACCACATCATGGGCTTGCGCCAAACTCAGCGCATGCGTAATCGCCATGGCCCGGTCTGCCTGCACGTGCACGGCATCGCGGTGTTTCAACCCCCTCAGCACCTGGTCGATGATGGCCAGCGGATTCTCACTGCGCGGGTTGTCGCTGGTGACCACCACCCGGTCGGCATTTTTTTCCGCCACCGCTGCCATCAGCGGGCGTTTGCCGGCATCGCGGTCTCCGCCACAGCCAAAGACGCACCAGAGCTGGCCACCGCGGCTGCGCGCGACCGGCTGGAGCGCTGTGAGTACTTTTTCCAGGGCGTCAGGCGTGTGCGCGTAATCGATGACGACCAGGGGCAGGCCTTCTTCCGCCAGCGTGTCCATGCGCCCCGGCACCGGCAGCAGGTCGGCACACGCGCCCACCGCGTCGGCCAGCGGTATGCGCATGGCACGCAGGGCCGCGATGACGCCCAGCAGGTTGTACACGTTGTACTGGCCGACCAGCTTGCTGGAAACCCTGTGCTGCTCCGCACCTTCGACAACATCAAAACTCACGCCATTCACGCCGTGGTGAATTTTTTGTGCATGAATCCGGGCTGGCCCTGTGCAGGACAATGTCCAGACATCCAGGTCCGAGCCGGCCAGCGAGGTGCTCAGCTCAAGGCCTTTGCCATCGTCCACGTTGATGACTGCCGCCTTCAGGCCTGGCCAGCTGAACAGCATTTTCTTGGCCTCCCAATAGTCCTGCATGGACGGGTGGTAGTCGAGATGGTCCTGCGTGAAATTGGTGAAGATCGCGACCTGTATGGTGGTGGCATCCAGACGCCGCTCCACCAGCCCTATCGAGGAAGCCTCCAGGGCACAGGCGGCGAAGCCCTCGTCCACAAAACGGCGCAGTTGCTGCTGGAGCAGCACAGGATCAGGTGTGGTCAACCCCGTGAAAACCACCGCACCGGGCTCCCCGATGCCCAGGGTTCCCACGACACCGCATTTGCGCCCCAGCCTGCCCAGCGCCTGGGCCAGCCACCATGTTGTCGATGTCTTGCCATTGGTGCCGGTGACGGCTGCGACCTGCAGATGCCGGCTCGGCTCATCAAAATAGGCAGCGGCGATGGGGCCGGTTGCCGCCTTGAGTCCTGCGTAAGCGGCCACCCTTTCGTCTTCCGGGCCGCGAGGCTCAAAACCCTGCAGCTCCACCAGGCAGGCGCGGGCGCCCGAAGCCAGTGCATCACCGAGATACTTCCGGCCATCCGTCGCTGCACCGGGCCATGCAATGAATCCGTCACCGCCGCCCACCATGCGGCTGTCCGTCCGCAGGCTGCCAGTCACGCGCTCACGCAACCAGCGGGCCGCCTGCTCGGGGGTATGGAGCTGGGTTGTCAAAACGACTCCTCGACAGCCTGCGTCACGATCTGCGGCTTGACGCTCACGTCCGGCTGAACGCCCATCATGCGCAGCGTCTGCTGCACCACTTCACTGAAGACCGGCGCCGCCGCAACGCCGCCAAAATACTGGCCATCACTCGGCTCGTCGATCATCACCGCGACAATGATGCGCGGTGCCTCGATAGGCGCCATGCCGGTGAACCAAGCACGGTATTTATTGCTCGCATAGCCCTTGCCGACCTGCTTGTGCGCCGTGCCCGACTTGCCGCCAACCGAATAGCCGACCGTCTGTGCCAGTTGACCGGTGCCACCCGGTGCCGCGGCCATCTGGAGCATTCTTCGCACCGCATGCGCGTTCTCGGCAGAAAACACCCTGACGCCGACGGCGGGCTCAGTGCTCTTGAGCATCGTAACCGGAATGATCTGCCCATCGTGCGCAAACGAGGTATAGGAATGCGCCATCTGGAACAGCGAGGCCGAGAGCCCGTAGCCATAAGCCATGGTCGCCTGCTCAACCGGCCGCCAGCTTTTCCAGGGTCGCAGCCGGCCTGTCACGGCGCCGGGAAACTGGATCTGGGGCTTCTGGCCGTAACCGAGCGCGGTGTAGGTATCCCACATCTCGTGCGGACTCATCTTCTGCGCGATTTTCAACGCGCCGACGTTGCTCGACTTCTGGATCACGCCCTCGACGGTCAGCGTGCCGTAGTTGTGGGTATCGCTGATGGTAAAGCCGCCGATGCTGAAGCGGCCAGGCCCGGTTTCGACGAGGGTCTGCGGTTTGACCCGGCCGGCTTCCAGCGCCATGGCGACCGTGATCGGCTTCATCGTGGAGCCGGGCTCGAAGGTGTCCGTCAGCGCGCGGTTGCGCAGTTRCTCGCCCGTGAGGTTCTGCCGCTTGTCAGGCACGTAGCTCGGGTAGTTGGCGAGTGCCAGCACCTCGCCAGTGATCGCATCAAGCACCACCACGCTGCCGGCCTTGGCCTTGCGTGCGGTCACGGCGTCGCGCAGCTTCTGGTAAGCGAAGAACTGCACCTTGCTGTCGACGCTTAACTGGATGTCTTTGCCCTCGATCGGCGGCACCTGCTCACCAACGCCTTCGACCACGCGACCGAGCCGGTCCTTGATGACACGCCGTGAGCCCGCCTTTCCGGCGAGCTCCTTGTTGAAGGTGAGTTCGATGCCTTCCTGGCCGTTGTCTTCGACGTTGGTGAACCCGACCACATGGGCAGCCGCCTCGCCTTCAGGGTACTTGCGCTTGTATTCCCGGCGCGCATAGATCCCCTTGATGCCCATCGCATGGATTTGCTGGGCTATCGGCTCGTCGACCTGGCGCTTGAGCCAGACAAAAGTCTTGTCCTCGTTACCCAGTTTTTTCTTCAGATCAGCCTGCGGCATTTCCAGCAACCTGGCGAGTTCTGCGAGCTGGGCCTTGCTCGCTTCAACATCTTCCGGGATGGCCCAGATACTGGGAGCAGGCACGCTGGAAGCCAAAATCAGGCCATTGCGATCGAGAATACGGCCGCGATTGGCCGGCAACTCCAGCGTTCGGGCAAAACGGACTTCACCCTGGCGCTGGAAAAATTCATTACCGAAAACCTGGATGTACGCGGCCCGCCCCGCCAGCCCCACAAAAGCCAGGGCAATGGCCGCCACAATAAATTTGCTGCGCCAGACCGGCGTCTTGCTGGCCAGCAAGGGGCTGGAGCTGTAGAGAACGCTCCTACTCATGCGGCACCCCGGCAACCGCAGCATCCCGATAGGTCACATACTGCGTGATGGCCGGCGTTGCCGTGCGCATCTGCAGGCGATCCCTGGCGAGTTTCTCAACCCGAAGAGGCGTGGCCTGAGCACGCTTTTCAAGCTGCAGGCGTTCACTATCCGTTTCGATTTGCCGGCTGTGGGCGGTGGCCTTTTCAAGTTCCACATACAGGCGACGCGACTCGTACTGAGTGCTGACCAGATAAAGCGCACTGGCCAGCACGGCCAGCAGCAGGACGAGGTTCAGGCGGAGCATCTGGTGGCCCCCACGCTTGTCACTGCGTGTACTGCGCTGCCCCCCGAGGGGGCCGCTGCGCCTGCGGTCTGGCAAAGCCAGTCCCGCAGCCCCCGCTGGGATGAAGAGTCCCCACGCTTGCCCACTCCGTATAGCTCCCGAGGCCCTGCAGGCCGCGGCTCGCGGGACGCTTCACCTCTGTCGTTCAACCCCCGAGGGGCTAGGAGCAGTTTTGCGGTATTCATGTGCTCACCCCGGTGCGCTCGGCCACCCGCATCACGGCGCTGCGGGAACGGGGGTTGGCGGCAATCTCCTCTTCGCTGGGCTTGATGCGGCCCAGGGCCTTGAGCCTCATGGCCTTGGGCGCGGCAAACGGGGCGCGGCGGTCAAACACTTCGCGCGACTGCCCGGCAATGAATTGCTTGACGATGCGGTCTTCGAGCGAATGAAAACTGATCACCACCAGACGGCCTCCCGGTTGGAGTACTTTCAGCGAAGCTTCTAACGCCTGTTGCAGCTCTTCAAGCTCGGCGTTGATGAAAATCCGAAGAGCCTGAAATGTGCGCGTTGCAGGGTCCTTGCCCGGCTCGCGGGTTTTGACCGCGCCAGCCACGACTTCGGCCAGCTCAGCGGTGGTTCGAAGAGGGCCCCGTTCCTGTCGGCGACGATCAATCGCCTTTGCAATCTGTTGAGCAAACCGTTCTTCGCCATATTCACGAATCACCTCCGCCATTGTTTCTATGGATGCGTCTGTCAGCCACTCGGCCACACTCTGGCCACGCGTCGTATCCATGCGCATGTCCAGAGGCCCCTCCGAACGAAAGGAAAAGCCGCGCTGCGGGTTGTCGATCTGGGGTGAGCTCACGCCAAGGTCCATCAGCACGCCCGCTGCGCTGGCAGCGGGCAGTTGACCCAGGTGCATGAAGCCTTCGTGGCGAATTGAAAAGCGCGGGTCGGCGATGGTTTGCGCTTCCGCGATGGCGTCGAGGTCCTTGTCGAAGGCCGTGAGGCGCCCTTGCGGCGAAAGCCGAGACAGCAAGAGGCGCGAATGCCCGCCGCGACCGAAAGTCGCGTCGATGTAGTGGCCGTCCGGGTTGATGTGAAGCGCCGCTATGGCTTCGTTCAACAAGACGGTGCGATGTGTCCATGTGTCTTGCACCGTCTTCTTTCAGAATGAAAAGTCTCTGAAGACATCGGGCATTTCACCCTTCATTTGTTCGGCCTCCTGGGCGGCATACGTCGCAGCGTCCCAGAGCTCGAAGTAGCTGCCCATGCCGAGCAGCACCGTATCCTTGCTGATGCCGGCAGCTTGCCGGAGTTCAGGCGAAACCAATACACGGCCAGTCGCATCCATGTCCACATCCATCGCATTACCCAGGAAAATCCGTTTCCACCATTGGGCCTGCATGGGCAGCGAGGCGATGCGGTCGCGGAATTTCTCCCATTCGTTGCGTGGGAAAATCATAAGGCAGCCGTGCGGATGTTTGGTGATGGTGAGCTGGCTGGAGGCAGTGGCGCTCAGCACGTCGCGATGCCGGGTCGGCACAGAGAGCCGCCCCTTGGTATCGAGAACTAGAGATGACGCGCCTTGAAACACCGTTACAAACCTTTAGAGAACACTTTTCACCACTAAATTGCACTTTTTCCCACTTTATCAGGAAACATTCCGCAAGCAAGAGGTTTGACACAAATTTTTTCAATGAAATCAAGGACTTAGAAGCATCTTCAGAAGTCATACGGAACTTAAAAAGTGTTCTAAATTAAGCACTTAGCAAAGCCAATGAAAGTGTTGCATTAAGCGACGCGCAGGACGGCATGCCAATGGATGGACCAGAATGACATCCTAGGCCATGCCTTGATGACGCCCCGGCGATGCCAAGACAGTGCGAGAAGTAAGTATCAGCAACGTTCCTGTTTTTTTGAAAACAGTCGGCAGGTCACTCACTCATGACGCCCGGTCATAGCGAACGACATAAGCCGCAAGCAGGCCGCAAGCAGGATGGTTTCCGGCCCGGGGCACGGGTGTGGACCCGGTCAAAGACAGAGGTAGCAAGGGGGCAGACAGGTTACGCGGGCTGCGGACAATCGTTTCGCAAGCGCCCCGGATGCAGTAGCATCCCTCGCAGGGCGGGACACGATGAGTGGACCTCAGTCAACTCGAGCAAGCACCCTGGCATGTTCCGTGATTCCGATCACATTGAAAAAAGCAACCACCAGGCGATTGACGTCCGAGAACTGTACGGAACGGTTTTCAGCCTCACGGGCTGACACCCAGTTAAGCAGCGTCCCCGCGGCAGAAAAATCGACGCGTATGAGCTTGGCGCAGGAGATCAGCATCACGTCTGCCCCCATCAGTTTGGCCCCCAGCTTGTCCAGCACTTCAATGGCATCGCCCTGGATTTGCCCGGACAGTTCCACTGACGCCAACTGGTTCATCACCGAGCTTTGTCCATCGATCTGGGTATCCCCCTCCAAACCACTGATGCCGGAGTGTGTGGAGTCGCGGAACACCTCCCCAATGATGGCCTGCCCGCCCATCGAGCCGCCTTTTGCATCCAGCGGCTTGTACTTGCAGCGCGCGACAGCCCAAGCGGGCGGCGAAACCTCATAAGTCACGCAAAAATCAAGGGCTGCGAGTTCAAAGTCGTCGGGCCGGTGCATGACACGCAGCGCTTCCAGGCGAAGGTGCCACCAGCTCTGAGCAGTATCCCGACTGCCCGAAGGTGTGGCGTTTTGCAGTACGTTTAGCAATTTCGCATCGCCAATAAAACCCAGCTGAACAGGCTGTGCCGCCCAACTACTGAATACCCCGGTCAAAGGCCCGAGAGCAGCCAGTTCAATGGTTTTGAGGTTGCTCCAGTCCAGGCGCCACGGCATCGGCGCCTTGGCCGTGGCCGCCTTGAGGGCCGCAACGGTCTGGATGCCCAGCACCGAAGGACATACCCAGTCGGCAGCAGGCGCGTTGCTTGCCTTGCCAGCCGGGGCGCTGAGCATTTTCACCATGTCCGGCATGGAGAACCACTGCGGTGCCGAACGGTCAAACCGCTCCACAAACTGGATCGCGGCCGTCTCGAATTTTTCCTGCTGACCCGTGGCACGGTACAAATCAAACAGCGCCAGCCATGTTTCAGTGTGCTCCGCGCGAACACCACCCGGCCCCAATATCTCAAGCAGGCCCGCTTCGGCGCCGGCATCATCGCCATTGGCAAAGCGGATGGCGGCCTCTTCCAGTTCTGCGTCATGCACCCCGTGCCGGGCCCCGTCCTCCTCCACATCCACCGCCGTGAGTTTGGAGGGCGAAAAGCCGGATGTACTGCCTTCGTAATTAGCCCCAACGCCCGCAAGACCGCCAATGACATGGGGCTTCGCAGGAAGGCTGGCTGGCTGGGTCGGTGCGGAGGAGGCTGCAGGCACCGTGAGCAAGGCATCGGGCTGGGTCGGCATCAACTCCTGCGCTGACGCCGAAGTTGCCGCTTTTTGGGCGGCAGACTCCAGCCCGTTGGGTTCCGTGGCCTTGTAGGCGGTAGGCAGGGCGTTGTCCAGCAGCGAGGTCTGCGTCGCGGCAGGCGCGCCGCGGGCTCCAAGGGGTCCTTGAGCCGAATTGCCCTGGATGGTGCCATTCTTGGTTTTCCACCACTGCATGGACATCTGCGCCTCGATCTCATCGATCTTTTTCAGCGTGGATGCACGGTCATCTGGCCTGGAAGGCATGCTGCTCTGGAAAAACGACGGTCGGCCGCCAGGATCGTGACCCACACCCCCCATGGCTTCGCGCTTGCGCATTTTGCGCAGCATGTCGAATTCGCGCTTGCGCACAAAGTCGTTGCGCCGCTTGCGCTCAATCATCTCCTTGAGCAATTGCTTGCTCATGGCTTCGTTCCGGTCTGCTTGCGCGGAGTCCAGATCCGACCAGTTCGTCGCAGGATTGCGGACGAACTTCACCATCTTGGAGAGCAAGCCGGATTCGGTATCTTCTTTGGACATGAGGGGACGGTTAAAAACGTTCAACCAGCAAACCGGCCGTTAGTCACCAAACATCTTTTGCTTGAGCTCACGGCGCTGCTGCGCTTCCAGCGACAAATTGGCGGTGGGACGCGCGATCAGCCGGCCCACACCGATCGGTTCACCGGTTTCGTCACAGTAGCCGTAGTCACCGGAATCGATGCGGGCGATCGACTGCTCGATCTTCTTCAGCAGCTTGCGTTCGCGGTCGCGGGTACGCAATTCAAGGGCATGCTCTTCTTCAATGGTGGCGCGGTCTGCCGGATCGGGCACGACAACGGTGTCTTCGCGCAGGTGTTCTGTGGTTTCACCGGCACTGTTGTGGATTTCCTGCTTGAGCACTGACAGCTTGTGGCGGAAAAATGCCATCTGCTTTTCGTTCATGTACTCGGAATCCGGCATAGCCTTGACTTCCTCGTCGGTCAACTGCTCTGCGGACTTGGTCTTCCAGTTGTTGGCAAGCTTGGGGTCTTTTTTGGCAGCCGCCTGAATGGGCGGCGCGATCACACGTTCGGTCATTATGGAGTAGCTGGCTTTGGCTGCGTCGGGCGCATGGGTTGGCACCATAGGTGCGGGCGGGGGTGATTGGGTCGCCGTCCGGGGGGAACTTCTTCGCCCCGGTTTCAGGGGCGGCGGGGCCCTCAGCACCGATTGCGGGGCAGGTGCCGGAGCAGGGGGAACAGGCATGGCCACAGGCGGTGCTTTCAGGGTGCCAGATACCTTGACGACGGTGTCGTCTTTGGCAACTGGCTTGGTGGGCGCTTTGGCAGCGGGCTTGGTAATCGATTTGGCCACGGGTTTGGAGGATTTGGCAGGCTTGGCTGCCACCTTGGTTTTGGCTAGCGGTTGGGCCACTGCCTTTTTGCTGGCGACAGGGGCCGACTTTTTCGGGGGCGACACCTTGGCGGACTTTTTGGCAACGGGCGAGGAAGCCGGCTTGGCTTTGGCAGCAGGTTTGACGGCTTTTTTCACGGCCCCGCCTACCGCCGTCGCTGCGGCCTTGGGCGCCGATTTGGCTTTCACCGCTGCTTTGGCAACTGCCTTGGCTGGCGCTTTGGACTTCTTCGCTGGGGCTTTCACAATATGTCTCCTCTCGGAAGCAGCCTTGGGAGAATCCCCGGACTGTCTCCTGGTCAAACTGCTGTCGGACAGTCCGGCCTTACCTTGTGCCGAACGACCCGTTGCCAGATCGCCCGGTTTGTCTGCCGCCTTGCCAGTTTGCACAGGAGCTACTTTAACGCTGCTTGTGGCCTGTTTTCTGCCTGGCTGGCCTCCCGATTCAGCTTTCCGGGTATTTTGGTCGGCGCGCGATTGTAGCGGCTCGCCGGCATGCTGTGACACCCTGAAACCAAATCGTTGGAGAATCGAGACAATCATGAATCCCTCCTGCTTGTTATAAGTTGCAGGAAAACAGCCTACCTCAAACCAGGCACTGCTCCAGGCCCTGCACGAAAATATCTTTGGGCAGATCGATTCCAATGAAGACCATCTTGCTGTTTTTCTGCTCGCCCTCAGCCCAGGCGGGCCCCAGGTCGCTGCCCATGAGTTGATGCACCCCCTGGAAAATCACCTTGCGGTCGGTCCCCTGCATATTGAGCACGCCCTTGTATCGCAACATCCGCGGGCCGTAGATATTCACGACGGCGCCCAGGAAGTCCTCCAGCTTGGCCGGGCTGAAGGCCTTGTCCGAACGGAACACAAAGCTTTTGACGTCGTCGTCATGGTGATGGTGGTGACCCTCGCCCCCTTCGTGTGCATGCGAGGGATGGTCGCAATGCTCGCCGTGCTCATGGTCGTGATGATCATGCGCCGCGTGCTCTTCGGCTGTGAGGAAGTCGGGATCGATATCGAGCTTGGCATTGAGATTGAAACCGCGCAGGTCAAACACATCCGCAATCGCCACCTCTCCGAAATGCACGGTCTTCTGGGGCGCGCGGGGATTCATGTGCGTCAGGCGGTGCATCAGCGCCTTCACCTCGCCTTCGGCCACGAGGTCGGACTTGCTGATGAATATCTGGTCGGCAAAACCGACCTGGCGGCGCGCTTCCTGGCGGTCATCGAGCTGCGCCTGGGCGTGCTTGGCATCGACCAGGGTCAGGATGGAATCCAGCAGGTACTGCTCGGCAATTTCTTCGTCCATGAAAAAGGTCTGGGCCACCGGCCCCGGGTCGGCCAGGCCGGTGGTCTCAATCACCACGCGCTCAAAGTCGAGCAGCCCTTTGCGCTTCTTGGCGGCAAGCAACTGCAGCGTTTCGCGCAAATCCTCGCGAATCGAGCAGCAAATGCAGCCGTTGTTCATCTGGATGATGTTTTCCCTGGTGTCATTGACCAGGATTTCGTTGTCGATGTTTTCCTCGCCGAACTCGTTCTCGATGACGGCGATTTTCTGCCCGTGCGCTTCGGTCAGCACGCGCTTGAGCAGCGTGGTTTTGCCCGAGCCCAGGAAGCCGGTGAGGATGGTGACGGGGATCAAGCTCATGGTGTCTGCCTAAAAAACGGAGAAATGCAAAAAATGCGCAAAGCGGGAATAGAAACCAAGCTGGGGAGTTTAGCGGTCTGTTCAAGCCCCTGAAACGCTTTGGCCAATCCCACTTTGCCAGCAGTTACTTTACAGGCGGTGTCAAGCCTCCCCCGGGGCATTCGCGCGAGCCGGAATGCGGCTCCCTGCATTGCCAATTGCTACTATATTAGTAGCAAACTACGCTCCTGTCACATGGGAACATGGGAACAAAGGCAGGAGGGCATGAGGGCAGCAAAACCGAATGATCCATTGCCGGACCGGTCAAACGGCCAGGCCCGGCTTTTTGACCAGCACCAGCCCCTTGAGGTATTCACCCTCCGGAAACGCCACCGTCATGGGGTGGTCGGGCGCGCCGCCCATGCGCTCGGAAATAAAGGCGTCCACACCCGCATCGGTGCCGGCCGAGGCGACGATCTTGTGAAACAGGTCTGCACTGATGCCACCGGAGCAGGAATAGGTGAACAGCACGCCGCCAGGCTCCAGGATGGCCAGCGCCAGCCGGTTGATGTCTTTGTAAGCCCGCGCCGCGCGCTCGGCATGGGTCACCGTGGGCGCAAACTTGGGCGGGTCGAGCACGATGGCGTCAAAGGTTCGGCCTTCTTTCTGGTACTGGCGCAGCGAAGCGTTCACATCGGCATCCAGCATGGTGGTCCGGCTGGCCTCAAAACCGTTCAGGGCCACATTGGCTTTGGCACGGTCCAGGGCTGGCCCGGACGAGTCGATGGATGTCACATGCTTCGCGCCGCCCGCCAGCGCGGCCACGGTAAAACCGCCGGTGTAGCAGTAGCAGTTGAGTACCCGCTCAAACTGCCGGCGCCGCGTGTAGGCGGCAAACTTGTGCCGGCTGTCGCGCTGGTCGAGGTAAAAGCCGGTTTTGTGGCCCTGCGCCACATCCAGGCTCAGTTTCCAGTCGTGTTCGGTGATGATGATTTCGGTGTCGCTGCTATTTCCCGCGGTGTCGCCCCCGGGAACATCAGCCCCCTCGCCCGGCAACGCAGTCCGCGAAGCGATCGGCGGGGACGATGATGGAGTCAGCCAACCCGTCGCCTCCGGCAAGCCTTCAAGCGAGCGCACGCTTGCATCTGATCGCTCATACAGGCGCGTCAGGCCGGTTTGTGCCAGCAGGGCATCCACAATCACGCTTTTCCAGCGCTCGGTACCGCAACTGGAGAACTGCGCCACCAGCGTGTCGGCATAACGGTCCACGACCAGGCCGGGCAAGCCATCGGACTCCCCATGGACCAGGCGCCGGCCGTCACTTTGAATGTCGAATAAGTCTCTGGCCTTGATGGCTTCGGCAATGCGCGCTGCAAAAAAAGAAGCGTCTATGCGCTGGTTTTCGTCAAAACTCCAGACCCGCGCCCGGATTTTGGAGCTCGGACTGAAAGCAGCCCAGCCCAGGAACTGCCCGCCATGACTTTCCACCCTGACTGTTTCACCAGCATCCCCGCCGCCTTTGGCGATGGCTCCGTCAAAAATCCACGGGTGGCGGCGCAGCAAAGACCGCTCTTTGCCTTCCTTCAGTCGAATTATTTTCATGACGCTATTGTCGCGGCTTGAAGGAGGAGCCCTGCGGTCCACCACGGTAGGCCGCAGGTCCGAAAACCACGCTGCACGCACTTTCTGCACTTTCCCCTCAATTCAGGGGATGTCGTTTTCGGGAAAATTTGCGACAATCGACGGTTAATGATTTTTAATTACTTTTCAGAACAATTAAGGAATTGCAAGCCACTCCCGGGCTTCGCAAGCCGTCTTTTCACCCCGGCTGTTCGGGCCCGGCTGGCGGCTCTGGCATTGAGCCTGCTGGCGGGATCGCTGCTGGCGCTGACCTCCGTGGACGCGCACCCGCGCACCGTACTCGACCTGGACACGCAGACCCAGCCGGTTCCCCTGGCCGACTGGGGTGACTACTGGATAGACACCAGCGGCCGGTTCACGCCGGAACAAGTCTTCAATACCCCCGAGATTCCCTGGCAGCCGACAAACGGGGAGGCCATCTACCCAGTAACGAGTGACTATCCCCTGTGGATCCGCTTCAACGTGCCGCCCGCACCGGACGCCGAGCGCTGGTACCTTGAAGTGCCCTACCCGTCCGTCAACCGCGCCTCGCTCTACACACTGGACAGCGCCGGCAAGTGGAACGAACAGCGGGCGGGCGATCTCGTGGCTGTGAACAAATGGCCGGTGCCGCACCGCCATCCGCTGCTGCCGATCGCCCTGTCTGCGGAAATGCCCACCAAGTACCTGCTGCGCCTGGAAAACGGACACGCCCTGAGCGCCCCCCTGCGATTCATCAGCGAAGGACGCCTGAGCTACTCCGAGCAGCGCATCTCGCTGATCCTCGGCATCTTCTTCGGACTGACGGGTCTGGCGGCACTTGTCTCCCTGCTGAGCGCCATCTCGCTGCGCGACACGGCCTACGGCTTGTATGCGCTGTGCGTCACGCTGATGGGCCTCACGCAAGCGACGCTGACCGGCATAGGCGGCCTGCACCTGTGGCCCCACTGGCCCTGGTGGAACGATGTGTCCACGTCGGTCCTGCCCATGCTGACGGCCTCGACCACGCTACTTTTCATCTCGGCAACCGTGGCGCTGCCCGAGCGCCTGCCCCGGCTGCACTGGCTGATGGTCGGCCAGGCGGCGCTGGGCATGGCGGTCGCGGTGGTGCTGTCGCTGGTGCCAGCCGCATCGCGCATGGACCTGTTCATCCCCACTCTTTTGCTGCTGGAGTTCAGTGGCATGCTGGTCATGGCCTGGGCCTGGCGGCGCGGTGACCGGTTTGCGCCCTGGCTGATGCTCGCTTACCTGCCCGTGATCACTGCCGCCGGCTGGACCGTGGCGCGCAATGCCGATCTGGTGCCCATAGGCTTTTTCACGCAGCACGGCATGCAGCTGGGCGTGGCCCTGCACCTGCCGATCGTCATGGTGCTGCTGATGTTGCGCAGCCAGCACCGACGCGAAAATACCCGCCGCATCCAGGGCCTGGACCGGGTCGACCCGGCGACCGGCCTGATCAACAACCATGTGTTTGGCGAAAGACTGATCCGCATGATTGCGCGCTCCGAGCGGCTGCAGCACCAGAGCGCCGTGATGCTGATTGACGTGATCAACGGCGCGCAGATTCAGGAAGATTTCGGACGCACGGCGGCCGATGAGCTGCCACTGCGCGTTGCCGAGCGGCTGCTGTCCGCCTCCCGCGAAATTGACAGCGCGGCGCGGCTTTCGGAGCAGCGCTTCGGCATGCTGGTGGAAGGCCCCATCAGCCCGGAAGACGCCGCCATTCTTGCCCAGCGCATCGTTGCGCGTTGCCTTATGCCCTACAAGGGGCTGCATGTGAACTGCGTGGCCCAGGTTCACGTGGCTTACGCCATCGTGCCTTCCCAGGGCTCGTACGCGCAGGGCCTGCTGACCCAGTTGCAGGAGCGGCTGGCCGCGGCGCCCGCGCAAAGCAAGCGTGCGGTTTTCCTGCTGGGTGAAACGCCGCCAGCGACGCCTGTGCGGCAAGCCTACAGCCGCAAAGTCGCCAAAGTCGCCTGACCTCGCAAGGCGGGCAAATCAAGGCAGGGGCGCGGGCGGTTCAGGGAGCTCATTGCTTGTCGGACCCTCCCCTCCCCTGGTTCACGGTTTGGACTTGACCTTCACCACCGGCGGGGCGGGAGCTGTTGCGGGCAGCGGGGCGGCCCGCGAAGCCACGCCAGCAGATGTGGCGCGCGGATGGGCGGCGTCATACACCTTGGCCAGATGCTGGAAATCAAGCCGCGTGTAGACCTGGGTCGTCGTGATGTTGGCGTGGCCCAGCAACTCCTGCACCGCACGCAAATCACCGCTGGACTGCAGCACATGGCTGGCAAACGAGTGGCGCAGCATGTGCGGATGCACCGGGGTTGCCAGCCCGGCCTTGAGCGACCGCCGCTTCAGGCGCAGGCGGATGTGCTGTGGTGTCAGCCGCGCGCCACGCCGGTTGATGAAAAGCGCCTGGTCGCCTGACCCCTCGCCGGCGACGCCCTCGCCGGCCCAGTCGCTGCGCAAGGCAAGCCAGGTGTGCAGCGCCTGCAGGGCCTGACGGCCGACCGGCACGCTGCGCCGCTTCGATCCCTTGCCCAATACATGGGCTTCAGCTGCCTCCATGTCGATCCAGCCCCGTGCCTGGCCGCTGGCCCGCACGTCCAGGCCCACCAGCTCGCCAATACGCAACCCGCAGCCGTACAGCAGCTCCGTGATGCACTGGTCTCGCGCTTCCAGGTGCGGATCGTCCTCATCATGGGACTGGTAACTGGCCAGCTGCACCGCCTCATCCACGCTCAAGGCCTTCGGCAAGGGCTTGGCGACTTTGGGCGAGCGCACGTCCTGCACCGGGTTGGCCGCCACCAGGCCTTCACGGCCCAGCCAGGTATAAAACCCGCGCCAGCCCGACAAAATCAGCGCAATCCCGCGACCGCTGCGCCCCGCGCCGTGCATCTGCGCGACCCAGCGCCGCATGTGGGTGTTGTGCACATCGGTCAGCGCAACACCGGCCTGGCGGGCGTTGGCCTCCAGTTTTTGCAAGTCCAGTGCGTACAGTTCCACGGTGCGCATCGCCAGGCGTTTTTCAACACGCACATGCTCCAGGTAACGCTCCACCAGCGGATGCGCCACCGGCACGGCCTCAGGCCTGGATTCAGGAACTCCGGACGCAAGTGGCGGGGTCTGCGTCATGGCGCCCGCTCAGGGAGCGGCTGTCTGCTGCGCCCGCAAACGCGAGAGCGCGGCACCGGCCAGTTCGCCCAAGCGCTCCAGGAAGTCGGTGCCCATGCCGCTGTGAAAGCGCTCGGGGTCGGGCGAGGCCAGCACCAGCAGGCCCGACGCCTGGGCGCCGGTGGCCGCGCGCAGCGGAATCAGGGCAATCGACAGCGCCATCGCAGGCTCGGGCAGCCAGTTGACGGATTCAAAACCGGAATTGACACCGCAGTAAGGCGTGGTCAATGAGGAGGCGAAGGTCTGGGCATCCTCGCTCACGCCGGTCGCAAAGCTTTCGTCGGAGAAAATGCCGTTCACGCCCCAGACCTTGATGGCGGCCTGCGGAATCTGGAACTCGGTGGTGATGCCTTCCACCATGGTGCCGGGCAGCTCGCGCGCCTGCGCCGTCTGCAGCAGCTTGCGGGTCCAGCGCTGCATCTTGTCGGCGATCAGCACATTGTCCTGGCCGTGGCGAATCATCTCGACCACCTTGGTCTCCAGGCCCTTGATCTTGTCGCGCAACATGCCAGCCTGGCGCTCCTGCAGGCTGACGGCGCGGTTGCCATGGCCACTGGAGAGCTGCACCGATGCCAGCAGTTCCGCGTGACGCTCGAAAAAGTCGGGCGTGTTGGCCAGGAAATTGGCGATGTCGTCTTCGGTGATGGGATGTTCAGTTGGATTCATGTCGGCATTGTAGGGAAATAGGCGAGAAATAGGCCCCCACGGTCGTTCACTTCGTGTAACTCCCTGCCCCCCGAGGGGGCCGCCCGCCTGTGGCCCGGCAAAGCCGGTTCCACGGCTCATGCTGGGTGAAGAGTTCGAGCGAACACAGCCAGCGGGGGCCGCGGGACTGGCTTGCCAGACCGCAGGCGCCGCCCCCTAGAGGGGGGAACAGGCTACACGCAGTGAGCCTGGACGGGGGTGGCTTTATAACTCGGGAACTTCAATCTCGGACTCGAACACCGTGGTGGCCGGGCCGGTCATCATGACCGGGGCATCCAGGCCGCCCGCCCATTCAATCGTCAGTTGGCCGCCGCGCGTCTGCACATCCACGCGCGCATCGAGCAGCCCCCAGCGTATGCCGGCCACCACCGCCGCACAGGCACCGGTGCCGCAGGCCAGGGTCTCGCCGGCGCCGCGCTCGTACACCCGAAGGCGGATGCGGCTGCGCGAGACGACCTGCATGAAGCCCGCATTGACGCGTTTGGGAAAGCGCACATGGTGCTCGATCAAGGGGCCGGTCTCCAGCACCGGCGCCGTATCCACGTCATCGACGAGCTGCACCGCGTGGGGATTGCCCATCGACAGCACTGCTATGGAAACAGTCGCTGAAAGTGCCTTATCTTCAAGAGCAAGAGGCCATTTTTCCCACGAACCAGAGGACTGCACCATCAACCCCGCGGCATCGAAAGGAATGCGCGCCAGTTCAAACACCGGTGCGCCCATGTCCACCGTCACGCGGCCATCGGCCTGCATGCGCGGCTCGATCACGCCGCTCAGGGTTTTGACTTTCACCGCGTCCTTGGTGGTCAGTCCCCGCTCGCGCACAAAACGCACAAAGCAGCGCGCGCCATTGCCGCATTGCTCAACTTCGCCGCCATCGGCGTTGTGGATCACATATTCAAAATCAATGCCCTCCGCCGGGGAAGGCCGCACCGACAGGATCTGGTCGGCGCCGACGCCAAAGTGCCGGTCGGCAAGAAAACGGTACTGTGCAGTCGACAGGTTCAGGCGCCCGCGGGTCTCGTCAAGCATCACGAAATCGTTGCCCGCACCCTGCATTTTTGTGAAACGGATTAGCATTGCGCCATTATCCGCCGACCTTGTTCGCCAACCTTATTTGCCGACGCTGCACCGTGCCGCTGTGCGGCGCTGCCCACCGCCCCTCAACCACGAAAGACAAGCATGCGCATTCCCGAATGGACTCCCAGCCTCAAGGCCCAGCCACAGGACCTGGTGGACGCCATCCTGGCCCGCCGGGGCGGCACCATGATCAACCTCGACAAGGCGCTGCTGTGGAGCGAGCCGCTGGCGCGGGCCTGGAATATCTATCTGGGCGCAGTGCGCACCGGGCTGCCAACCAGCCGCAAGCTCCGCGAACTGGGCATTTGCACCGTGGCACTGCTGACCGGCGCCGACTACGAGTACCGTCACCATGCACCAGACTTCCTGGCCGCCGGCGGCAGCCAGTCCGAGCTGGATGCACTCCAGGCCCTGGTCAAAAACGATGCGCGCAAAACCACGGCGCACCCGGCGCTGGGGGCGGTGGAGCAACTGGTGATCCAGTACGCCGCGCAGATGACGCTGGACGTCAAGGTCAGCGACCAGGTGTTCGCGGCACTGCGCGAGCACTTTGACAACACGGAACTGGTCGAACTGACCAGCGCGATTGCCACTTACAACATGGTGGCGCGTTTTCTGGTGGCGCTGGGTGTGTCGCCGGAGGAGTGAACCGGGTCACGGCGAGGCTAGGCCCGCGCGCACTGAAAAACGAAGGGTCCCCGGAGGGCAGGGAGCTACACGCAGCGACCGGGGGAAGTTCCCCACCCAGCAGGGGCCGCGGAACCGGCTTCGCCGGGCCGCAGGCGCAGCGGCCCCCTCGGGGGGCAGGGAGCTACACGCAGTGAGCGACCGTGGGGGCCAACTTAATCAGCTTTGATCCCATTCTCCTTGACAACCTTGGCCCAGATGTCGATCTGCTTGTCAATGAAGACACGGGCCGACTCCGGTGAGCCGCCGACGATGTCAATGCCTTGTGCACTGAGTTTTTTTGCAATCTCGGGGTTCTTCAAGGCCTTGTTCACTTCTTCATTCATGCGCTTGAGTACTTCGGGCGGCGTTTTGGCCGGCGCCACGATGGCCCACCAGGCCGGCGCATCAAAACCGGCAAAACCGCTTTCGGCCACGGTCGGTACATTGGGGAGATCAGGCGAGCGTTTGCTGGTCGTCACGACCAGCGGGCGCAGGCGGCCGCTGTCGATGTGCGGCTTGGTCACAAACACCGAGCCAATGGACAAGGGCACATGGCCGGCCACCGCATCGGACATCAGCGGGCCACCGCCCTTGTAGGGCACATGCTGCCAGTCGATGTTGCCGCTTTTGCTCAGCAGCGCCATCGCCAGGTGGCCGAGACTGCCCGAGCCGATGCTGCCGTAGTTCACATTCTTTTTGGCCTTGGCTGCTGCCACCACATCGGCAAAGGTCTTGTATTCGGACGCTGAGAAAGTCGCCAGCACCATGGCCGAGGTGCCGATCAGCGAGACCGGCGCGAAATCCTTGCGCGTGTCAAACGGCAGGCCGGGAATCAGGCTGGGATTGACGCCATGGGTATCGAACACCACCGCAAAGGTGTAGCCGTCCGCAGGGGCTGCGGCAACGGCCGCGGTACCGATGGAGCCCGACGCGCCGCCCTTGTTTTCGACAATGATGCTCTGGCCCAGTTGCTGCGACAGCGGCTGCGCCAAAATGCGCGCCACCTGATCGACCGAGCCGCCGGGCGGAAACACCGCCACGAATTTGATCGGCTGCCGGGACGGCCAGGCTTGCCCTGCGCCAGCCGGGGTGGTCTGCGCAAAGGCGCTGAGACTGCAGGCACACAGCGTGGTGGCGGCCAAGGCCAGTGCGGTCCTGAAAATGGGATGCGTCATGGGTTGAAACCTGCAAATTGAATGGCTGCCAGTATCAGGACCGCCCCGCCGCCGCGCCATTGCGGTTAACACTTAGCACGCTACCAATCGGACGCCGCTGGCCGGACCCGAAGTAAGCTGGCGGGACAGCGCCTTCCCCTCTTTCACTGCAAAATCAGGCCATGACCAGACCCACCCAACTCCTTTATCCCCAGCGCGACCCCGTCCCCACCCGCCCGGCGGCCACGGTGCTGTTGCTGCGCGACACAGCGCAGGGCATGGAAGTGCTGATGACACGGCGCTCGATGACCGCCAGCTTTGCCCCCGGCGCCTATGTGTTTCCGGGCGGCGGCATTGATGCGGCGGATGCCCAAGCGCATGGCCAGTCCACGCGGCGGCCCGGCCAGAGTGACCTGCACCTGACGCAGGCGATTGCCGCCATCCGGGAGAGCTTTGAAGAACTGGGCGTGCTGCTGGCGCGCCATGCCGACGGCCGCTATGCCAGCACGGCCGACATCGCTGCGCTGGACCGCAAGGCCCCGTTTGCCGCCCAGTGCGGCCAGCGCGGTCTCACGCTGGCCGGTGACCAGGTGTTTGTGCTGGCCCACTGGGTGACCGACCGCGATTTGCCGCGCCGCTTTGATGTGCCCTTTCTGGTGGCGCGCATGCCGGAGGGCCAGAGCCCGGTGGCGGACGAAACCGAGCAGTTCGAGCCGGTCTGGGTGCGCCCGGCCGAGGCACTGGCCCGGCACCACGCCGGCAGCTTCTTCATGATCTTCCCGACCCTGCGCACGCTGGAAAGGCTGCAGCATTACCCCGATGTCGATGCGGTGCTCCAGGCCTGCGCGATGGAGGCGCCGCTGTGGACATCCTGCCCGCGCGCCGGCTTGCTGGCCGGCAAGGAGGCGCGCTACATGGAACACGAAGCGCCCTATGGCGAACTGGCGCTCACCTCTCCCGACGGGCAGATCGTGCACACGCTGGACTGGCAAACGGCGCAGCCCGTGATGCTGTTGAGAAACCTGATGCGCCTGACCGCGCCCAACCCCGGCGTGATGACCGGCCCGGGCACCAACAGCTACCTCGTTGGCGAGCCTGCCACCGGCTACATCGCGATTGATCCGGGACCTGCCGATGCGGATCACCTGGACCGGCTGTACCGGGCAGCCGGCGGCGACATCCGCATGATTGTGTGCACCCATTCGCACCCCGACCACTCCCCGGGCGCGAAACCCCTGCAAGCCCTGTGCAACACCCGGCCCGCCATCCTCGGCTTGCCCTCGGAGCCCACCGCGCGCGCCCACAGCGCGTTCACGCCGGACCGAGCGCTGGAGCATCAGGAGTTGCTCGCGCTGATGGCGCCCGGGCCCGAGGGCGACATAACACATACCCTGAAAGTACTGCACACCCCCGGCCACGCCGCCAACCATGTGTGCCTGGTGCTGCTGGAAGACGGCATCCTGTTCAGCGGCGACCACATCCTGAACGGCAGCACCACGGTGGTGGACCCGCCGGACGGCAACATGAGCGCCTATCTCGACTCCCTGGATTTGCTGAGCAGCGCCTGCGACCAGCACCAGATTGAATTCATCGCCCCGGCCCACGGTTATGTACTGGGGCACGCAAAAGCCGCCATTGCCCAGCTCAAGGCGCACCGCCTCAAGCGCGAGGCCAAGATCATCGGCGTAATGCAGGCGCAGCCCGAGGGCACACTGGACGACTGGGTCGCTCAGGCCTACGACGACGTCGATGCACGCATCTGGCCGGTGGCCAAGCGCTCCCTGCTGGCGCATATCGAGCGGGTGCGCGAACTGGGGCTGGCCGGTCCGCTTTAAAACCCTTTAAAACCAGATTCAGGCCGCACCGCCCGGGTAGGCCTTAACCAGCGAGCCATCGGCCATCAGCGACTGCGCCGCACCCCGCGCCACCACGCGCCCGACTCCAGCACGTAGGCACGGTTGGCCAGCGACGGGGCCAGCACGGTCATGGATTCCTGGCGCAGGGCGTCCAGCGCGGCAAACAGCTCTTCAATGATCTTGGGTGCCAGGCCCGGCGAAGGTTCGTCCGGCAGCAACACCACCGGCTGGCCCATCAGGCCGCGCGCCACGGCCAGCATCTGCTGCTCGCCGCCCGAGAGCAGGCCGGTGAATGAACGTCAAAACAAGAACATGGCGTTTCTCTTGAAGGAAGGGTTCAATCGTCCTCCCTCGCCAACGCAAGCTTCGTACCACGTCGTCAAAATTGTTAACATTCACCAGTAAATTTTATATACAATTAATTATTCATATTGGTTACAATTAATAAAACATCTTGATACCAAAATTTCTCAAGCCAGTCCATTGATTCCCCCTTCCCGGCATCCCATGCGTCCACACCAAAACCAGACAGCCAGACACAAAATCCGTGCAGCAGCCCGCACCAGGCCGCCGCAGGGGAGTCTGAGCGCCTGCATCAGGGGCCTGTCCCGATGAGCCCGGCATCCGCCAGCGACATGGCGACCCGCCCGCTTCCCGGACACGGCCTGTTCGACTTCCAGGGCATCCATCACCGGCCGGACTACCACTGGCCGGGCGGCCGGCGCCTGGCGGTCTACCTGGGCTTTAACCTGGAGCATTTCGCATTTGGCGAGGGCCTGGGCTCCAACCTGGGCCCGGCCTCGCCGCAGCCCGACGTGCTGAACTACGCCTGGCGCGAGTATGGGAACCGGGTGGGCGCGTGGCGCTGCCTGGAGCTGTTTGACGCGCTCGGCCTGCCGACCGGCACACTCATCAACACCGCGCTGTACGACCACTGCCCCGAACTGGTCGCCGCATTCGCGGCCCGGGGCGACGAACTCATCGGCCACGGCCACACCAATGCCGAACGCCAGGCTGACATGGCCGAGCCGCAGGAGCGGGAATTGCTCGCGGCGTGCAGGGCGCGCATCGCCCAGTGCAGCGGCACGGCGCCTGCTGGCTGGCTGTCGCCGTGGATTTCCGAAAGCCGGGCAACACCGCACCTGCTGGCGGAAACCGGCTACCGCTACACCCTGAACTGGTGCCATGACGACCAGCCGGTGCGCCTGCGCACACGCGGCGGCCCGCTGTGGTCCATCCCCTACCCGCAGGAGCTCAATGACATTCCAATGATCATCGCGCGCCAGATGGACGGCAAGGATTTCGCCCAGATGGTGATAGACAACGTGGATGAAATGCTGGAGCAGTCCTCCCGCCAGGCGCTGGTCATGGGCATTGCCCTGCACCCTTACATCGTCGGTCAGCCCTACCGCTTGCGCCATCTGCGCCGGGCGCTGGAACATCTAGCGCGCCTGCGCGATGAGGGCCGCATCTGGTTCACCACGCCCGGCGCCATCTGCGCTCACATGAACGAGGTTTTCCCCGGAGCAGCCGCATGAGTACCGCCAGGAAACGCGCACCCGCACCCGCACCCGCCACCGGCATGCCGGCCGACGCCGCAGCTCCCCTGCTGCCCGGCCT
Source organism: Polaromonas sp. P4_F9 (assembly GCF_056401235.1). Lineage (NCBI taxonomy): Bacteria > Pseudomonadati > Pseudomonadota > Betaproteobacteria > Burkholderiales > Comamonadaceae > Polaromonas > Polaromonas sp. P4_F9. The sequence continues at coordinate 51,681 of NZ_JBFUJT010000007.1, read as the reverse complement.
GTCGGAAACGGAAAGCCGCATCTACCACTCGGTGTTTGAGAGCGTGATGAACCAGCGCATCGCGCCGGGCACCAAGCTGCCGGAGCAGGCGCTGTGCGAGCTGTTCTCGGTGAACCGCGCCACGGTGCGCAAGGTGCTGCAGCGGCTGGCCCATGATCACATCGTGGATCTGCGCCCGAACCGCGGCGCGGTGGTGGCCGCGCCCACGCCTGAGGAAACGCGCCAGATCTTCCAGGCGCGGCGCCTGCTCGAGGCCGCCATCGTGCCGCTGGTGGCACAGCGCGTCACCAAGGCCGAGATTTTGCTGTTGCGCAAACAATTGCGCGACGAGCATGAAGCACTGCACCGCGCGGACCAGCCGGCCTGGGCGCGCCTGGCAAGCGCCTTCCACCTGCAGCTGGCCGAACTGTCGGGCAACGCCGTGCTGCACGGCTACCTGCACGAACTGGTGTCCCGCTGCTCGTTGATCGTCGCCCTGTACGAGCCGCCCGGCAACACCGCCTGCGAGCATGACGAACACGCGCGCATCGTGGACTACCTGGAAAACGGGGAACCCGCCAAGGCGGTGCGCGTCATGAACGAGCACCTGCTCGACCTGGAACGCCGCATCTGCCTGGACAAACCCCAGGCCGAAAAAAACCTGGCCCAGATGCTGGGACTGGCCTGACATGCGGCGCCTCACGCGGGCGGCCCCGCCGCTATACCGGCCGCTAAATCGCCCGGCGCGTGGCCCGGGTCCACTCGCCATCACCAGCCAACCGACAAAGAACTGACCATGGACATCGATTTTTCAGCCATCACCGAATACCAGCGTTACAAACTCATGGCCAGCCTGATCGTGCCGCGGCCGATTGCGCTGATCACCACACTCAGCGAGGACGGCGTCGTCAATGCGGCGCCCTTCAGCATGTTCAACATGCTCGGTGAAGAGCCGCCCATCGTGATGGTCAGCATCAACCGGCTGCAGGACGGCCAGCTCAAGCACACGGCGGCCAACATCGTGCGCACCGGCGAGTTCGTCGTCCACCTGACCGATGAAGCCATGGCCGGGCAGATGCACCGCTGCGGCGAGCGCTTTCCGGCCGATGTCAGCGAGCTGGCCGAGGTAGGACTCAGCACGGCGCCCTCACGGCATGTGAAGCCGCCGCGCATCGCAGAGGCGCCCGCGGCCTTTGAGTGCACGCTGTACGAGCTGCTGGAGACGCCCAGCCGGCAGATCTTCATCGGACAGGTGCACTGGCTGCATGCCCGCGACGGACTCATTGACACCGAGCTGTGGCGCGTCCGCTTGCAAAACTACTTTCCGGTGGCGCGCTTTGGTGCCAGCTTCTACATCAACACACGGGAACGCTTCTCGCTGGAAGCGGCCAGTGCACAGGCCCAGCCCGCGCTGTCCACCAGCATTGACGAGATCTGACAGCGCGAGACCTGGCAGCGGACCTGACAGCGGGGGGAGCCGCAAGGCGCAGGGGGTAAACCCGGGGGATGGCCGGTTTATACTTTTTTGACCTGGCCTGCAGGCCCCATCAACTCAACCCAACGAGGTCTTCATGCCTTTCATCACGACACGATATTTCCTGCAAACTGCCGGCACCCTGCTGGCCAGCCTGGTGCTGGTGGCCTGCGGCAAGCAGGAGCCGCCGGCACCGACAGCCACCGCGCCAGCACCCGCCGCCTCGGCTCCGGCACCGGCAGCCCGGGCCTATGTAGTCGGCACCGATGCCGCCTATGCCCCTTTCGAATCACAGAACGAAAAAGGCGAGATCGTCGGATTTGATATCGACGTGGTCAAGGCCGTGGCGCAAAAAGCCGGCATCGAGGTGAAATTTGTGAACACGCCCTGGGAAGGCATCTTCAACTCGCTGAACCAGGGCGATCGCGACCTGCTGGTTTCGGCAATCACGATCACCCCCGAGCGCAAGCAGACCATGGATTTTTCGTCACCTTACTTTGACGCGCAACAACTGATTGCGGTGAAGAAAGACTCCAAAATCGCCGACTTCAGCCACCTGAAAAAACTCAAGGTGGGCGTGCAAAACGGCACCACCGGCGACGAGGTGGTCACCAAGCTGCAGGGCAAGGCCAGCCCCAACATCAAGCGTTTCGAGTCCACCCCCCTGGCCCTGAAAGAGCTGGAAGCCGGCGGCGTGGACGCCGTAGTGGCCGACAACGGCGTGGTGGTGCACTACGTCAACAACAACCAGGACGCCAAGTTCAAGACCATCAGCGACGCCAGCTTCGCGGCCGAACAATACGGTCTGGCGGTGAAAAAAGGCAATGCCGACTTGCTGGAAAAACTCAACAAGGGCCTGGCCGACATCAAGACCGACGGCACCTACAACAAGATTTACGCCCAGTATTTTGGCGCGGCGCCTGCTGCTGCTGCTGCCCCTGCACCCGCAGCGTCGAAATAAGCGAACCGCAAGCAGAACGGGCCCCGTTCGCTTCGGCGTACGGGGCCCGTTTTTTTATAAGTGTGAAGCCCGCCGATAAGCCGGATTCTGTGCGCCGGATTTGCCTTGCGGCAAACCCGGTGTGACCGCCATTAATCTGGGCCGGGGGTCGCCCACCCGGCTCGGTGCTACCTACCCGCCAGCTCTGCGGAGCTACATCAACGCTGGCCTACTTGGTGTTGCTGCGCGTAGAGATTGCCCGTTTCACCCGCTTTTGAGTTACCCAAAAGCGACTCGTCTCTGTTGCTCTGATCCTCACCTCACGGTGGAGAGGTATTACCTCCTACGCTGTCCTGTGCAGTCCGGACGTTCCTCCAGTGCCTGGTTTCCCAGATTGCACCAGCGGCGGTCTGGCAGGCTTCACGGGGCCTATTATCCGTTATCCGCCAGCGCGGCGTGTGACGGGGACCCTTTAAAATATGGGCTGCTTGATCAACACGAGCCCCTGATGATTCGCCTGACTGAACTCAAACTTCCGCTGGACCACGCGGAAGACGCCCTGCCTGCCCTGATCGCCCGCACGCTGGGCATCGCCGCCTCCGATATCGCGACTTTCCAGATCCACAAGCGCAGCTTTGACGCCCGCAAGGCGGAGCTGCTGCAGGTGTACATCGTCGATGTGAAGTTGGCCCCCACGCTCGGCGCTGACGCGTCCTCGCTGCCCCCCGAGGGGGCCCTCCCGGCTAGGGGCGGCCCGTCGCCGGTCGAGGCTGCTCTGCTTGCGAAATTTGCCGGCCACCCGCACATCCTGCCCTCACCCGACATGGCCTACCACCCGGTGGGAACGGCACCGGAAGGCCTGCCGCTGCGCCCGGTGGTGATCGGCTTTGGCCCGTGCGGCATCTTTGCGGCCCTGCTGCTGGCGCAGATGGGCTTCAAGCCCATCGTGCTCGAGCGCGGCAAAACCGTGCGCCAGCGCACCAAGGACACCTGGGGCCTGTGGCGCAAGAACGTGCTGAATCCGGAATCCAATGTGCAATTCGGCGAGGGCGGCGCGGGTACGTTTTCCGATGGCAAGCTCTACAGCCAGATCAAGGACCCGCGGCACCTTGGTCGCAAGGTCATGAATGAATTTGTCAAGGCTGGGGCGCCCGCCGACATCCTCTATGAAGCCCATCCCCACATTGGCACCTTCAAACTGGTCAAGGTGGTGGAAAACATGCGCGAGCAGATCATCGCGCTGGGCGGCGAAATACGCTTTGAGCAGCGGGTAACGGACGTGCTGATCGAGGCCGGCCCCGGCGGCAAGCACCTGCGCGGCCTCACGATACTCGACCAAGCCACCGGAGAAATGCACGAGTTGCGCGCCGACCACGTCGTGATGGCGCTGGGCCACAGCTCGCGCGACACCTTTGCCATGCTGCACGCCCGCGGCGTGTACATCGAGGCCAAGCCCTTTTCCATCGGCTTTCGCGTGGAGCACCCTCAGGGCATCATCGACCGCGCACGCTGGGGCCGGCATGCCGGCCACCCGGCCCTGGGCGCTGCCGAATACAAGCTGGTGCACCACGCCAGCAATGGCCGCTCGGTCTACAGCTTTTGCATGTGCCCGGGCGGCACGGTGGTGGCCGCCACCTCGGAGCCCGGACGCGTAGTGACCAACGGCATGAGCCAGTATTCGCGCAACGAGCGCAATGCCAACGCCGGCATCGTGGTGGGGATTGACCCGCGCGATTACCCGGGCGATGCGCTGGCCGGCATCGACCTGCAGCGCCGGCTGGAGTCGCATGCCTATGTGCTGGGCGGCAGCAATTACCAGGCACCGGCGCAGCTGGTCGGCGACTTTGTGGCGGGCCGCCCGTCCACAGCGCTGGGCAGCATCACGCCCTCGTACAAGCCCGGCGTGACCATCGGTGATCTGTCGTCAGCCTTGCCCGGCTACGCGATCGACGCCATGCGCGAAGCCTTCCCCGCCTTTGGCCGCAAGATCAAGGGCTTTGACACGCATGACGCCGTACTGACCGGCGTGGAGACGCGCACCTCCTCCCCCATCAAGATCAGCCGCGGCGAAGACCTGCAGAGCCTGAATGTGCGCGGCCTCTATCCCGCCGGCGAAGGCGCCAGCTATGCCGGCGGCATCCTGTCGGCCGGCGTGGATGGCATCAAGGTGGCCGAGGCCGTGGCGCGCAACCTGCTGAGCGCCTGATCAGCAGACTGCCGCCTGGACTACAGCCCCGTCGCCCGGCACGGCACGGCGCGGGCGATGATGGTGCGCTGATTTCAGACGGGCCTTCCTGCTTCGTCAACACGCGATATGCGGGCATCGCGCGCGCAAAACATAGTCGCCGGAATCCACAGGGCCTTTCCAGCTGGCCCCGAAATTGCTCTACCCTCTCCGCCAACATAGAATACCTGTATAGACAGCGTATCGCGCTCAGAACGAGGCGGATTTGCACCAGTTTCATGGGAATAATCCCAAAACAGTGCATTTTCCGATCGCGTTTTCCGTGACTTTCTTGAAATTATGGTTTACCTGTATATACAGGTTACTACATGTTGGCAAAATCTCCCTGCCCGGACTTTGCTGTGCAGGGATCTTGGGATCAACCGATTTTCTGAATCAAACAGGAGTACGCAATGGGTAAGACAACCGTCAAGAAATTGGCTTCGCTGCTGGCGGCAGGCGCTTGCGCGGCTGGCATGGCCTCAGCCGCCGGGGCACAGGAAACCAAGCTGACGCTGGGCATGTCTGGCTGGACGGGGTTCGCCCCGCTGTCGCTGGCTGACAAGGCCGGGATTTTCAAGAAAAACGGCCTGGATGTGGAAATCAAGTTCATTCCGCAGAAAGACCGCCACCTGGCGCTGGCCGCCGGGGCCATCCAGTGCGCAGCCACCACCGTGGAAACCCACGTGGCCTGGAACGCCAACGGCGTGCCCATTGTGCAGATCTTCCAGATGGACAAATCCTACGGTGCCGACGGCCTGGCCGTGCGCGGCGACATCAAGAGCTTTGCCGACCTCAAGGGCAAGACCATCGGCGTGGATGCGCCCGGCACCGCGCCCTACTTCGGCCTGGCCTGGATGCTCAACAAAAACGGCATGACGCTGAAGGACGTGAAGACCACCACCCTCTCGCCCCAGGCGTCTGCCCAGGCCTTTGTGGCGGGCCAGAACGACGCGGCCATGACCTATGAGCCCTATCTCTCCACCGTACGCGACAATCCGGCCTCCGGCAAGATCCTGGCCACCACGCTGGACTACCCGATGGTGATGGACACCGTGGGCTGCGCGCCGACCTGGCTCAAGGCCAATGCCAAGGCGGCGCAGGCGCTCACCAACTCCTATTTCGAGGCACTGGCCATGATCAAGGCCGACCCCGTCAAGTCCAATGAATTGATGGGCTCGGCCGTCAAGCAGACCGGCGAGCAGTTTGCCAAGTCGGCAGCCTACCTGCGCTGGCAGGACAAGGCGGCCAACCAGAAGTTCTTCGCCGGCGAGATCACCGCATTCATGAAAGACGCCGAAAAGATCCTGCTGGAGTCCGGCGTGATCCGCAAGGCGCCCGAGAACCTCGCGGTCACCTTTGACGCCAGCTTCATCAAGTAACGCCATGGAACACGTCATGGAACATATCCAGGCACCGCCTCACCTGCCCGAAGCACCGGTGCGCCAGCGCAGCCAGTGGCTGGCGCCGCTGGAGCCTGTGGGCACCAACTCGCGCTGGCTGCTGGGCCTGGGCTTCTTTGTGCTGTTCGTGCTAGCCTGGGCGATCTTCACGCTGGGCGGCTTTGTGTCGCCCACCTTCCTCGCCAGTCCCGTGACGATGGCCAGGGAAGGCTGGCTGCTGTTCACCGAGCTCAACTTCATCCACGATATCGGCATGACGGTGTGGCGGGTCTTCGGCGGCTTCATCCTGGCCAGCCTGATCGCCGTGCCGCTGGGCATTGCGATGGGCACCTACAAGGGGGTCGAGGCCTTTTTCGAGCCCTTCGTGTCGTTCTGCCGCTACCTGCCCGCGTCGGCCTTCATCCCCCTGCTGATCCTGTGGGCCGGCATTGGCGAGACCCAGAAAATCCTGGTGATCTTCATCGGCTCGGTGTTCCAGATCGTGCTGATGGTGGCGGTCACCGTGGGCGGCGCGCGGCGCGACCTGGTGGAAGCGGCCTACACGCTGGGCGCTTCCGACCGGGGCATCATTAACCGGGTGCTGATTCCCGGCGCCGCACCCGGCATTGCCGAAACCCTGCGCCTGGTGCTGGGCTGGGCCTGGACCTATGTGATCGTGGCGGAGCTGATCGGCTCGTCCAGCGGCATTGGCCACATGATCACCGACAGCCAGGCCCTGCTCAATACCGGGCAGATCATCTTCGGCATCATCATCATCGGGCTGATTGGCCTGGTGTCCGACTTTGCCTTCAAGGCGCTGAACCGCCGCCTGTTTGCCTGGAGTTCAATCTGATGAGCCAACTGTCCATTCAAGGGGTGTCGCGCGTTTTCGAAACCGCCAAAGGCCAGCGCACCCAGGCGCTGCTGCCGGTCGACTTCGAAGTGAACGACAACGACTTCGTCACCATCCTCGGCCCCTCGGGCTGCGGCAAGTCCACACTGCTGCGCATCGTCGCCGGGCTGGAGCGGCCCAGCACGGGCCGGGCCATCCTCGACGGCCGCCCGGTCGAAGGCCCGGGCGCCGACCGCGGCATGGTGTTTCAGAGCTACACGCTGTTCCCGTGGCTGACCGTCGCACAGAACATCCGCTTCGGCCTGCGCGAGCGCGGCATGAGCGAGGCCGACCAGAAGGACCGCAGCGCCTACTTCATGGCCAAGGTGGGCCTGCGCGGTTTTGAAAACCACTTCCCCAAGCAGCTCTCCGGCGGCATGCAACAGCGCACGGCGATTGCCCGGGCGCTGGCCAACGACCCCAAGATCTTGCTGCTCGACGAGCCCTTTGGCGCACTCGACAACCAGACCCGCGTGCTGATGCAGGAGCTGCTGCTGGGTATCTGGGAGTCGGCGCGCAAGACCGTGCTGTTCGTCACCCACGACATCGATGAGGCGATCTTCATGGCCAACCGGGTGGCGGTGTTCAGCGCGCGCCCCGGACGCATCAAGTCCGACATTGCGGTGAACCTGCCGCACCCGCGGCACTATACGATCAAGACCTCGCCGGAGTTCATGGAACTCAAGGCGCGCCTGACCGAAGAAATCCGCGCGGAGTCGATGGCGTCCGCCGAACATTGACATGCCTTGACCCGCGCCACCCACCGCCCCAACCACACGATGAACTCCAATCTGCATATCCTGCCCAAACCGGCACGCGAAGCCGACCCCAAAATCGGTACCCCCGCCGGGGCCGACCGCCTGTCGCCCAATGTCGCGCGCTACCAGCAGGTCAAGGACTTTGTCTCGCGCAAGATCCAGGACGGCACCTGGAAGGCCGGCGACCGCCTGCCGTCCGAGCACGAGCTGGTGGTGCAGTTTGGCCTGTCGCGCATGACCGTCAACCGGGCCTTGCGCGAACTGGTGGAGCAAGGCCGCATCAAGCGCATTGCCGGGGTGGGCAGCTTCGTGGCCGACGACAAGCCGCAAGCCAACCTGCTGCAGATCGCGCGCCTGTCCGATGACATCCGGCGCCGCGGCCACGATTACCAGTGCCGGGTCATCACGGTGGAGCGCATTTCGGCCTCGCTGGACATTGCCTCCTCGCTGGGCCTGCATACCGGCGAGTCGGTGTTTCACTCGGTCTGCGTACACCTGGAAGACGGCGTGCCCATGCAGCTGGAAGACCGCTATGTCAACCCGCGCATGGCGCCCGCTTTCGGGCAGCAGGATTTCACGCTGGAGCAGCCTTCGGACTTCCTGGTGCGCACGGTGCTGTTCGACCAGATGGAACACGTGGTCGATGCCGTGCTGCCCACGCGCGAACAGGCGGCGCTGCTGCAGATGGACCCCGGCCAGCCCTGCCTGCTGCTGACCCGCCGCACCTGGATGCGGGAGGACCCCATCACCCTGGTGCGCTGCCTGCACCCAGGCATGCGTTACCGGCTGGGCAGCCGCTTCCGCACCGACGGCAATGCCGTCACCGGCTGACGCGACGGGCCACCCCGGCGAGCCAGCCAACAAGTAAACAAACGAATAAAAACATCTTTATCATCGATTCCGACAACTTGTATATACAGGACTAGACAATGACAACATCCACCCACACCCTGCACCCCGGCCGCGTCAGCCTGGCCCTGTTACGCAGCATCCATGCCGGCGGCGTGCAGCTGGCCCTGGCGCCCGAGGCCCGCGCCGGCCTGCTGGCAGCCCAGGCCACCGTGCAGCGCATCGTCGATGAAGACCAGGTCGTCTACGGCATCAACACCGGCTTCGGCAAACTGGCCAGCACCAAGATTGCGCCCAACCGCCTGGTCGAACTGCAGCGCAACCTGGTGCTGTCGCACAGCGTAGGCACCGGCGAGCCGCTGCCGGCCGCCGTGGTGCGCGTGATCCTCGCCACCAAGGCGGTGAGCCTGGCGCGCGGCCACTCCGGCGTGCGGCCCGAGCTGGTGGACGCCTTGCTGGCGCTGGCCAACGCGGGCGTGATGCCGCGCATCCCGGCCAAGGGTTCCGTGGGCGCCTCCGGCGACCTGGCGCCGCTGGCGCACCTGGCCTGCGTGCTGATCGGTGAAGGCCAGGCCACCACCGCCGACGGCGAAGTCATTTCCGGCGCCCAGGCCATGCGCCGCATCGGCGTGGCGCCGTTTGTGCTCGGCCCCAAGGAAGGCCTGGCGCTGCTCAACGGCACCCAGGTCTCCACCGCGCTGGCGCTGGCCGGCCTGTTCGGCGCCGAACAGGTATTTGCCGCGGGCCTGGTGTCCGGCGCCTTGTCGCTGGAAGCCGTGCAGGGCTCGATCAAGCCGTTTGACGCACGGGTGCATGCCGCGCGCGGCCAGCCCGGCCAGATGGCCGTGGCGGCGGCGGTGCGCGCCCTGCTGGAAGGCAGCGAGATCGTGCCGTCGCACCCGGACTGCGGCCGCGTGCAGGACCCGTATTCGATCCGCTGCGTGCCCCAGGTCATGGGCGCCTGCCTGGACAACCTGCAGCACGCCGCCCGGGTGCTGCAGATCGAGGCCAATGCCGCCTCCGACAACCCGCTGGTCTTCGACAACGGTGACGTGATCTCCGGCGGCAACTTCCACGCCGAGCCGGTGGCCTTTGCGGCCGACATCATCGCGCTGGCCGTGGCCGAGATCGGCGCGATTGCCGAACGCCGCCTGGCGCTGCTGCTCGACACCGGCCTCTCCGGCCTGCCGCCTTTCCTGGTGCGCGATGGCGGCGTCAACTCCGGCTTCATGATTGCCCAGGTCACCGCCGCCGCGCTGGCCTCGGAAAACAAATCCCTGGCGCACCCGGCCAGCGTGGACAGCCTGCCCACCTCGGCCAACCAGGAGGACCATGTGTCGATGGCGACCTTCGCCGCGCGCCGCCTGGGCGAGATGGTGAACAACACCGCCGTCGTCGTCGGCATCGAAGCCATGGGCGCGGCGCAGGGTATTGAACTCAAGCGTGGCCTGAAAAGCTCCCCGCTGATCGAAGCCGAGTTCGCCCGCATCCGCGGGAAGGTGGCCTTCCTCGACCAGGACCGCTTCCTCGCGACCGACGTCGAAGCCATGCGCCAGTGGGCCTTGCACAGCGACTGGCCCGCCGCCCTGCAACAGATCCTGCCAAGCCACGCCACCGCGGCCTGACGCCGGGCCTGAACCCTGACCTGAACCTCATTCCAACCGTTTTATCCAGGAGATCGCCATGAACGCCAAGGATTCCTTCATCGCCCCGACCGACACCCTTGCCGACCCACGCGTCGACCCCACCCGCGTGATCCGTGCGCCGCGCGGCAGCCAGCTCCATTGCAAAAGCTGGCTCACCGAAGCCGCCTTTCGCATGATCCAGAACAACCTCGACCCCGAGGTGGCCGAGAACCCGCAAAGCCTGGTGGTCTATGGCGGCATCGGCCGCGCCGCGCGCGACTGGGCCTGCTTCGACCAGATCCTGGCTTCGCTGAAAGAACTGAACGATGACGAATCGCTGTTGGTCCAGTCAGGCAAGCCCGTGGGTGTGTTCAAGACCCACGCCAACGCGCCCCGCGTGCTGATCGCCAACTCCAACCTGGTGCCCAAGTGGGCCAACTGGGAACACTTCAACGAACTCGACCGCAAGGGCCTCTTCATGTATGGCCAGATGACGGCCGGCAGCTGGATCTACATCGGCAGCCAGGGCATTGTGCAGGGCACCTTCGAGACCTTCGTCGAGGCCGGCCGCCAACATTACAACAACAGCCTCGCCGGCAAATGGATCCTGACCGCCGGCCTGGGCGGCATGGGCGGCGCGCAGCCGCTGGCCGCCACGCTGGCCGGCGCGGTGTCGCTCAACATCGAATGCCAGCAGAGCAGCATCGACTTCCGCCTGCGCACCCGCTACGTGGACAAGCAGGCTCGCGACATCGACGACGCGCTGGCGCTGATCAAGTACCACACCGAACGCCAAGAGGCCGTGTCGATCGCGCTGCTGGGCAACGCCGCCGACATCCTGCCCGAGCTGGTGAAACGCGCCAAAGCCGGCGCCATCAAGCCTGACCTGGTCACCGACCAGACCTCGGCCCACGACCTGATCAACGGCTACCTGCCCCGCGGCTGGAGCGTGGCGCAGTGGAAGGCCGCGCAACAGGATCCGGCGCAGCACAAGCGCCTGACGGACGAAGCCGCCCAAAGCTGCGCCGTCCATGTGCAGGCCATGCTGGACTTCCAGGCCATGGGCATCCCGACCGTGGACTACGGCAACAACATCCGCCAGGTGGCCTTCGACCAGGGCGTGAAGAACGCCTTCGATTTCCCCGGCTTCGTGCCCGCCTACATTCGCCCGCTGTTCTGCGAAGGCAAGGGCCCGTTCCGCTGGGTCGCGCTCTCCGGCGACCCGGAAGACATCTACAAGACCGACGCCAAGATCAAGGAACTGTTCCCCGAGAACAAACATACGCACCGCTGGCTCGACATGGCGCGCGAGCGCATCGCCTTCCAGGGCCTGCCCGCGCGCATCTGCTGGCTGGGCCTGGGCGAACGCCACATTGCGGGCCTGGCCTTCAACGAGATGGTGAAGAACGGCGAGCTCAAGGCCCCGATCGTGATCGGCCGCGACCACCTGGACACCGGCTCGGTGGCCAGCCCGAACCGCGAGACCGAGGCCATGAAGGACGGCACCGATGCCGTGTCCGACTGGCCGCTGCTCAACGCGCTGCTCAACGCCTCGGGCGGCGCCACCTGGGTCAGCCTGCACCACGGCGGCGGGGTGGGCATGGGTTACTCGCAGCATGCGGGCATGGTCATCGTGGCGGACGGCACCGATGCCGCCGCCGAGCGGCTGGCACGCGTGCTGGTCAACGACTGCGGCTCGGGCGTGATGCGCCATGCCGATGCGGGTTACGAGATCGCCATTGCCACCGCGAAGAAGCAGGGGCTGAACCTGCCCATGGTGAAATAAGCCCATGACCGTGCTGCAGCGCTTCGCCATCGACGACCTGAAGCCCATGCCGTGGAAGAACGGCGGCGGCACCACGCGCGAAATCGTCTGTCAGCCGCCAGACGCCGGCATGGACGGCTTCGACTGGCGCGTCAGCATCGCCACCATCGCCGCGGCCGGGCCGTTCTCGGCCTTTCCCGGCGTGGACCGTGTGATCATGCTTCTGGAGGGCGCGGGCGTGCGCCTGCACGCCGGCACGGCAGGCGTGGACCACCGGCTGGACACACCGCTGATGCCCTTTGCCTTTGCCGGCGATGTGGCGCTGGACTGCGACCTGCTGGGCGGCCCCTCGACCGATTTCAACGTGATGACCCGGCGCGGCAAGCTGCGGGCTGAGGTGCAGGTGTTGCACGCGGCCGGCGACATCGACCCGGCCGGGCGCGGCCTGCTGCTGGCACTGCGCGGCGCGTGGCATTTGCAGGCAGGTGCCGAGTCCTCCTTGACATGCGAGGCCGGCACGGGTGTCTGGTGGGACGGCACGACGCAAGGCTGGCAGGCGACGCCGCAGACATACGATGCGGCACTGGTCGTGGTGCGGCTGCTGCCGGTACAGCAGCCTTGAACACGACCGGCCACAGGCATCAAAATAGCCTCCAGACGAGATATCGGTCCAACAAGCAGCTATTTATTTCATAGCAAGTCGATTTTCAAAGTACGTTTCCATAGCCCGTTTCAACAACCCGCTGGTGAACCCCATGACCACAGCCCCTTACCCTGCTGCCGACGGCATCTGGGAGCATTTGCGCCTGATGCCCGGCGCGCTCGCCGACGGCAACGAGCTGGCGACAGGCACCAAGGCCGCCATCGTCGTCACGCAAGGCCAGATCCGCTGGATAGGCGCCAGCACTGCGCTGCCCGCCGGGTTCAGCGCGCTGCCGCGCTTTGACGGCGGCGGCGCGCTGGTGACGCCCGGCCTGGTCGATTGCCACACCCATCTGGTGTACGGTGGCCAGCGCGCCAACGAGTTCGCGATGCGCCTGGCTGGTGCCAGCTACGAAGAGGTGGCGAAGGCCGGCGGTGGCATCGTCTCCAGCGTGCGCGCCACCCGTGCGGCCGGTGAAGACGAGCTTTTTGCGCAGGCCGCGCCTCGCCTGGAACAACTGCTGGCCGATGGCGTGTGCGCGATCGAAATCAAGTCCGGCTACGGTCTCGCCCTCGAACACGAGCGCAAGCAGCTGCGCGTGGCCCGCCGGCTTGGTGAGGCCTACGGCGTCACCGTGCGCACCACCTTCCTCGGCGCGCACGCCTTGCCGCCCGAGTACGCGGGCCGCAGCCAGGACTACATCGACCTGGTCTGCCGCGAGATGCTGCCCGCGCTCGCCGCCGAGGGCCTGGTCGATGCGGTGGACGTATTTTGCGAACGCATCGCGTTTTCGCTGACCGAGACCGAGCAGGTGTTCCAGGCCGCGCAGCGCTTAAGCCTGCCGGTCAAGCTGCATGCCGAACAGCTCTCCGACATGGGCGGCGCCGCGCTCGCCGCACGTTACGGCGCGCTGTCGTGCGACCACATCGAACATCTGTCGCAGGCCGGCATCGACGCCATGCGCGCGGCCGGCACGGTGGCCGTGCTGCTGCCCGGCGCCTACTACACGCTGCGCGACACCCACCTGCCTCCGATCGATGCGCTGCGCGAAGCCGGCGTGCCCATGGCCGTCTCGACCGACCACAACCCCGGCACCTCGCCCGCACTCAGCCTGCTGCTGATGGCCAACATGGCCTGCACGCTGTTTCGCCTGACCGTGCCGGAAGCGCTGGCCGGCATCACGCGCCACGCAGCCCGTGCGCTCGGGCTGCAGGACACACACGGTGCGCTCGGCGTGGGCCGGCCTGCCAACTTCGTGCTGTGGCGTTTGAATGACAGCGCCGAGCTGGCCTACTGGCTGGGCCAGCAGGCGCCGCGCACCATCGTGCGGCAGGGGCGCGTTGCGCTCGACGGGCTCCAGATCGCCCCCAACGCCAGGATCACCCCATGAGCGACATCGCCCCCTTCGCTGCCCCGACATCCCACGCCCCAGCCACGGGCAGCCTGTTTGCCACCGATGCCCTGCTGCCCGACGGCTGGGCGCGCAACGTGCTGCTGGAATGGAACGCCGCCGGCCAGCTGCTGGCCGTCACGCCGGACAGCAGCGCCCCGCGCAGCACGCCCCGGGCCACCGGCCCCCTCATCCCAGGCATGCTCAACCTGCATTGCCACGCCTTCCAGCGGGCCTTTGGCGGCCTGACGGAATTTCGCGCCGAGGCGCAGGACAGCTTCTGGAGCTGGCGCACGCTGATGTACCGCTTCGCCGCGCAGGTCACGCCCGAGCTGCTGGAAGACATCGCCACCTGGCTCTACATCGAGATGCTGGAGGCCGGCTACACCTCGGTGTGTGAATTCCACTACGTGCACCACGACCTGGACGGCCGGCCCTATGCCGACGACGCGACGCTGGCCCAATGCCTGTTGCGTGCTGCGGAACGCGCCGGCATCGGCATCACGCTGCTGCCCGTGCTCTACCAGACCAGCGGTTTTGGCGGCACGCCGCCGAATGCGGGGCAACGCCGCTTCATCCGGTCTACCGACTCGATGCTGCGCCTGCTGGAGCGCCTGCAGCCTTGTTGCGAGGTGCAGGGCGCACGCCTGGGACTGGCGCCGCACTCCCTGCGCGCGGTGCCGCCCCACAGCCTGCGCGAGGCACTGGCCGGGCTGGACGCCCTCGACCCCACGGCGCCCATCCACATCCATATTGCCGAGCAAACGGCCGAGGTGGATGCCTGCCTGGCCTGGAGCGGCCAGCGCCCGGTGGAGTGGCTGCTGGACCATGCCGCCGTCGATGCACGCTGGTGCCTGGTGCACGCCACGCACATGACCGACGCCGAATATGAGCGCGCCGCCCGCACCGGCGCCGTGGCCGGCCTGTGCCCGACCACCGAAGCCAACCTGGGCGACGGCATTTTTGACCTGCCGCGCTGGCGCGCCGCCGGGGGCGCCTGGGGCGTGGGCTCGGACAGCAACGCCTGCGTCAACGCAGCGGAAGAACTGATGCTGCTTGAGTATGGTCAGCGCCTGCAGGGCCGCCAGCGCAACGTGCTGGCCACCGCCCGGCAACCGCAGGTCGCCACCGCGATGATGCTGCAGGCCGTGCAGGGCGGCGCCCGGGCCTCGGGTCGCGCTTTGCCGCGTGGCGCTGCCGGCCTGGTACCCGGCCAGCGCGCCGATTTTGCGGTGCTGGACGGCCAGCACCCGGCCTTGTGCGAGCTGAGCGCGCCAGACATGCTGTCGGCCCATGTGTTCGCCAGCCACCGCACATCCGCACTCGATACAGTCTGGGTCGGCGGCGTTCAGCAAACCCGCCAGGGCAGCCGCCATCCGCTGCGCGAGACGGCCGCCGCGGCCTTCATCGCCGCCCGCTCACGCCTGCTGGCGCAAACCCAGGCCTGACCCGACGGGCCGGAGGTTGGCGGTAACGCAGTCCGGCAACCCGGTCAGGTGGCCCGGGTTATCCGCGACAATCTCCCCTATTGCCAGGATTGCCAGGGTGCGCATGGAAGGGGGTGAAGCTTTGCCCCGCGACCCCGCGCCCAGGCCCAAGACTTCACAAAGCCCATTGATGACCGACACCGACACCAACACCCCTCCTGCCCCCTCTACAGTGGCTACCCCGGTGATCCCGGCCAGCCCGGATACACCCGCCACCCCCACACGTCCCCCAAGGGCCGCTGGCCGGGCGCGCGGCAGGCAGGCCGGCAAGCAGCCCAGCACGCCACCGCGGACCCGCCAGGTGCACCCGGCGCTGGAGAAACTTTTCGAGCTGTATCCGAAGATGTTCGGTGCGCAGTTCCTGCCGCTCAAGCTTGGCGTGTTCCAGGAACTGCTCGCCCAGCACCCTGATGCATTCAACCGCGACGAACTGAAAGTCGCGCTGGGCCTGCATGCGCGGTCAACGCGCTACCTCGAAAGCGTGGCGGCGGGCCATCCGCGCCACGACCTGCAGGGCGAGCCCGTCGAGCCCGTGGCGCCCGAGCATGTGCACCACGCCATTCTCGAAGTGTTCCGACGGCGCCAGGCGCGCTCGCGCGAGGACTTGCGGCCCGCGCTGCGCCAGCGGCTGATGCAGGCCATTGAAGCCTCGGGCCTGAACCGGGAAGACTATTCGCTGCGCGTGCAGACGCAGGATGAAGCGTCCAACGCGCTGCTGGACGATGCCTTCACCGAACTGGGACGCCAGGCCGCGAAACGCGAGGCCCTGATGAAGGCCTTCGAAGCCAGCGGGCGCACGGTGGAGCAGTTCGCCGACATGTACGGCATGGACCTGGCGGAAGTCACCCAGGCCCTGGAAGGCGCGCGCCGGGACCGGGGCGGCCAGGCGGCATAGCGCCATCACGTATCAATGCCACGAAAAAAGCCGGTGCATGCACCGGCTTTTTTATTGCGGTTTTGTTGCGGTTTTGTTGCGGGATATCGAACCGCTCAGCCGAACCGCTCGGCGCTCAGGCTTGCGCGTTCTGCAGCGCCGCAATGCGCTCTTCAATCGGCGGATGTGTGGCGAACCATTTGCCGATGCCGCCGGTGATGCCCATGGCTTCCACGGCCTTGGGCAACTCGCCGGGCTGCATGCCGCCGAGGCGGGCCAGCGCATTCATCATGGGCTGCTTGCGGCCCAGCAGCTGGGCGGAACCCGCATCCGCGCGGAACTCGCGCTGGCGCGAGAACCAGGCCACCACGATGGCGGCGGCAAAACCCAGCACGATGTCCAGCACGATGGTGCTGACGTAGTAGCCAATGCCGGGGCCGGAGTTGCTGTCGCTGCCGCGGCGCAAAAAGCTGTCTACCGCATAGCCGATGACGCGCGACAGGAACACCACAAAGGTGTTCATCACGCCCTGGATCAGCGTCATGGTGACCATGTCGCCATTGGCGACGTGGGCGATCTCATGGCCGATCACGGCCTCGATTTCTTCGCGGGTCATGCCCTGCAGCAAACCGGTGGACACCGCCACCAGCGATGAATTCTTGAATGCGCCGGTGGCAAAGGCGTTGGGCGCGCCGTCGAAAATGCCCACTTCGGGCATGCCGATCTGCGCCTTGTCAGCCAGTTTGCGGACGGTCTCGACTATCCAGGCCTCGTCGGCGTTCTGGGCATCGTTGATGATGCGCACACCGGCGCTCCACTTGGCCACGGGCTTGCTGATCAGCAGTGAAATGATCGCGCCGCCGAAACCCATGATCAGCGCAAAGCCGAGCAGCGCCGAGAGGTTCAGGCCATTGGCCGTGAGGAAGCGGTTGACGCCGAGC
Source organism: Polaromonas sp. P4_F9 (assembly GCF_056401235.1). NCBI lineage: Bacteria > Pseudomonadati > Pseudomonadota > Betaproteobacteria > Burkholderiales > Comamonadaceae > Polaromonas > Polaromonas sp. P4_F9. The sequence goes on along the minus strand of NZ_JBFUJT010000007.1, from coordinate 34,458 downwards.
AGGCTGGCCACAATGCCCAGCACGGCCACGACGGCAATGTTGGTCAGGATAAACAAAAAGATGCGTTTCATGAATTCTCCGTGGGGGGGTCGATAACCAGGGGCAAGGGCAGCAGCCATGCTGCCGTGAGAGTTGCGTTCCGGACAAATTGGGGGACTTCCTCCCAAATCAAGCCGTTCGGGCCGGCTGCCGGCGCAGGATTTTTTATGTGTTGTTTTCTACCTGCGTGGACGGAATACAAGGGAGTCATCATAAAAGGAAAAGTTCTCGTTTTCCGGCCACCAGCCCGGCACGCCCAGTACCGGCAAGGGTGCAAAGGGTTTGCCGGCCAGCTTGTCGGCGCTCAAATCAGCGGCCACCCAGGCATCCAGCTCTGCTATTGAATGAATAGCTGGCTGCGCCCGATACACATGGGCCGTGATCGGTTTTCGCGGATATACCAGCTTTTCGAGCAATGCATGGCCAAACAGCACCAGTTGCGTGTCAGCCCACAGCGGGCGCAAGCCGATGAAGAGTTGCGGCCAGTCCCGGGCGATCAAGGCATCCCACAGGGCTTGCGGCGCCAGCAGGAAGGCGGCGTTTTCATCAAACAGCGTCAGCGCGTCGCGCACCGGGCCGCGCACCGGCCGGATGCCTGCCGACGCTATCTCGGCCGCCTGCAGCTGGTTGAGCCGGGTCTTGGTCTCGGGAAACTGCAGCCAGCACAGGCCATTGAAGAAGTCGTGCAGCCCGTCGCGTGTCGGGCAATCGCGTGTGTTGAAGATATAGCGCTCATAGGCCTCGCCGGGCGGCAAATCGCCCTGCGGCACAAAGCGCACGGGGCAATGCCCCCCATCACCCGCCCGGATGACATTCGCATTCGCCGCCGCCGCGCCATGCGTCCGGCCCACGGCATTGAGGGCTTGCGCAACACCGGCGCCCTGCAGCGCCAGCGCACCGGCCGCCTCGCCCGCACGGCGCAGAGGCGCAAACCAGGGTTGGGTCCAGTCGATGGCGACCAGCGGGCTCACGGCGTCAGGCATGGGGGCTCCGCATCACGCCGCAACGCCCGCAGCACCGCCCTGGCGCCTGGCTCCCTGTACCGACAATAGCCCTTTCCGCATCTTGCATACAGAACCTTACGCTCAATAAAAATTACAATGCGGGGGTGCTGCGGCAATGTGACGCGCCTTTTTCAGGATTCGAGGGTTCATGGCTAAAAAATTCGAAATAGAGATGCCGAAGTCGCTGACGGAGATTGTTGCGCAGCGCGTGCGGCAGGCGATTATTGACGGAGAGTTTGCCTTGGGCCAGATGATTTCGGAAGAAACCCTGGCCGAATCGTTTGGCGTCAGCCGCACGCCCGTGCGCGACGCGCTGACGCTGCTGCAAACCACCGGGCTGGTGGACATCCGCTCCAAACGCGGCAGCTTTGTCTTCCAGCCGGATGAAGATGACGTGCGCGCCATCTGCGACTTCCGCGCCACCCTGGAGCTGCACGCCGCCAAGCGCTCCCGCACCATGAACCGGCAGGCCACCATTGCCGCGCTGGAAGCGGTTTTTGCGCAGATGGTGGCCGCCAGCGAAGCCGACGACGAGATCGGCTATGGCCACTGCGACTCGGCTTTTCACGAAGCGCTGTTCACGCATTGCGGCAACCCTTATGTGGTCAATGCCTACGCACTCGTTTCCAGCAAGATCGCCGCCCTGCGCACCAACATGGCCAAGCAGTTTTCCGATGCGCGCAAGGTGTCGCTGCAGGAGCACCGCGAAATGATCCAGTACATCGACGACGGCGACTTTGACCGGCTGGAGCAACTGATCCAGAGCCATGTGGGCAGGACGGTCGAAGCCTTTCGCCTGGCCAGTGCTGCGGCACTGAAAGCCGCCCCCGCGCCCCTCAAGCTGAACGTCGCAGGCACCTGACCCACCTGAGCCGCCTCCTTTTTAAAGCTCACCATAAGACCACCATGACACCCGCCCAACAACTCCAGCAACTGCTCAAAACCGGCAACATCGTGATGGCGCCGGGCGCACCCGATGCCATCACCGCACGCCTGATCCAGAAGGCGGGCTTTCCGGCCATTTACATGACGGGTTTCGGCGCAACCGCCAGCCGCCTGGGCACGCCCGACATCGGCCTGCTGAGCCAGACCGAGATGACCACCCATGCGCGCGACATGGCCCGGGTGGTTGACATCCCCATCATTGCGGATGCCGACACCGGCTACGGCGGGCCGTCCAACATCCACCGCACGGTACGCGAGTACATCCAGGCCGGCGTGGCCGCCATCCACCTGGAAGACCAGGTCGCGCCCAAGCGCTGCGGCCAGATGGCCGGCATCCGGCTGATGGATGCGCAGGAAAACGTGCTGCGGCTGAAATGCGCCATCGAAGCCCGTGGCCGGGATGAGCTGCTCATCATCGGCCGCACCGATGCCCTGCCCGCGGCCGGTATCGACGAAGCCATCCGGCGCGCCCATCTGTACCAGGAGGCCGGCGTGGACCTGGTCTTCGTCGACGGCATCAAGAAAATCGCCGAAGTCGAGGCCGTTGCCAGAGCGGTCCAGGGACCCAAGGTCGTCTCCATTGTGGACGGCAATGAAACCACCGCACTAACGGCCAAGGACCTGCAGGACATGGGTTTTTCCGTGGTGTTTTATGCGGTGACGGCGCTTTTCACCGCGGTGAAAGCGGTCTCGGATACGCTCGCCGAACTGCAGCGTGCCGGCACACCCAAGGCGAGCGAGCGCGCCATGGTGAGCTATGCCGAATTCAGCGCACTGGTGGACCTGGATTTCCACAAGGACCTGGATGACCGGTTTGGCGCCTGAGGCAGGCACGCGGCCGAACGGGGTGACGCCACCTGTCGACCCCACCTGCCGCTACTGCACGGCGACGGTGGCGGAACTTGAGGACGTGATGTTCCATGTCGCCGACCTGGACCGTTCGCGGGTTTTCCTGTTCAGGGACCAGACGCACAAGGGCCGCTGCGTCGTGCTGCTGAAAAAACACGTGCGGGAGCTGTTCGAGCTGGAGGACGAAGACCTGCGCATTTTTATGCGCGAGGTCGCCCGGGTGGCGGCCGCGGTGGCGCAAGTCAGCGCCTGCGACAAGGTGAACTACGCGCTGTATGGCGACAAGGCCGACCACCTGCATGTGCACGTCGTGCCGAAGACGAAAGGCGGCCCGGCCTGGGGCCAGCCCTTCATCCTCAATGCGGACGTTCCGGTGGCGCTTGCACCGCCAGAGCGGCAGGCCATGCTATTAAAACTGAAGCACCCCCTGCAGGCTGAATAAGCGCTACAGCCACTTTTATTTAAATTTTCGTAACTGCTCAGCTCAATGCATGCGATACGCTTTTCTTGCTCCCTCGCCCTTTGGGAGAGGGTTGGGGTGAGGGCCAGCGGCGTATAAAAAGCTGCAGTCTTTTGCATCGGTCGCGGCCCCCATCCCAATTTTCAGTTCTTGCCCAGAGGCGGCAGGACTTCCTTGACCACGGGCTTGCCGCCCTTGATCTCGATGAGGAAACTCTCGCGATCGATGTCGCCCTTGTCATCGAAGGTGACATCCATCAGCACGCCGGGTTCGTCCGCCACCTTGATGGTCATGCCGTGCAGTTGTTTGGCCACCGCCACGCGGTCGAACTTGCCGACTTTCTGGATCGCTGCCTTGAGCATGTAAACACCCTGGTAGCCCTTGATGCCATTGTGATCGGGAATGAAGTTGTATTCCTTGACGAACTTGTCGCGCACCATTTTCACGCCGGCAATCGGCGCGTCGGCCGACATTTCGGAGTGCCCGACCACGCCGTTGGCCGCGTCGCCCGCCAGGTCAATCACCTTCTGGCTCAGCAGCGTCACGTCGCCCACGATCGGCTTGTCCCAGCCCTGCTTGCGCAGTTCGCGCACCGCCCGCGCCGACTCTTCTTCGTTCAGATAGACGAACACCGCCTCGGCGCCGGCCTGCTTCACCTTGATGATGGGCGCCGAGAAATCGAGCTGGCCGGCTTCGGTGGAAATATCCGCCACCACCTCCACGCCATGGGTTTTCAGGGCACTGACGATGGCATCACGCCCGGGTTTGCCGAAGTCGTTGTTGACGAACAGCACGGCGATTTTCTTGACCTTCAGGTTACGCGCGATGTAGCGCGCGGCCTTGGGCATGCTGTTGATCTGCGTCAGGCCGGTGCGAAAGATGTAGGGGCTGCCCTGCTGGGTCACCAAAGCCCCGGCAGCGGCCGTGAAATTGGGCACCTCGGCACGCCGTGTCTCGGTCTGGCTGATCAGGATGGAGCCGCTGAAGACAGGGCCGAAGATGGCAAACGCGCCGTCATCAATGGCGCGCACCACCAGCGCCTTGGCAATGCCGGGATTGGTCTGGGTGTCCATGTTGGTCACCTCAAGCTTGCGTCCCAGGATGCCGCCGGAGGCATTGACGTCCTTGACCGCCAGTTCAATGCCGGACTTGAACATGGTGCCTGCCGTTGCCCCGGTGCCGGAGAGCTCGACCACGTTGAAAATTTTGATGGGCTGGGCCTGCGCCCACAGTTGAGGGCTGAGAAAAAGGGCCGAGGCCGCTACCGTGGCGATCATGGCTCTGCGCTTGAAGGTCATGCTTGTCTCCATTGAGGGTCTGAAAGTTATCGGAATGCCGGAAATGATGGCTCTCTACCAGCTTCGCCACAATAGTGTACAGTACTCGGTACCTTACATACATCATTTAATTTTGGTCGATTCTTATGTCCACTAATGTCACTGCCGTCACTGTCGCTATCCCCAACACAATGGAACAAGCCTTGCAGGAGATTCGCAACCAGCTGGGCGAGGCCTGCGTATTCACCGCGGACGCCGTGCCCGCCCGAAACCGCAATGACTACAGCGGGATGAGCGCCACGCAGCCGCTGGCCGTGGTTCGCCCCGCCGACACGGCGGGCGTTGCCACCGCCCTGCGCATCTGCCAAGCGCACGGCGTTGCCGTGGTGCCGCAAGGCGGCCTCACCGGGCTGTGCGGCGGGGCCCGCGCCGGCGCACAGGAGGTCGCACTGTCACTCGAACGCCTGGTTGGCATCGAGGAAATCGACCCGGATTCCGCCACCATGACGGTTCTCGCTGGCACACCGCTGGAGGTGGTGCAACAGGCTGCCGCGGCCGCCGGCTTCTTTTGCCCGCTGGACCTGGGTGCGCGCGGCTCCTGCGCCATTGGCGGCAACCTGTCGACCAACGCCGGCGGCAACCGGGTGATCCGCTACGGCATGGCCCGGGACATGGTGCTCGGGCTGGAAGCGGTGCTGGCCGACGGCACCGTCATGACCAGCCTGAACAAGATGATCAAGAACAACGCGGGCTTCGACCTGAAGCACCTGTTCATCGGCAGCGAAGGCACGCTGGGCATCATCACGCGCATCGTCCTGCGCCTGTTCCCCAAACCGGCCTCCACCATGGTGGCGCTGTGCGCGGCAGAGGACTACGGCACCGTGCTGAAGCTGCTGGCAGCAGCACGCGGCGAGCTCGGCCCGATGCTGTCTGCCTTTGAAGTCATGTGGCCCGACTACTGGGACATGGCCACCGAACGCGTCAAGGGCGTGCGCAATCCGTTCGCGGGCGACGCCCGCCGCTACGGCGCCTATGTGCTGGTGGAGGCCCTGGGCACCGACCCTGCCATCGACGGCCCGCGCTTTGAAGCGTGGCTGGAGCGGCTGCTGGAATCAGGCACCGTGCCCAATGCGGTGGTGTCGCAGTCGCTCGCCGATGAAAAGGCTTTTTGGGGCGTGCGCGATGCCTGCGCCGAATTCCACCAGCTCTGGCCCGGCCACCTGGCGTTCGACATCGGCCTGCCGGTGGCTGCCATGGACACTTACGCCAAACGGTGCAAGGCCGTGCTCAGCGAGCAGGTGCCAGGCTGCGAAGCGGTGTTTTATGGCCACATCGGTGACGGCAACGTGCACATCGTCGCCTACCAGCCCGGCGTGGCCGTGCAACCCAAGGATGCGGTGGAAGAAGTCGTCTACGGCCTGGTGCGCGAATATGGCGGCACCGTCTCGGCCGAACACGGCATCGGTACCCTCAAGCGCCGCTGGCTGGCCCATGCACGCTCGCCGGAGGAAATCGCGTTGATGCGTACGCTGAAAGCGGCCCTGGACCCGAAGAACATTTTGAATCCGGGCAAGGTGATTTGAAAAAGCTGCAGGGTGATCCAACCCTGCAACCTCACCCGGCTCAACGTCAGGCCCGGGCCGTTTTGTTCAGCCGCTTGTCGCGCACCGCCACGGTGGACTTGCCTTCGTCGGCGATTTCAAACAGCTGCGTGGCGACCAGCAGTTTGGTCAGCGTCGCATAACCATAGTTGCGATGGTCAAACGAGGCCTGGTTGGCAATCTGGGTGCCGACCGCTCCCACGCGCGCCCAGCCCTCGTCATCGGCCGCCGCCTGCACGGCATTGCGCAGCAGCATGACGAGCTTGGCGTCCTGCTTGAGCTGCGCCGGCGTGGCACGCAAGGGAGCCGCAGTCACCGCCTCGCCGTCATCGCGGGTGTCTCCGGCAGCGCCGCCTACGGCATCGCTCGCAGCCAGGGGACGCAACTTGTCCAGGAACAGGAACCTCGAACATGCATTCACAAAAGGCTCGGGCGTCTTCTGCGCGCCAAACCCATAAACGGCAGCACCCTTGGCACGCAAATGCATCACCAGCGGCGTGAAGTCGGCGTCCGACGACACAATGCCAAAGGCATCGGGCCGGTCGGTGTAGAGCAGCTCCAGCGCGTCAATCACCATGGCCATGTCACTGGCATTTTTGCCTTTGCTGTAGTCGAACTGCTGCATGGGCCGGATGGCATGCTCATGCAGCGCTTCTTCCCAGCCCTTGAGTTCGCTCTTTTTCCAGTTGCCGTAAGCGCGGCGGATATTGGTCTCGCCAAAGGTCGACAACTCGTTGAGGATCAGGTCGATTTTGGACGCCGGCGAATTGTCGGCGTCAATCAGCAGGGCAACGCGCGGCTTGTGGTCCATCATTCGCTCCCGGTGGTGTCAAGCTTCCATGGCAGGCTTTCACCCGAGCGCAGCGGCTTGAGTTCGGCCTCGCCAAACGCATAACTCTCGGGCGGCGTCCAGCTTTCCTTCTTCAGGGTAATGGTGCCCTGGTTGCGCGGCAAGCTGTAGAAGTCTGCGCCGTTGAAACTGGCAAAAGCCTCGAGCTTGTCGAGTGCGCCGGCTGCTTCAAAGGCTTCGGCATACAGCTCCATCGCCGCATGGGCGGTGTAGCAGCCGGCGCAGCCGGTGGCATGCTCCTTGAGGTGGGCCGGGTGCGGCGCGCTGTCCGTGCCGAGGAAAAACCGGTTGTTGCCACTGGTGGCCGCCTCGACCAGCGCGACGCGGTGCGTTTCGCGCTTGAGCACGGGCAGGCAGTAATAATGCGGCCGGATGCCGCCGGTGAAAATCGCGTTGCGGTTGTACAGCAAGTGGTGCGCCGTGATGGTGGCCCCCGTGAAACGGTCGGCGTCATGCACGTACTGCGCGGCTTCCCGCGTGGTGATGTGCTCCAGCACGATTTTCAGTTCCGGGAAATCACGGCGCAGCGGAATCAGCTGCGTCTCGATGAACACCGCCTCGCGGTCAAACAGGTCGATGTCGGGCGAGGTCACCTCGCCATGCACCAGCAGCAGCAGACCTTCACGCTGCATCGCTTCGAGTGTTTTGTAGGTCTTGCGCAGGTCGGTCACGCCGGCGTCGCTGTTGGTGGTGGCGCCGGCCGGGTAAAGCTTGGTGGCAACCACGCCGGCCTCTTTGGCCCGCTTGATCTCGTCGGGCGGCAGGTTGTCGGTCAAATACAGCGTCATCAGCGGCTCGAAGCTCACACCCGGCGGCACGGCCGCCTGGATGCGCTCGCGGTAGGCCACGGCCTGGGCCGCGGTGGTCACCGGCAGGCGCAGGTTGGGCATGATGATGGCGCGGCCAAACTGGGCGGCGGTATGCGGCACTACCGTGCTCAATGCGTCGCCGTCCCGCACATGCAGGTGCCAGTCGTCCGGGCGGGTGATGGTCAGGGTGGAAACCGGGGTGCTGATCGCTGAAGTCATGACCTGAATTGTCGCACCGGTCGCTATCCCTAGACATCATGAGACGGGTCAACGCCATGAAAAAAGCCCCGGGGTTGCGGGGCTTTTTCAGGAGTCTGGATGGGTTTCTCAGTGCGACAGGATCTTGTTGAGGAAATCCTTGGTGCGCGCCTGGCGGTTTTCGGGGTGGTTGAAAAACTCGTCCTTCGAGCAGTCTTCCAGAATCCGGCCGCCTACGTCCATGAAAATGACGCGGCTGCCGACCTTGCGGGCAAAGCCCATCTCATGGGTCACCACCATCATGGTCATGCCTTCGACGGCCAAGCCCATCATGCAGTCCAGCACTTCGCCGACCATTTCGGGGTCGAGTGCCGAGGTAGGCTCGTCAAACAGCATGGCAATCGGGTCCATGCTGAGCGCGCGGGCGATCGCCACGCGCTGCTGCTGGCCGCCTGACAGCTGGCCGGGAAATTTGTCCTTGTGCGCCATCAGGCCGACGCGGTCGAGGTATTTCAGCCCGTGTGTCTTGGCTTCATCGGCCTTGCGGCCCAGCACCTTGACCTGTGCCAGCGTCAGGTTCTCGGTAACGCTCAGGTGAGGAAACAGCTCAAAGTTCTGGAACACCATGCCCACGCGGCTGCGCAGCTTGGGCAGGTTGGTCTTCGAGTCATGCACGGCCTGGCCGTCCACGAAAATCTGGCCCTTCTGGAAGGGCTCCAGCGCGTTGATGACCTTGATCAGGGTTGACTTGCCCGAGCCGGATGGCCCGCAGACCACAACGACTTCGCCTTTTTGGATGGCGGTGGTGCAGTTGTTCAGAACCTGCACGTCACCGTACCATTTCGAAACTTCTTTCAATTCAATCATCTTGTTCTCCAGTGTGCGTCATGGTTATGTATGTTGCGTCATGACGCCTTGATACGATTTTCAGCGAATGATGGCGATCCTGCTTTGCAGCCGTTTGACCATGAAGGACAAGCCGTAGCAGATCACGAAATACACCACCGCGGCCAGCAGGTAGGCCTCTTCGGGGCGGCCGTAAATCTTGCCGGCGGTGGTGAAGCCCTTGAGCAGATCGTAGGCGCCAATCGCATAAACCAGCGAGGTGTCCTGAAACAGGATGATGGTCTGGGTCAGCAGGATGGGCACCATGTTGCGAAACGCCTGGGGCAGGATGATCAGCCGCATGTTCTGGCCGTAGGTCATGCCCAGGGCACGCCCGGCGTTCACCTGCCCGCGCGAAATCGACTGGATGCCGGCGCGCATGATCTCGCTGAAATAAGCCGCCTCAAAGGCCACAAAGGTGATCGTGGCCGAGAGTTCGGCGCCAATGGGCCTTCCGATGATGGTGGGCACCAGCAGGAAGAACCACAGGATCACCATCACCAGCGGAATGGAGCGCATGCCGTTGACGTAGATGGTGGCGGGAATCATCAGCACCTGGTTGCCCGACAGGCGCATCAGCGCCAGAAGGGTGCCCAGCACAATGCCGCCCAGGGTGGCAATCGCCGTCAGCTGCACGCTGAAGAAGAAGCCGTTGACGACGAACTTGGAGATGATCTCCCAGTTCAGAAAGGTCAGGTCGAGTCCCAGCATGTCAGTGCCCTCCGCCTGCGGTCCCGGCAACGATGTAGCCGGGAATCTGCACTTTTTTCTCGACCACGGCCATCACGCGGTTCACGGCAAATGCCGACATCGCGTACAGCGCCGTGACGGCGATGTAGATCTCGACGCCGCGAGAGGTCTCTTCCTGGGCCTGCATGGCGAACATCGTGAGTTCGGCAATGGATACCGCGAACGCCACCGAGGAATTTTTCAGCAGGTTCATCGACTCGCTGGTGAGCGGCGGGATGATGATGCGAAAGGCCATCGGCAAAATCACATAGCGGTAGGTCTGGGCCGTGGTGAAGCCCAGGGCCATGCCGGCATAGCGCTGGCCGCGCGGCAGGGCCTGCACGCCGGCGCGCACCTGCTCGGCAATACGGGCGGAGGTAAAGAACCCGAGGGCCAGCACCACCAGGACGAAACCCGGGACTTCCTTCATCGGGGGGATCACCTTGGGCACCACGAAGTACCAGAGAAAAATCTGAACCAGCAGCGGGATGTTGCGAAACAGCTCCACCCACGCATCGCCGAGCCGTACCAGCCACGGGCTGTTGGGCAGGGTCCGGCAGGTCCCCATCAGGGCGCCGATCAGCATCGCCACGACCCACGCCAGGCCCGCGACGGACAGCGTCCAGCCCCAGGCATCAAACATCCACTGCAGATAGGTGCGACCRCTCCCATCGTCGTTTAAAAAAACTTTCCAATCCCAGCTCATGGCAACTCCAGCCTGTTGTTGTACTTCAGTGACTCTTTGCGCTTGACTAAAAACAAACCCCGCCAGAACAGTCCCCGGCGGGGTTTGTGATCTCAGTGGCCGGAATTACTTCTTGGCGTAGTCTTCCATGGGTTTGTCATTGGGCGCATTCCACGCAGCCTTGGTGCTTTCGCTGGCGGCATAGCCCACTTTGGTGTTTTTCGGGGGAATCGGCTGGATGAACCACTTCTCCCACAGCTTGGCGATTTCACCCGACTTCATCAGGCCCTTGACCGTGTCGTCACCGAGCTTTTTGAACGCGGGGTCATCCTTGCGGATCATGATGGCGATGGGCTCCACGCTCAGCACTTCACCGACGATCTTGAAGTCGGCCGGGTTCTTGGCGGTGGCAATGTTGCCGGCCAGGATGGCGCCGTCCATCACGAAGGCGTCGGCACGGCCGGACTCCAGCAGCAGGAAGCTGTCGGAGTGGTCCTTGCCGAAAACTTCCTTGAAGTCGATGCCGCTGGCGCGCTCATTCTTGCGCAGCGTTTGCACCGAAGTCGTGCCGGTGGTGGTTGCCACGTTCTTGCCATTGAGCTGGGCAATCGAGGTGATGCCGGAGCTGGCCTTCACGGCGATGCGGACCTCTTCGACGAAAGTCGTTGGCAGGAAAGACACGTCCTTGGCGCGGGTGGCGTTGTTGGTGGTCGAGCCGCACTCAATGTCCACGGTGCCGTTTTGCACCAGCGGGATGCGGTTTTGCGAGGTGACAGGCTGGTATTTGACTTCCAGCTTGCGGCCCACGGCTTTTTCCAGGTCGGCGATGACGCGCTGGCAGATCTCGACGTGGTAACCGGTGTACTTGCCATCGCCCAGCGTGTAAGACAGCGCCCCGGAAGAATCACGAACCCMCATGGTCACCACGCCTGAAGCCTTGACCTTGGCGATGGTGTCGGTAGCCTGGGCGATGGCACCGCCGGTTGCGAGCAAGGCGATGGACAGAGCGGCTAGTTTGAGTTTCATGGAATCTCCTGTGTTGAAATGAAACGGTGAGTAGATACTATTTTAGAGAGTTGGATACAAGGCCATGCCTAGGTTTACCCGGCTCTCGCAGCGGCTCAGGCGGGACGGACACAGGGGACCGTGCCTGAAAATACTGCCTTGAAAGCCTCGGTACAAACGACGATTTCTCTGGCTTCCAAAATGGTGCATGTATAAAAATCCAGCGCTATCAATTTCATATGTAAGCAGTCTTTATGCCACACCTTAGCCGGGCGTCCCTGATTTTTCAACCCGGGCGTGCAGCGAGCGTCGCGATGCGGAGCCGGCAGCGGGCAAGCTGCGGGGCCGCCAACCTCCAGACTGCCTCATGCCGCCGGGCGGCGCTGCATCCCGTCAGAAAGCGGATGTTCCAGCGGGGTCCGGGATGCGGGGGCAGCAGGGCTTGGGAATTCGGTCATGGTCAAAATTTGAAGGTGACGCACTGTAAGTTTGCGGGTGCAAAAACACCAATGCTGTTTGAGTGGACAACTATGCATTTTATTTATAACCACTAAGGGTTGCTACCTAGGCCACCCAGGCTATCGGGGCGGCGGCTGGATTCCACCCCGGCCCGCCGCTTTGTCCCGGGGCCCGGTTGAGGTCTGCAAATAGGTCCACAGGGCCTGCGCATGGCTTTTGGCCGCCTCTTTGGAAGTGGGCCGTGCGCGGTAAAGACGGACATCCATGGTCATCTCCAGGTTGCTGCCCGCGCTCACCAGCTTTTTGGCCCGGAGTTCTTTCCTGACGGCGCTGAGCGGCAAAAATGCGATACCGTGACCCTCGAGCGCCATGGCCTTCAAGCCTTCGGCCATGTCGGTTTCATACACCCGGTCCAGGTGAATCGCGGTACTGGACTGTTTGAGGATCAGGTCGACCACCCGCCCCAGATAGGCGCCGGGCGCGTAGCCCAGGTAGGGCAAGGGCTGCCCGGCTCGCCCCGGCAGGCTGAACTCGGGCTCGCCGGCGGCATTGGCCTTCACAAACGGCGCGAGTACTTCCTGGCCCAGCGACACCATCTCGTAGCGTTCAGGGTCCAGCTGGAACGGCTGGGAGTCATGGTGGTAAGCAATCAGGAGATCGCAACTGCCTTCGACCAACCGCATCACCGCGTCATGCACGTTGAGTGCGATCAGCCGGCTTTTGATCGGGCCGAACTTCTCGCGCAGGCTGCTGACCCACGCCGGGAAGAAGGTGAAGGCCAGTGTGTGCGGCACGGCGAACTCGATGACATCCTGCCCGGCCGAGGTATGGCCGCGCAGCATGGCGCGGGTGGACTGCAGGCCCTGCAGCATTTCCAGCGACTGGCTGTACAGCGTCTCGCCGGCAGGCGTCAGGCGCGTGGGATAGGAGCTTCTGTCAACCAGGTCGGTGCCGGCCCAGGCTTCGAGCGCCTGGATGCGCCGCGAAAAGGCCGGCTGGGTCACATGACGCAGTTGGGCCGAGCGGCTGAAACTGCGGGTTTCAGCAAGACTGACGAAATCTTCCAGCCATTTGGTTTCCATAGGTCCTTTGATTATGCGAGCCCCGCGAGGACCCGGCGCTACGGGGATTCCCATGGGCCCCGGCGCCCGGAGGGGCGGCAGGGTCTTGCGGAGGCCGATTTACGCGTAAGCCTCTGAGGAATTCTGCTGCAGCGCCCACATGCGCGCATAAGCACCTTCCATCTCGAGCAACTGAGCGTGCGTGCCGCGCTCCACAATGCGCCCGCTGTCCATCACCAGAATCTCGTGCGCCTCCACGACGGTAGAAAGCCGGTGCGCGATGACCAGCGTGGTCTTGTTCTGCGCGGCGGTGCGCAGCTCGGCCTGGATGGCGCGCTCGTTGGCCGAATCCAGCGCCGAGGTGGCCTCGTCAAAAATCACCACCGGAGGGTTTTTCAGCAGCGTGCGGGCGATGGCCACGCGCTGCTTTTCGCCGCCCGACAGCTTGAGCCCGCGCTCGCCCACCATGGTTTTGTAGCCCAGCGGCGTGGAGGCAATGAAGTCGTGGATGCGCGCCGCGCGGGCCGCCTCCTCCACCTCGGCGTGGCTGGCGCCCGGCTTGCCATAGGCAATGTTGTATTCCACCGTGTCGTTGAAGAGCACCGTGTCCTGCGGCACGATGCCGATGGCCTGGCGCACGCTGGCCTGGGTGACGTGCCTGATGTCCTGCCCGGCAATGGTGATGCGGCCGCCCTCATGCGGGTTGCTCACGTCGTAGAAGCGAAACAGCAGGCGCGCCAGCGTCGATTTGCCGGCGCCCGACGACCCCACCACGGCCACCGTCTTGCCCGGCGGTATTTCAAAGCTGACCTTGTGCAGGATGGGGCGGGCCGGCTCGTAGGCAAAGCAGACATTTTCAAAACACACCGCCGGCGACGCGTCGATGCGAATCGGCTGTGCCGAAGGCTCGTCGGCGATTTCCCGCTCCCGCTCCATCAGCGTGAACATTTTGTCCAGGTCGGTCAGGCTCTGCTTGATCTCGCGGTAGATCACGCCCAGAAAACCGAGCGGAATATACAGCTGGATCATGAAGGCGTTGACCATCACCAGGTCGCCCAGCGTCATGCGGCCATCGACCACGCCCTGCGTGGCGCGCCACAGCATGGCCATCAGCCCGATCGCAATGATCAGCTGCTGCCCGGTGTTGAGCAGGCTCAGGGTGTTCTGGCTCTTGATGGCGGCCTTGCGGTAGCGCTTGAGGTTCTCGTCGTAGCGCGCGGCCTCAAATTCCTCGTTGTTGAAGTACTTGACGGTTTCGTAGTTCAGCAACGAGTCGATGGCGCGGCTGTGGGCCGATGAGTCCAACTCGTTCATGGTCTTGCGGAACTGCGTGCGCCAGTTGGTCACCGTGACCGTGAAGAAGATATAGAACACCAGCGCGATGCCGGTGATGGCGGCAAACCAGACGTCAAACTTGACGCCCAGCAGGGTCAGCACCAGCGTGACCTCGATCAGCGTCGGGATGATGCTATACAGCGAGTAGGAGATGAGCGAATGCACGCCGCGCGTGCCGCGCTCGATGTCGCGCGTCATGCCGCCGGTCTGGCGCTCGAGGTGAAAACGCAGGCTCAGCGCATGCAGGTGCCGGAACACTTCCAGCGAAATGCGCCGGGCCGCGCCTTCCGTGGCCTTGGCAAACACCAGCTCGCGCAGCTCGGTGAACAGCGTGGTCGACAGGCGAAGCAGGCCATACGCCAGCAGCAGCGCGGCCGGCACCACCAGCACGGCCTGCACATCGCCGGGTTTGAAGCTCATGGCGTCGACCAGGTTTTTCAGCAGCAGCGGCACGCCCACATTGGCCAGCTTGGCGCCCACCATGAAGGCCAGGGCCGCCACGACGCGCCATTTGTACTCCCACAAATACGGGAAAAGCCGCTTCAGCGTCCCCAGGTCCGAGCGCCCCGCGGCGGCCGCCGGGGAGCCGGCCGGAGCAGGCAGATGAAGGGAAGAATCGACAGTGGAAGCTCGGGAGCGCATGAGTGACAATCGTGACAAGAGCCCGACGGGCTCCTGGTTGTTTAAATTCCTACTCAAGATTGTGCCTATGTCTTTCGAATCAAGCGCCAACCCGGGTATACACGCCAAAGCCGCCGCCGTTGCAGCGGCCGCCGAGGCCGCCGAGGCTGCAGACGCCCTCAGCGTCCAGTTGCCCACCGACAAGGAACTCGTTCTCAAGGTGATTCCGATGCCGGCCGACTGCAACGCCAATGGCGACATTTTTGGCGGCTGGGTCATGGCCCAGGTCGACCTGGCGGGCTCCGTGGTACCGGCGCGCCACGCGGGCGGGCGCCTGGCGACCGTGGCGGTCAACCAGTTCATCTTCAAGCAGCCGGTCCGGGTGGGCGACATCCTGTCTTTCTTTGCCAGCCTCACCCGCATCGGCACGACCTCGATCACGGTGCAGGTCGAGGTGTATGCCGAGCGCTTTCGCGCACAGGGCCGCTACATCAAGGTCACCGAGGCCAGCCTGACCTACGTGGCGATCGACGATTTTGGCAAGCCCCGCAAGATTGCCAGTACCTGACCCCCGCCCCCGCTCCTTTCCGCTTTTCCCTTCTCCCCTTCTCCATTTGCTCCAATACGGTTCAGCTAAGGACCCGTGAAGCTCCCTCCCCTTCCGGGGGAGGGTTGGGGTGGGGGTGGGGGGCCAGCGACGACCAAGTCAGCACGGTGGCCCTACGTCCACGCCGCGAGCCCCCCATCACCGGCCTTCCCCCAGCGGGGGAAGGAGATGAGCGGCACTGCACGCGGTGTGCTAACTGAATGAACCGTATTGCCATTTGCTCGCGCAAAATGGCAGCATGACCCAACCCGTCGAAGCCATCGCGATCCTTGCCTGCAAGAACAGGAAATGCTGGACGAACTGGCTGGCCAGACACCATGCCAGCAGCCCGGGGGTCTGGCTGCAGATGGCCAGGAAGGATTCGGGCCTGGCGTCCATCTCCCACCCCGAAGCGCTGGAAGCGGCCTTGTGCCAGGGCTGGATAGATGGCCAGCGCAAAAGCCTGGACGCGCAATACTTCCTGCAGAAATTCACGCCGCGCCGGGCCAGGAGCACCTGGTCCAAAATCAACCGTGAGAAGGCATTGGCGCTGCTGGCTGCCGGGCACATGCAAGCCGCCGGCCTGGCCGAGATCGAACGCGCCAAAGCCGATGGCCGCTGGGATGCGGCCTACGACGGGCAGGCAAAGGTGACCGTCCCTGACGATCTGGCAGCCTTGCTGGCCAGGGAGCCCCACGCGAAAGCCTTTTTTGAAACCCTCGACTCACGCAACCGCTATGCCATCTTGTTTCGGCTCCAGACGGCGAAAAAGCAGGAGACCCGGGAGCGCCGCCTCCTGCAATTCGCAGGGATGCTGAGCCGCGGAGAAAAAATTTATCCCTGAACGGGGCCCACGCCGGCCTGCAGCGAAGGCCTCAGCTCCCGACACGCTGGGAGACGAACTCACCCTCGTAGCCTTTGGCCAGCGACAGCTTCTCGGCCTCGGTGAGCACCTTGCCCGCCAGCTGGAAGATGCCCTGCTCCTCGTCCTCCAGGTGGTGATAGATCTTGTGGTGCAGCTCTTTCGCCGTGACCAGCCAGCCCGGTGACGTGAAATCCGTTGCTTCCAGCTGCTCCACCATCTCGTCCATCTCATGATGCTCTGCGATACCGTGGCGCGACGGCGCCTGTGTCATGTCGTGGGCAATCAGCGGCACATAGAAAAAGCGCTCCTCGGCGGCCGCGTGGGCCGCCAGCTCCTGCTTGAGCTCCCGGAAGAGACTGTGCCTTTCGGGGCTGTCGCCCTCGGTCTTGATCAGGTGGTCCACCAGGCCTCGCTGGGTTTCGTGGCTGATGCGCAGTGCTTCGAAGATATTCATCCGGCAATTGTCCGGACCCTGCCTGTCCGCGCGTGTAGGCAAATGGCGGTTTTTGCCTACAGAGGATTCGACGCCAGCATGCGAATATGCTATTAATTTAATAGCTTACAGCCCCGAAAAAACGGCACCAAAACCGTTTAAAAGATAAAAGTCGTTTTTTTAAAGCAAAGTTGCCCAAACGCGCTAAATTAAGGTCTATGAAACAAGTTCTCATCCTCGGCGGCACCGGTTTTGTGGGCCGCCATGTCTGCGAGAAACTGGCCCAGCTTCAATGCCGCGTGACCGTGGCGACACGCCGGATTGACAACGCCCGCCACCTCCAGACGCTGCCAATGCTGGACGCGATCGAGATCGATGTGCATGACACCGCCGCCCTGACATCCCTGCTGGCCGGGCATGACGCAGTGGTGAACCTGATCGCCATCCTGCACGGCACGGAGGCCGCGTTTGAAAAAGCCCACGTGCAGTTGCCGCTGGCGCTGGTGCGTGCGTGCGAGGCCGGTGGTTTGCGGCGCATTGTTCACATCAGCGCGCTCGGCGCGTCCATCAGCTCGGCATCGATGTACCAGCGCAGCAAGGCCCGCGGCGAGGCCGTGCTGCTCAGCGCCGGGCTGGATGTGACGCTGCTGCGCCCGAGCGTGATCTTTGGCGCCGAAGACAAATTCCTCAACACCTTTGCCCGGCTGCAAAAGCTGTTTCCGGTGGTCCCGCTGGCCGCCAGCCAGGCGCGCTTTCAGCCGGTCTGGGTGGAAGACGTGGCCAGCGCCGTGGTTCGCTGCCTGCAGGACGGCGGCTCCATTGGCCAGGTCTACGAAGCCTGCGGGCCCGACGTGTTCACGCTGCGGCAGCTGGTGGAGCTGGCGGGCCGCTATGCCGGCATCGATGGCGGGAAGGGCCGGCCGGTCATCGCACTGCCGGCACCGCTGGGACGCCTGCAGGCGCGCCTGATGGAATTGCTGCCCGGCGAGCCCCTGCTCAGCCGCGACAACCTGGACGCCATGCAAACCGACAATGTGGCCAGCGGCAAGCTGCCAGGCCTGAAGGCGCTGGGCATCACGCCCGCCGCCTTGAGTGCCATCGCCCCGTCCTACCTGGGCAGGCAGGGCCTGCGCGGCGGCCTGACGGCCAAGCGCAAGACGGCTGGAAGGTCTTGAAGGCCCCCACGCCTGAATGGCCCCCACGGTCGCTCACTGCGTGTAGCTCCCTGCCCCCCGAGGGGGCCGCTGCGCCTGCGGTCTGGCAAAGCCAGTCCCGCGGCCCCTGCTGGGATGAAGAGCCCCCACGCTCGTCACTGCGTGTAGCCGCTGCCCCCCGAGGGGGCGCTGCGCCTGCGGCCCCTGCTGGGTGGAGACCCTCGGTCGCTGCGTGTAGTTCTCCGAGGGGGCCAATTTCCCTTGGGGCCGCCCGGCGCTGCGTTCGTTGGCTCCCACGCGCGCCCTCGCTCAGGGTGCGTGTAGCATCAATCCGGCGATTTTTTTGCATCAATGGTGTGCTGGCGTACCTGTAGCATCGCCTGTCGTTTCATTGTGACCTTCATCGTCAGCAGATCGGGGATTTCCATGCTCAAGCTCTATATCGGCAACAAAAACTATTCCTCCTGGTCCATGCGGCCCTGGGTGCTGCTCAGGCAGGCCGGCATTCCTTTTGAAGAAATCAAGGTGCGCTTTGATTCGTTTGACGCCGATTCGGGCTTCAAGCAAAAGATCAGCAGCGTGAGCCCGGTGGGCAAGGTGCCGGCCCTGGACGACGATGGGTTTGTGGTGTGGGACAGCCTGGCGATTGCCGAATACCTGGCCGAGCGCTTCCCTGACAAAAACCTCTGGCCCCAGGACCTGCAGGCACGTGCCCGGGCGCGCAGCGTCTGCGCCGAGATGCACAGCGGCTTTGGCGCCCTGCGCTCGGTCTGCCCCATGAACATTGAAGCCAGCCTGCCCGAAGTGGGCCAGTTGATCTGGCGCGACAAGCCCGCCGTGCGCGCCGACGTGCAGCGCCTCATCGCCATGTGGAGCGAGCTGCTGGCGCAGCATAAGAACGTTCAGGAGCCCATGCTTTTTGGTGAGTTCAGCATCGCCGATGCGTTCTTCGCCCCAGTCTGCATGCGCCTGAAATGCTACGCCCTGCCTGTTCCTGCTGAGATCACGGCCTACATCCAGCGCCTGAGCGCCCTG
This sequence comes from Polaromonas sp. P4_F9, assembly GCF_056401235.1. NCBI lineage: Bacteria > Pseudomonadati > Pseudomonadota > Betaproteobacteria > Burkholderiales > Comamonadaceae > Polaromonas > Polaromonas sp. P4_F9. The sequence continues at coordinate 15,573 of NZ_JBFUJT010000007.1, read as the reverse complement.
TCTGGCGTGAAAGCCTGGACCGACGACGCGCTGGCTGAAAACGATTTCCGCGATTTTGAAGAACCGTACCGGCTCAAACGCTGATCCACAGAAAGCAAGCCTCCTCATGGTCACCATTTACCTGCGCTACGTACTCGATGCCACCAAGCTCAAGGAATTTGAGCACTACGGCAAACTGTGGATTCCGCTGGTCGAAAAATTCGGCGGCAAACACCACGGCTATTTCATGCCCAGCGAAGGGGCCAACAACATCGCGCTGGCGCTGTTTACCTTTGACAGCCTGGCCGCCTACGAAAGCTATCGCCAGCGCTCCTTTGAAGATGCGGACTGCCAGGCCGCCTTCAAATACGCAGAAGCCACCGGCTGCATCATCAGTTACGAACGCAGCTTTTTCCGCCCCGTGTTTTCCTGACCCCCACCCGCAGGAGCGAAGAGATATGTCGCTCGCGTGAGCACGCTGCCCGGCGTCAAGGCGTGGATTGACGATGCACTGGCAGAAAAAAGACTTCCGGGACTTCGAGGAACCGTACCGCCTGGTACCAGGCCCCGATCCTGTCTGATTGCGCAGTCCCGATTTATGGCCTAGCATGAATTGTCCCGTCAACAACTTCAAGCGAGGGGTTCATCATGATTCGACTGGCCTGGTTGTCTTCAGTCGCAAGCGCGGCTGTTCTGGTCGCGGCCTGCGGCGGAGGCGATGGCGGCACGGCTGCACTGATATCTTCCGAGCCGATCGACAAATACGTTGGCAACTGGACCAACTGCCAGGCCACCGTCGTTAGCGGCGTCAGTGTCTCCGCCCTGACGAGCTTCACGGCCGCCAAGATCGACGCGACCCATGGCTCCTTCACGACGACGGTCACCATTTTTGCCACCTCCAGCTGCGACGTTCTCAAGCTCTCGGGTCCCACCGCGGTCCCGAAACTCTCGGGAAGCGTGGCCATCGACAGCCCGGGATCGGGGCCCTCCGGGTCTGACAAGATCACCATCACGCCATCGACCCTCCCGAGCTTCAAGGACCTCGCACTCGTCACCGGCAGCCAGTTGCAGTTTGGCGATGCAGGCAGCGCCAAGGACGCCCAAGGCTATCCCACGGCCCTGGACAGCAGCTTCATTCTGATCAAGCAACCGTGAACAGAAGGGCCGCGCGGCCGCCCCTGCCGCGTGGGCCGGGCAAGGCCTACACTTCGGTCATGCAGATTTACATGGTCGGCGGTGCGGTGCGCGATGCCTTGATGGGCCTGACGGTGCAGGACCACGATTGGGTGGTGGTGGGCGCAACGCCCGAGGACCTGGCGGCCCTGGGCTATCAGCCGGTGGGCAAGGATTTTCCGGTGTTTCTGCACCCCGAAACCCGCGAAGAGTACGCGCTGGCGCGCACCGAGCGCAAGACCGCGCGCGGCTACCACGGCTTTGTGGTGCATGCCGATCCGGACGTCACGCTCGAGCAGGATCTGGCACGGCGCGATCTCACCATCAATGCCATCGCGGCTCCCGCCCGTTCGGCAGGCGCCGCAAGCGGTGCCACGCCCGCCTTTGAAGCTGATTTTGCGGCGCTGATCGACCCTTATGGCGGTCAGCAGGACATCCGGGCCAAGGTCTTGCGGCATGTGACCGACGCCTTCCGCGAGGACCCGGTGCGCATTCTGCGGCTGGCCCGCTTTGCCGCCCGGTTTGCGGATTTTTCCGTGGCGCCCGAAACCCTGGCGCTGATGCGGGGCATGGTGGAGGACGGCGAAGTCGATGCACTGGTGCCCGAACGCGTCTGGCAGGAGCTGGCCCGCGGCCTGATGGAAGACAAGCCCTCGCGCCTCTTTGACGTGCTGCGCGACTGCGGCGCATTGCACAGGCTGCTGCCGGAAGTCGCCAGGCTCTGGGGCGTGCCGCAGCGCGCCGAACACCACCCCGAGGTCGACACCGGCGTCCACCTGATGATGGTAATGGACATGGCGGCGCAGCTCCAGGCGTCCTTGCCCGTGCGCTTCGCCTGCCTGTGCCACGACCTGGGCAAGGGCACGACCCTGGCGCCAGGCGCCGGTGTCATGCCGGCGCGGGGCACGCCCCAGCCGCCGGAGTTCTGGCGCGTGAAAATGGAGGCCGACCCCCAGCTGGGACGCCACGTCGGCCATGAGGAGCGCAGTGCGCGCCTGCTCAAGGGCGTATGCGAGCGCCTGCGCGTGCCGGTGGAGTGCCGCGAGTTGGCCGACGTGGTGGCACGCGAGCACGGCAACATTCACCGCAGTGCCGGATTCGGCGCGGCGGCCGTGGTGCGCCTGCTGGAGCGCTGCGATGCATTTCGCAAGCCCCAGCGCTTTGCCGACGTGCTGCTGGCCTGCGAGTGCGACGCCCGCGGCCGCCTCGGGTATGAGCATTCACCGTATCCCCAGCGCCAGCGGCTGCTGGATGCCCTCGCCGTCGCCCAGTCTGTTGCCACGCACCAGGTGGCCGCCGACGCACAGGCTGCCGGGCAGGATGGCAGGCAGATTGGCGAGATGATTCGCCAGGCGCGTGTGGCTGCGGTGGGCAAGAACCCCGGCTTTGCTGCGGGCACTTCCGAGTAACTCCGAGTAACCCCGAGCGACCGAGTGACCGAGTGACCTGCTGCCTCTAACGAAAAAAACACAAAAAACAAAAACGAAGACGAAAAAGCGAAGCTGGCCTACATCCATATCACAAGGGTTTTGCTAAGGTGAGTGCTGATGCAGTTCTTCCATCCACCCCTGCAAATGGGCTCGCCCCGCCTGCCCCTGATCGGGCCGCAGACCGCGCTTTTTCTCGATTTCGACGGGACACTGGCCGACCTGGCGCCGCTGCCCGGCGCCGTGCAGGTGACCGCGGAATTGATCCCCACCCTGACCCAGCTCGCAGTCCGGCTGAATGGCGCGCTGGCCATCGTGTCCGGGCGCACCCTCACGGACCTCGACCGGTTTCTCGAACCTCTGCAATTGGCCGCAGCGGCCGAGCACGGGTCACAACGCCGCCAGGCGAATGGCCAGGTCATCAGCGCCGCCGCCCCTGATTTGCAGGAGGTAGTGCGCCGGGCCGCGGCGCTGGCCGCGCGCCATCCCGGCCTGCACCTCGAAATCAAGTCCGCGGCCGTTGCCCTGCACTACCGCCAGGCGCCCGACCTCGAAACGTTGGCGCTGCGGGTCATGCGGGAAGCTGCCAACAGCACACCGGGCGCAGAATTGCTGCATGGCAAGTGTGTGTTTGAAATCAAACCGGCCGGCGTCAGCAAGGGAACGGCCATTGAGGCTTTCATGGGAGAAATGCCGTTTATGGGCCGCCTGCCCCTGTTTGCGGGCGACGATGTGACCGACGAAGCCGGGTTCTCCGTCGTGCAGTTCCTCGGCGGCCAGGGTATCAAGGTCGGCGAAGGCGTCACGCTGGCCAGGCACCGTTGCGCGGCGCCGGCCGTACTGCGGCAGTGGCTGCAGGCCGCCTGCCAGGATTCGGACCACTGGCGCGGGACCAGCCCATGACGGCGCCGAACGACTCCGCGCGCTTTGTACCGCCCGCCGAACCCTCGCTCGCGATGGGCGTCATCGGCAACTGCGCGTTCAGCGCGCTGATTGACATCCGCGGGCGCATTGTCTGGTGCTGCCTGCCGCGCTTCGACGGCGACCCGGTGTTCAACGCATTGCTGCAGCCCGGCACCGGCCGGATCGATGGCAACACGCCCTCTGCCGAAACGCTGCCCAGCGCTTTTTCCATTGAGATCGAGGATTTTGCCGAATCCAGGCAGTGGTATGAGCCCAATACCGCCGTGCTGCGTACCCAGCTGTTTGACAAAAGCGGGCAAGGCATAGAGATCACCGATTTCGCGCCGCGTTTTTTCAGCCGCTCGCGTTTCTTCCGGCCCCTGACGCTGGTGCGGCGCGTGCGTCCCCTCTCTGGTGCACCGCGTATTCGCGTCTCGCTCGACATCCGTTTTGACTGGGGCCGGCGCGCACCGTTGATCACCCAGGGCAGCAACCACCTGCGTTATGTGGGTGACGCGATGACGCTGCGGCTGAACACCGACGCTCCGCTGTCGCACCTGCTGGCCCGCCAGCCTTTCGTGCTGACCCGCGAGCACAACTTCCTGCTGGGCGCCGACGAGTCGCTGGCAGAGGGCATTGCCGACACGGCGCGGCTGTTCGAGCAGGAGACGGTGTCGTACTGGCGCAAATGGAGCCAGCGCCTGCACATTCCGCTGGAATGGCAGGAGGCGGTGATACGCGCGGCGATCACGCTCAAGCTGTCCCTCTTCGAAGACACCGGCGCCATTGTGGCGGCCATGACCACCAGCATTCCCGAGGCGCCGGGCAGCCAGCGCAACTGGGACTACCGTTTTTGCTGGCTGCGCGATGCTTTTTTTGTGGTGCGTGCCCTCAACGGCCTGTCGGAGGTCGGCACCATGGAGGACTACCTGCGCTGGCTCAGCAACGTGGTGGTGCAGGCCAACGGCGGGCACATCCAGCCGCTGTATGGCATTGGCCTGGAGCGCGAGTTGCCCGAGTCGGTGATGGACCATCTGGGCGGCTACCGCGGCATGAGGCCCGTGCGTGTGGGCAACCAGGCGCAGGAGCATTTCCAGCATGACGTGTATGGCAACGTGGTGCTCGGTGCGGCGCAGGCCTTTCACGACAACCGCCTGCTGCACCGCGCCGGACTGGCCGAATTCCAGCGGCTGGAGGCGGTGGGCGAGCAGGCCGCGCGCACCTATGACCAGCCCGACGCCGGTATGTGGGAGCTGCGCACGCGTGCGCGGGTCCACACCTCGTCGGCCCTGATGTGCTGGGCGGCCTGCGACCGGCTGGCCAAGATCGCCCTGGTGCTTCACCTGCCCGAGCGTGCCGCCTACTGGCAGGACCATGCACAGCGCATGCAGGAGAACATTTTGCGGAAGGCCTGGAGCGAGGAGCGCCAGGCCTTTGCCGAGAGCTTTGGCGGCCGCGACCTGGATGCCAGTGTGCTGCTGATGATTGAAGTGGGCTTCATCGACCCGAAAGATCCGCGCTTCATTGCCACCGTCGACGCGCTGGAAACCCATTTGTGCGACGGCCCCTACATGCGCCGCTACGAAGCCCCCGATGATTTCGGCAAACCCGAGACCGCCTTCAACATCTGCACCTTCTGGCGCATTGATGCGCTGGCGCGGATTGGGCGCAAGGCGCAGGCGCGCGAGATTTTCGAAACCATGCTGGCGGCGCGCAACCATGTGGGCCTGCTGTCCGAAGACACGCATCCGACCACGGGCGAGATGTGGGGCAACTTTCCGCAAACCTACTCCATGGTGGGCATCATCAACGCGGCGGTCCGGCTCTCGGCGCCGTGGGACTCGCAGATATGACCCCCCCCGTTGAGGACTCACTGCGTGTAGCCTCCTCCCCCCTGGCAGGGGGCGGCGCCTGCGGGCCGGCGAAGCCGGACCAGCGGCCCCTGCTGAGTCGATCCGGCTCCCGGCGCCGAGAGCCGAGGTACACCCCCGTCGGAGGCTCACTGCGTGTAGCCCCTTCCCCCCTTGCAGGGGGCGGCGCCTGCGGCCCGGCGAAGCCGGTTCCGCGGCGCCTGCTGTTTGTTGGCGGCGGAGGTCCTCGTACTGCCTGTGTTGAAAGTCACGCATCATGAGCCGCCTCGTGGTGGTGTCCAACCGCGTGGCCGATCCGCGCAAGACGGCTGCCGGTGGGCTGGCTGTGGCGCTGGGCGATGCGCTCAATGCCACGGGTGGACTCTGGTTTGGCTGGAGCGGTACCGTCATCGAAGGCGGAGCGCCGGGGGAAGGCGAGCTGCATGTGCAGCAGGCGGGCAACGTCAAGCTGGCCACCGTGGACCTGTCCGCCGAAGACCATGCCGGCTATTACCTCGGCTACAGCAATGGCGTGCTCTGGCCGGTGTTTCACTACCGGATCGACCTGGCGCGCTTTGACGCCGGCTACATCCGCGCCTATCGCCGCGTCAACCAGCTGTTTGCGCGCAAGCTGATGACGCAGCTGCGGCCGGACGACATCATCTGGGTGCATGACTACCACCTGATTCCGCTGGCGGCCGAGCTGCGCGCCATGGGCGCCACCCAGCGCATCGGTTTTTTCCTGCACATTCCCCTGCCGCCGCAGCAGGTGCTGGCGGCCATTCCCCAACACGAATGGCTGATGCGGGCCATGTTTGCCTACGACCTGTTGGGCTTTCAGAGCGAGGCCGACCTGCAAAACTTTTCGCGCTATGTGCAGACCGAGGCCGGCGCCGAGGACCTGGGCGACAACCGGTTTCGGGCCTTCAACCGCACCGTGCGGGCAGGCTCCTTCCCGATTGGCATTGACGTGGACGAGTTCGCCGCGCTCACCCATGCCAAGGAAGGGCACGACATGTATGAACGCATGAAGGACGAATACTCGCGCCGCAAATTGCTGCTGGGCGTGGAACGCCTGGACTATTCAAAAGGCTTGCCGCAGCGCCTGCGCGCATTCAAGAGCCTGCTTGAAAAATACCCGGAAAACATCCGCAGCGCCACGCTGATCCAGATCGCCGCACCGAGCCGCGAAGACATGGGCACGTACACCGACCTGCTGCAGGAGCTCGAGAGCCTGTGCGGCGCCATCAACGGCGACTTTGGCGAGCTGGACTGGATGCCGGTGCGCTACATGCACCGCAACGTGGCGCGCAAACGCCTGCCCGGCCTCTACCGCGTGGCGCGCGTGGCGCTGGTCACGCCGCTGCGCGACGGGATGAACCTCGTGGCCAAGGAGTTCATTGCCGCGCAGGACCCGGCCGATCCGGGGGTTCTGGTGCTGTCGCGTTTTGCCGGCGCCGCCGAGCAGCTGAAGGAAGCCCTGCTGGTGAACCCCTACGACACGGATGGCACGGCAGACACCATCCAGCACGCCCTGCAGATGCCGCTGCAGGAGCGGCAGGGACGGCACCAGAGGCTGCTGAAAAATATCCGTGAGCAGGATGTGCACTGGTGGCGCAAGACATTCCTGGACGCGCTGCGCGACGCCGGAAGTGACTAGCCTTTTGACGGGTCTTTTTCAGGGACACCGCCGCTGGCAGCAGAAAACGGAGCAGAAAAATCAGGACACGATATAGGCGGCCGCGGCGCTGGAAAAAAGCGTTCCGTCAGCCCCCAAAAACTCCATGCGCGTATTAGCTACCCGCGACCCCAGGCGCAACACCTCGGCCCGCAGTTCAAAGTGCTCGCTGATGCCCGGGCGCAAATAGTCCACCCGCAGGTCAATCGTTCCCAGCCTGGAAAACCGGTGCAGGCGCTGCAGCGGGGTCTCGTCCATGTGGCGCGCGCCGATGGCCGCCATCACCGCGAGCCCGCCCATGGCATCCAGGCCGGCGCTGATCACGCCGCCGTGAACGCGGTTGTGGGCATAGTGGCCCACCAGTTCGTGCCGCATGTCAATGCGTGCCGTGACCCGCTGGGGCTGGATTGACGTGATCTTCAGGCCCAGCGTCTGGTTGAAAACAATTTTCTCCTCGAAGATGGTTTTCAGGCCGGTGATGAATTCTTCTTCAAACTCGACAACGGAAGGCTCGGGATTGAGGTTGGGGTGGGGGGAAGATCGGGTCATGGGGTTGATTGTCATGCGGTGACTTGTCGGGCCCGCATCGGGCCATGGAGAAAAAGGGCCAGGGCCGCATCGGTGAGGTCATCCAGCGACGCCTCTTTTCCGGCATCGAACCACTGGACCGACCAGTTCAGCGCACCGAAGATCAACAGGCGCGCCAGCTTCACCGGGCCGCGGAGCCGGCCCCGCTGGGCCAAAGCCTCGAGCACCGGCGCCCAGTTCGACTCGTAATCGCTCCGCAACCGGGCGATGGATGCACGCTGCCGCGCGGTGAGGGAGCGCGACTCATACAGCATCACGGGAACGAAGTCACTGCCCGGACCCAGCAGCACATCGAAGTGGTTGCGGATCAGCACGCGCAGCGAGGAAGACGCATCGGACTTTGAGTGGCTGGCAGACTGCAGGGCCGCGGCTTGCCGCTCCAGGGCCGAGCGCATGCCCTGCTCCATCACCGCGTGAAGCAGCGCCCCCTTGCTCTTGAAGTGATAAAAGGGCGAGCCGCTGTGCATACCCACCGCGGCGGCGATGTCGCGGGTGCTGGTGCCATCAAACCCCTTGCGGCGAAACAGCCGCGCAGCGGCGCTGACCAGCTCCATGCGGCGGTTGCCGTCGTCGCGTTCGTCCAGCGTCTTGCGTGGCCGGCCGCGCGGGCGCCTGGCCGTGTTGTCGCCGGCGGGAAGGGATGTGACTGCGTCCATGGGTGTGCACCATACCAAAGTACCTTATTTTTAACAAGCAAATGCTTGGTAAAAACATGACCCCCCATGGCCCCCACTTCCCCAGGCCGCGCGTTCAAGGGCTGCCCGCGATTAGTATTCCGCGCAATTGGAGTCGTAAACAGGTACGACGTGCCTTCTCTGTCAACAAGGCACCAATGCCCGCTTCAGACTGGAAGCGGGTCTACAACTATCGAAACTGCTTGCTCCGAACCGGACACTGAAAGTTGCGGCCTGGTTGTCGGCAATGTGGTGATGACTTCAAGAACCCCTGCACCCGCTGCCGAGCTTGGATTCAACCGGTCGATGCAACTGGCATTTCGTAAGCCTTTTGAGATTGGGAGACGATTTGCATTTGCAGTGAGTGTGCCGGTACTCGACCCCGCCAGTCCCAATTGGCGAAGCGGACTTTTATGCCCATTTCTGGCGAGCGCCCAAAATAGATCACAATTTACAGTGACCCGTCGTCCTCACACGCTTGCTCACACGTATGCGGCGTACCTTTGTGGCTCCACTTCACTTCAAAGGAAACTGTTATGCCTAAATTTGTAATCGAACGTGCCATTCCTGGAATCGGGGCCTCGAAGGCAGCCGAGTTGCAGGCCATATCTCAGAAGTCGTGCAGCGTTCTGCAGGAATTGGGCCCAGATGTCCAATGGGTGCACAGTTACGTGACGGGTGACAAGATCTACTGCGTTTACAACGCGGCGAACGAGGAACTGGTCAGGGAACATGCGCGCCTGGGAGGTTTTCCTGCGAACAGCGTCGCGCGAGTCATGACGGTCATTGATCCGACGACTGCCGAAGCCTGATGCCGTTCTTGTCAGCCTGCCGGCCCTGAGAGAGGATAGCCTCATGGGCCTTGCGATTCACCTTCTTGGGGCACCGCGGGTAGAACTCGACGGTCAAGCATTGCCAGCGCCGCGCGGCCACAAGGTGTGGGGCCTGCTCGCGTACCTGATCCGCAGCGATGTCGGTGCGAGCCGCAAGCACCTGGCGGAGCTGCTATTCCAGGACGCCGAGGATCCATTGGCAGCGTTGCGCTGGAACCTGAGCGAACTCCGACGGCTGCTTGGCAACGCGGGGTTGCGCGGCGACGTGCCAGCGCTCTCGCTTGAGCCAACGGCGTATATCGATGTCAAGGTCGTGTCACTAGGAACATGGGCCGAGGCGTTGTGCGTGCATAGCCTCGACCGCGAATTGCTTGAGGGGATGAGCTTTTCGAGCAGCCCGTCTTTTGAAGTCTGGCTCGCAACCGAGCGCCGACATCTTCAGGCAACTGCAGAGGCAGTCCTGCGGGAGGCCGCGTTGGCCCGCCTGGCTACCGGTGCGGTGACTGAAGCGGCCGATTTGGCCGGTCGTCTCGTGCGCCAAAACCCCTTGGATGAAAATTACCAGGCGCTACTCGTACGCAGCCTTGCCGCTGCGGGCTATGGCGTCGGCGCGGCACGCCAGGCCGCCGCGTGCCGCGAGCTATTCAGGCGCGAGCTTGGTGTGCAGCCGGGGGCGACGCTCGAAGCTGCGATATGCACGGTTACCGCCATGCCGACTGCTCGGCCCGCGACTGGTCGCACTGCAGCAGTCGCGCAGATTGAGGCCGGGGAGGCTGCGATCGGTGCCGGTGTGCTCGATGCAGGCTTGCAATGTTTACGGCGCGCAATTGTCGAGGCTGACGCCACCGGCGACGCAGTTCTGCGTGTGCGTGCGCGTGTCGCCCTGGGCGGCGCACTTGTCCATGCCGCCCGCGGCCGTGACGAAGAGGGCGCCACGGCGCTGCATGAGGCTCTCGCTGTCGGCCAGGACTCAACGTCGCCGTTCGCAGCTGCGGCTTGTCGCGAACTGGGTTACGTCGAATTTCTGCGCGGCCGCTATGAACGTGCCCTGGTGTGGTTGCGCCGCGCTGCGCCACTGGCCGGTGACGACTATGCAGAGCAAGCACGAATCGCAATCGTACATGGCTCGGTGCTTAGCGACACAGCACACTATGCTGCGGCGATTGCCATGCTGCGCGACGCTGAGGCGCAATCCAATAGCGTCGGAGACGTGAAGCAGGCTACATACGCGCTGTCGATGTTGGGGCGCGCGTTGCTGCTGCAAGGCGACCTCCAGGGAGCGACCGATGCTCTCGATCGATCGGTCATGCTGGCGCAACAGCGCTGGACTGCCTTTGTGCCTTGGCCCCAGTCGTTACGTGCAGAAGTTGACATGATGAGTGGCGATGTTGAGGCCGCTTCGGAGCGTTTCGAGCATGCATTCGCTCTCGGATGTCAGCTTGGCGACCCGTGTTGGGAAGGCATCGCCGGCCGCGGCCTTGGGCGCGTCGCCATCGCGCGGGGTGATTCGCAGCGCGCCGTTGAGATCCTCGTCGATGCAATTGCGCGTTGCGTTCGCCTGCCCGATGCCTACCTTTGGGGCAAAGGCTATGCACTTGACGCGCTGTGCGGTCTAGCGATCGCGAACAGTATGCCCCAGGCACCGGCATGGATTGGCGAGATGCAGACGCTTGCCGCGCGCAGTGGCATGCGCGAACTCACTGTTCGGTCACACATTCACCGTGCCGCTCTGGGTGACCACGAGAGTCAGGCCGCAGCGCAGCTACTCGCCTGCGAAATCGACAATCCATCACTACGCTCCCTCGTCGGGCGTTGAATCCTGGTGATGAAGTTTCAGATGAACTGGATTGCAAAGTCTTACAGCAATAGTTGACTATCGGTATCCCGCAGCCTTCAATGCGTTCCGCCCGCCAGACCGCTATCACCTATGGCCGCTTTGGGCACACTGCGGGTCGCCATGAACTACAGCTGACCGGCGCGCAAAACTTTGTAATTGAACTTCCAGAAAGCAGCCCCTGGCCAATACCCGGTAACGCTGCTGAGCCGTCGCTCGGCCTCTCACATTTACAGGCGTGTTTACGACTTTAATTGCTCGGAATAATTAGGGCCTGTTCACCCTAACAATCCCGCTCCGGCTTGCCCAGCCCCTGCGCACGTTCGAGCAGCAGCTCCCGCTCCCGCAGGTTGCCCGCCAGCTGCGCCGCCCGCTCGAATTCGGTGCGCGCCTCGTCCAGGCGGCCCAGCTTGGCCAGCAGATCCCCGCGCACACCGGGCAGCCACTGATATGCCTGCAGCGACGGCTCGTGGCGCAGCGCGTCAATGATCTCCAGCCCGGCCGCGGGCCCGAACGCCATGCTGACGGCGACCGCCCGGTTCAGCTCCACCACTGGCGAGGGCGCGGTCTGCGCGAGTGCGTCGTACAGCGCGGCAATGCGCGCCCAGTCGGTCTCCGCCGCCGTGGGCGCCCGCGCGTGGCAGGCCGCAATCGATGCCTGCAGCGCATACGTGCCGAGCGGATGGCCGCGTGCGCCGCACAGCGCCTCGGCACGCGCGAGCGCGGCCAAGCCTCGCCGGATCAGCAGGCGGTCCCAGCGACCGCGGTCCTGCTGCGCCAGCAGCACGGGGCGGCCCGACGCATCGACGCGTGCGGCGGCGCGCGAGGCCTGCAGCTCCATCAACGCGACCAGTCCCTGCACTTCGGATTCGTCGGGCGCCAGCTCCGCCAGCATGCGGCCCAGGCGCAGGGCCTCGTCGGTGAGCGCCGGCCGCATCCAGTCCTCGCCCGCGGTGGCGGTGTAGCCCTCGTTGAAAACCAGGTAAACCACCTCGAGCACCGAGGCCAGCCGTTCGGCCAGCGCGTCGCCGACCGGCACCTCGAAGGGCACGCGCGCTTCCCCCAGCGTGCGCTTGGCGCGAACGATGCGCTGCGCGATCGTCGGCTCGGCCACCAGGAAGGCCCGGGCAATCTCGTGGGTCGTCAGGCCACCCAGCAGCCTGAGCGTCAGCGCCACCCGTGCTTCGGTCGAGAGCACAGGGTGGCAGGCGGTGAAGATCAGCCGCAGCAGGTCGTCGCCGATCTGGTCGGCCACCCGGGCGGCGTCGAGCCCATCCACAAAGTCCGGCACGACCAGCGCCTCCTGCGCCTCTAGGTCATGGCCGATCTGGGCCAGCTTGCTGTCGAGCAGCTTGTGGCGGCGCAGGTGGTCAAGCGCCCGGTTCTTTGCGGTGGTCATCAGCCAGGCGCCCGGATTATGGGGCACGCCCTCGGTGGGCCAATGCTCCAGCGCCGCCACCAGGGCGTCCTGCGCCAGTTCCTCGGCCAGGCCGATGTCGCGCACCATGCGCAGGACAGCGGCCACGATCTTCGCGGACTCGATGCGCCAGACCGCGGCAATCGCCTGGTGCGTGGCTGAATGCATTGGAGAAGCTTCAGGCCTGGGCCGGCGCCGGTGGTGCGGCAGTCATGTCCATGTATGCCAGCTCCCAGATGTGGCCATCCAGGTCCTCGAAGCCATGACCGTACATGAAGCCGTGGTCTTGCGGCGCGTTAGGCACGGTGGCGCCGGCGGTGCGCGCCTTGGCCACGAGTTCATCCACCTCGGCGCGGCTCTCGCACGACAGGCACACCAGCACCTCGGTGCTCCTGGTGGTGTCGGCCACCGCCTTTTTGGTGAAGGTCTTGAAGAAGCTTTCGATCAGCAGCATCACGTAGATGCTGCCGTCCGCCACAACCATGCAGGCGCCCTGCTCGTTGGTGAACTGCGGGTTGAAGCTGAAACCGAGTTTGCCGAAGAACGCCTTCGAGCGTTCCATGTCCTTGATGGGGAGGTTGACGTAAATCTGGCGGCTCATGAAGTACTCCTTGGAATAGGCAATGAATGAATGAATTTGAAAATCGGGTTGAAACCGGATTGAAAAAAACGGGACGCTCAGGCGCGCTCGGCCCGGGCCTTCAGATTGGCGAGACCTGCTTCGAAGTCGCGGCCTATCATGCGGTCCATGTTGAGGAACACGCCCACCAGCCTGCCCACGAAAGGACTCGGGCCGTGCATGGCCCAGGTGACCTCCGTGGCATCGCCGCGCGGCGCCAGGCTGAACTCGACGACGTTGTGCCCTTCAAAGGGTTCGAGCATGTCCAGCTTCATCGTGACCTTGCCAGGCGGCGAGGACTCGACGATCTCGATGCTGCCTTTGCCGACATCCTTGTTGCCCTGGAAGTCGTAGCCCGCCCCGGGGCCGCTGGCCGGGCCGCGGTAGCTGCCCTTGATGGCCGGGTCTTTCTTCTCGTAGGGGTTCCAGGTGTTGAACTGGCGCAGGTCGTTGATGAGCGGGTACAGCGTGTCGGGCGCGGCCTTGATGCTGGCGCTGCGCTGCACGCGGAAGGTGTCGGGCCGGGTGGCGGCAAAGATCAGCAGCGCGCCAATGGCGGCAACGGCGACGAGAGCCAGGGTCTTGATCATGGCGCGCTCCCTCACTTCTGGCTGGGTGTGTTCATTTTGCGGAAGCGCTCGACCGACTCGCTGGGGGAAAAGTCGTCCAGCTCATACAGCTGGCGCACCTCGATCACGGCCGGCGCGTTCTCGCCCACAGGGTTGGGAAAACGGCGCGACCACTCCAGCGCCTCTTCGCGCGAGCGCACCTGGATCGTGGTGAAGCCGGCAATGAGCTCCTTGCTTTCGGCGAACGGGCCGTCGACCACGGTCCGCTTCTGGCCGTCATAGTGGATGCGCCAGCCCTTGCGGCTGGGCTGCAGGCCGCTGGCGTCCAGCAGCACGCCGGCCTTCGACAGCTGCTCGTGGTAGTCGGCCATGGCGGCCATCAGCTTTTCGTCCGGCGACTGGGGCGTGGTCTCGGCCTCGAACTCGGGGTTGGATTTGACGATGATCATGAATCGCATATCGGTTCTCCTGGGTGGTAAACGGTAAACGGCAGCCAAATTGCTGGCTTCCACTCACACGACGAACAAGTCGACGGGAAATCGACACATGACGACCAGGTATAAACCCTAGTACAGCTGATCAGCCTTCGTAACAGGGCGCCAGCGCCCGCACCTCGAGCGTGGCCCACTCCGCCGCCGGGCACTGCTTCGCGATGGCAATGGCCTCCTCCCGGCTGGCGCAGTCGACCAGGAAGAACCCGCCAACCATCTCCTTGGCCTCGGCGAACGGGCCGTCATGAACCTGGGGCCGGCCTTCGCGGACCTTAACCCGGCTGGCTTCGGCCTGCGAGCCCAGCGACTCGACGCCCAGCAGCAGGCCGCGGGCCTTCAGCTCATCGGCAAAGGTGAGCATGCGCCCGTAGACGGCGCGGCCTTCGGCTTCGGTGCGGGTGGCCCGCTGCCCGACGGGCTCGTGGATCAGCAGCATGTAGGGCATTGCAATTTCCTCAATCGACAAAGAAGTCTGGAATGAAATCTTTCGTTCCCGGCGTCACCGAATATTTTTCCAGGTCGGTGATGCCGTGCGCGGCCAGCAGTTCGTCGTCAATATAAAAATTGCCGGTGTTCGAACTCGGGCTGGTCAGGATCAGGTAGGCGGCGTCAGACAGGATCTCGGGCGTTCGGCAGCGCTTCACATCCACGCCGGGCAGCATCTGCAGCGCGGCGGTGGCAATGGCGGTGCGCGGCCACAGGCTGTTGACGGCGATGCCGTACTTCCCGAACTCGCCCGCATGCCCCAGCGTGCACATGCTCATGCCGTACTTGGCCATGGTGTAGGCCGTGTGGTGCTCGAACCAGCGCGGCTTCATCGACAGCGGCGGCGACATGGTCAGCACATGCGGGTTGCGCCCGGCCTGTGCGGATTTCTTCAGCTCGGCCAGGCAGGCCTGCGTGCACAGGTAGGTGCCGCGCGCATTGACGCCGTTCATCAGGTCATAGCGCTTCATCGGCGTGTGCTCGGTGTCGGTGAGGCTGATGGCGCTGGCGTTGTTGACCAGGATGTCGATGCCGCCAAAAGTCTCCACGGCCTTGGCCACGGCGGCAATCACCGCGTCCTCGTCGCGGATGTCCACGGCCAGCGCCAGCGCCTGGCCGCCTGAGGCCCGGATTTCTTCGGCGGCGCTGTAGATGGTGCCGGGCAGCTTGGGGTTGGCATCGGTGGTCTTGGCCACGATGACCACATTGGCGCCGTCGGCGGCGGCACGGTTGCCGATGGCCAGCCCGATGCCGCGCGAGGCACCGGTGATGAAGAGGGTCTTGCCTTTGAGATTCATGAATGTCTCCTTATATCTTTCAAATAGTTCAAACTTCAGTGGTCAGGACATGGTTGAGAGTCTTGATTGCTGAACCGGTTGACTCACCGCTGTGCAGCCTGTGTCTCCTGCGAGCCCGAGCTCGAATGACAGCCCAGGGCGCACGGTGGTGGTCTCTTTGTTCTGCTGCATCCCGAATGGTTGACCGAACACATTTCGTATTCATAAGGCTGGGAGCCGGAGAACTGCTATGAGTGAACCTGTTTACGTAGGAGG
>NZ_JBFUJT010000006.1:0-195361 GCF_056401235.1 Polaromonas sp. P4_F9 | reverse complement strand
GTTTGACGCCCCGAATAAATCGGAGGGTACGTTGTTCCTGAAGCTTCACACCATGCCGTTGCCAGCATCGCATGTCCAGGTAGGGAACGGTTGGTGGAACAACCGGTTTCATCAGTTCATAAGTCCTCCTGTGAAACAGAAATCCATGCGACTTGCAGGTCGCACTGCCGAAATACCATTGTTTGCCCTTGCGGGTTTGGTGCATCTCAGGGTCACGCGCTTTGTCCACGTTCTTGGTCGAGCTGGGCGCGCCGATGATGGTGGCRTCCACGATGGTGCCGGTRYTSAGCTYRAAGCCTCGMGCYTGCAGYTCTTGCCCACCTTGGCGAACAGRGCCTCRCCSRGCTTSTTGTYRTTGAGCAGGCGKCGAAACKTSAGCAKGGTGGTGGCGTCGGGYACCGGCTCKCGGYCCAGATCGATGCCCACGAAACGGCGCAGGCTGGCRCTGTCGTACAGCGCCTCCTCRCAGGCCAGATCRGCCAGKTTGAACCARTGCTGGATRARRTGRATGCAGCATGCGCTCCAGKCCAATGGGCGGGCGKCCGTTGYCGGCYTTGGGGTAATGAGGTTCAATGACCTCGCACAGCGCGGCCCACGGCAAGATGGCTTCCATGGTCGCCAGAAACTCGTCTCGCCTCGTGGGCTTGCGGTACTGCTCGTATCCTGATTGGTCGGCGGCCATGGCAAGGGTCTGTTGTTTCATCGTCATGTAACGCTTCGGTTTCTCTCGGCGTGGGACCTTAATCAGCATTGCTCTAAGGGAAAAACACTAATTCGAAAGGCGTTTTAGGTGCTTGTTATGAATCATATGTTTCATTAAAATTTTCATGTAACATACGTTTCTTTGGTGCGTGTGCACGCTACGGTGCCGTGTAGGTGTCACCACGGCGATTAACCGATATACGACTGAAGACCGCTGCTTCAACAATTGTGGAGAACGTAATGAGTTTTGAAACCATCCTATACGAACTGAATGATGGCGTTGCCGAAATTCGCTTGAATCGGCCGCACCGACTCAATGCGGTGACACAGCAGCTCTATGCCGAGCTCAACGAAGCGCTCGGTCTGGCAGAAGCCGATCGCGACGCCCGCGTTGTGCTGCTCACGGGCGAAGGTCGCGCCTTCTGTGTGGGCGCCGACCTGAAGGAGCACAAGGTCGGCCGAACGCAGCTCGAGCGCCGCCAGTACTTGCAAGGCGAGCAGATCGTTTGCAAGCGATTGCTGCAGCTCAAGCGGCCGGTGGTCGCCGCGGTCAACGGCTATGCGCTCGGCGCCGGCGCAGAACTCGCGATCGCATCGGATTTTCTTTTGATGGCTGAGAGCGGACAGATCGGGCTGCCTGAAATCAGCATTGGTAATTTTCTCGGAGGTGGCGTGACCTGGCTACTGCCGCGTCTCGTTGGACTGGCCAAGGCGCGCGAACTGGTATTCCTGGGCGACCGTATCAAGGGCGAGGAGGCGGTGCGCATCGGCTTGGCAAATCGGGTGTTTGCCGACGAGGGGTTTCTCGTTGCGGCACGCGAATTCGCCAAGCGCGTCGCGGCCAAGGCGCCGTTCTCGATGGAACTGGCCAAGCGCCAGCTCACCTACGCCGCCGAGAGCACGCTCGACGCTGCGCTGGTGGCGGAACTCGAAGGCATGGTCTTCGTCGGCATGACCAAGGACTGGCAGGAGGGCGTCGATGCCTTCGCGGAGAAGCGCGCACCCGTCTTTGAAGGGAAATAGACATGAATGCACTGCATCCAATCTTTTATCCGAAGTCCATCGCGATCGTCGGTGCTTCGAAGGATCCCACCAAACGTGGATTCCGATCGATCCAGAAGCTACTCGAAGACGGCTTCAAGGGCGCGATCTATCCAGTCAACCCGAAGGAGGCGTCGATTTTGGGGCTGGTGGCCTACCCCGCGCTGGCCGCGATTCCCGGCACGGTGGACCTGGCCTTGATCTGCACACCGGCCAAGACTCTCCCCGACGTGATTGCGCAATGTGGCGTCAAGGGGGTGAAAGGAGCAGTAGTGCTGGCTGGCGGATTTGCCGAAGCCGGCGCCGAGGGCAAGGCCTTGCAGGCGCGAATGGTTGAAGAGGCCAACAAGCACGGCGTTCGCATCATCGGTCCGAACACCTCGGGTATCTTCAACACCCACGTGTCCAGCAACATCGTCGGCTTTTCGCATCTGAAGGCAGGCGGCATTGGCCTGCTCTCGCAGTCCGGAAACATGGCGCTGTCGCTGGTCACCGAGGCCCAGGCCAACGGACAGGTCGGGTTGTCGACTTATGTCGGCATCGGCAACGAGTCCGACATTCTCTTTCACGAATACCTCGAGTACATGCGCGACGACGCCAATACCAAGGCAGTTATCGCCTATGTCGAAGGGATGAAAGACGGCCGGCGCTTTCTCGACACGCTGCGCCGCGTGGCGCGCGAGAAGCCGGTGGTGATCTATAAGTCGGGGCGCACCAGTGCTGGGCGAAGTTCGGCACAGTCGCACACCGGCGCGCTGGCTGGCGACTATGCGGTCAGCGAGGGCGTGCTCAAGCAGGCGGGGGCGATTCTGGCACGCAAGTCCGACGAGATTCTGTCGCTGGCCGAGGCGCTGTCTCTGCTGGAGCCCATGCTCTCGCGGCGTGTTGCAGTTCTGGCCGATGGCGGCGGCCACGCGACCATCGCCGCCGATGTGCTGACCGAGCATGGATTGACCCTGGCGCCCCTCGCCGACAGGACGATGAAGGCATTGGCAGAGATTCTGCCGTCGTCGGCCGCTGTCGCGAACCCGGTGGACGTCGCTGGGGGGACCGATTCGAACCCGGCAGCCTTTGCCGATTGCGCCCAAATCCTCTTGGCCGACCCGAATGTCGACGCACTGCTCATCACCGGCCTATTTGGCGGCTACGGCGTGCGCTTCTCGTCCTCGCTCACTGAGAGTGAAATGGAGACCTCGCAGCGTATCGCCACGCTGCACAAGGAGTTCGGGAAGCCGGTGCTGGTGCATAGTCTCTACGGCAGTCTGTATGCGGACCTTCGGCCCAAGCCGCTGACGCTGATCCGGGAACAAGGCATTCCGGTCTATAACTCCCTCGAACTCGCGGTGCGCTGCGTGCAGGCGTTGGCCGAATTCGGCGAAGCCCGCCGCCGGGCGCTGCCCGCCAGAAGCATCAAGACGGTGCGCGCCAAGCGTTTCCAGGAAGTGCTCACCCATTGCCGCAGCGAGGGCCGCACCGTTGTTCTGGAACACGAGGCGCGCCAGGCGTTGGAAGACGCCGGCGTCGACATGCTGGCCCCGGCCATCGTGGCCGAGACGCCCGACGAGGCCGTCCAGGCCTTCAAGACTTTGGGACGAGTGCCGGTGGCCATGAAGGTCGTCTCGCGCGACATCATCCACAAGACCGACGCCGGTGGTGTCAAGCTCAACTTGGCCGACGAAGCCGCAGTGCGCCAGGCCTTCGATGAGATCGTCGATAGCGGCAAGCGCTACACAAACCACTACGTCGGCCGCGATCCAGATCTCGAGGGCCTTCTGGTTACCCCGATGGCGCCCAAAGGTGGTATCGAAATCATCATTGGCGTGGTGCGCGACCCCAGCTACGGGCCGGTGCTGATGTTCGGCCTGGGTGGCGTGCTGGTCGAGGTACTGAAAGACGTTGTCTTCCGCTCCTTGCCGCTGACCGAAGAGGACGCGCGCTCTATGTTGTCCGAGATCCGCGCCAGCAAGATCCTCGACGGCGTGCGCGGTGCGCCACCAATCGACAAGGAAGCACTGGTTCGGCTGATGCTGGGGATATCCGACCTCTGCACCGCTTTCCCGGAGATCGCCGAACTCGACCTGAACCCGGTGCTGGCCTATCCCCGGGGCGTCGGCATTCTGGACGCCCGCATCCTGCTCGAAGACTCCCGTTCGAGCGAAATACCCCAGCATTGATTTTTACTTACTTGGAGACTCCCCATGCGTAACTCCTTCTTCGTCCGTCGCAGTATCGCAATAACCGCATTAGGTCTTCTGACAGCAGGATCGCTTCTCGCTGCCGGTCCCGATGCTGGCAGGCCCATCCGACTAATTGTGCCGTCGGCCGCTGGCGGGACGCCGGACATGCTGCTGCGTGCTGTGACTGGTGCCATGACCAAGGCGACGGGGCAGCCCGTTGTAATCGACAACAAACCGGGCGCCTCGGGGCTTATCGGCATGAGCGAACTTGCCCGCGCGCCGTCCGACGGTCTGACATTGGGCTACGCCAACAACGTGACCTTGTCGATCAACAAGAGCACCTTTAGAAAGCTGCCTTACGATCCGGACAGGTTTACGCCAGTGGCATTGCTGTTCAAGGTGGCAAACGTCATTGCAGTTAACCCCAGTTTGCCGATCGGGACTTACGCCGAGCTGATCGCGTATGCCAAGGCCAACCCCGACAAGCTGACCTACGCGTCGCCGGGGCAAGGTACTTCGGGCCATCTCACCGGTGAGTTGCTTTCACAGACAGCCAAGGTCAAGATTCGGCATATTGCTTACCGGGGAAGCCCGCAAGCCGTCACCGACGTGCTGGGCGGGCAAGTCGACATCATGATTGACAACACGCCGACCATTCTTCCTTACTTGAAGCAAGGCAAGCTGCGTGCATTGGCGGTCACAAGCTTGTCGCGCCTGTCCCAACTCCCCGACGTACCGACGGTGGCAGAATCCGGGGTGGTTGGTTTTGAAGGAGTCGCCTGGGGCGGGATAGTACTGCCGCCGGGAACGCCGCCGACGGTCGCGCAGTCATTGAACGACGCTTTCAATAAGGCACTATCGACTGCCGAAGTGCGGGACCGGTTCCGGGATATGGGTGTCGACATTTTCATCAGCAAGCCCCGGGACCTTGCCGACTACGCTCGCAAGGAGACCGTCAAGTGGGCAGCAGTGGTCAAACAAGCGGGCATCGAACCGCAATGACGGCGAGGTGATTGTGACTTCACCCTTTCTCGTCGCCATCGCCGGCTTTCACATCGAGTCGGTGAGTTTCTTGCCGGTATTCTCCACGGTAGCGGATTTTGAACACGTTGCCCTGCGCGGCGACAACATCATCGAACAGCTTCGCGGAACCAATACCGTGATGGGGGGCTTCATCGACATCTGTGAGCACGAACAGGTCGGGATTCTACCCATCGTCCACACTGCATTGGGCGCTGTCGGACCTGCCACCGATGAGGCGGTGGCCCGCTACGCCGGCGAGATCGTTGCCGGTATACGCAACTTGGCGGACCGGCTCGACGGCGTGCTGCTCTTCCTGCATGGTGCCTGCTGGGCACAGTCCTACCCAGATTCGGAGCAGTTCATCATCAACGAGGTACGCGCAGCTCTCGGACCCAACAAACCCTTGATGGTGGCCTTCGACTACCACGGCAACCTCGATGCGGACACCCTCGAAGGTGCGACGGCCGCATTCGCCTACCGCAAATCTCCTCATATAGACACCGGCGACACGGGACGCCGTACCGCACGCTGTATGGTCCGCACGCTGCGCGGCGAGATCTCGCCCGTCTGGGCCATCGCCAAGCCCGGGGTTCTGGTGCCGAGCATCTTCAGTGCAACCGCGCTGCATCCTTTGGCGGACATCATCGGAGAGGCGGACCGCATTGAACACGAAAGCGAACGCTATACCGACATCACAGTAATGGCTGGCTTCTCTTATGCCGATGCCCATAATACCGGGTTCTCGGTGCTGTGTGTCACGGATGGTGACCGCGACCGCGCAAGATCAATTGTGGCCAAACTCTCGGATCGCATCTGGCACGAAAGACACGCCCTGTACCGGCCACTCTCCGTACATCAAGTCGCGGAGGCGATCGATCATGTACTGGGGAGGTTGGCCTACGAGCCAAAGAGCGAAAAACCCTATGTGCTGCTTGAGCATGCCGACCGCATGAACGATTCGACCTACCTGCTCGCCGCGTTGCTGAAACGCGGTGTGCGGCGTGCCGCCGTTCCCTTCTTGTGGGATTCTGCCGCAGCGCAGAAAGCCTATGAGGCAGGTGCCGGTAACACCGTTCGGTTAAGACTGGGTGCCCACAGCTCCGACAAGGCGGGGCCGAAACTTGAGGTCATGGCCCGCGTGTTGTGGGCAGGTCCGAAGAGCTACCGCGTCTCAGGCACCTACATGCAAGGCATGCCGGTGGATCTTGGGATGACAGCGTTGCTGGACATCGATGGCGTATCGGTCAGCGTCGTCAGTGCTTTCGCCTTTGCAGTAGATGGAGATGCCTTCACGATCTTCGGGTTGCGGCCCGAGGACTTCGACATCATTGTTCTGCGTTCGAAGACCCACTTTCGCACCTTCTACGAACCGTTGGCCGAAGAAATCCTGATCGTCGACACGCCGGACTACGGTGTGGCCGACCTCATCAAGCTGCCGTATCGCCACGTTGATATGCGGCACACCTTTCCATTTACAGAATACGCTCACCGCGTAACCACCGATGACTAATCTACCCCAATTGATCGACGCGCGGCTTGATGTGCAGGGCCGCGTCGCAACGCTGACCCTTGACCGCGACGATGTGCGCAACGAACTCACCGGCACGAAGCTCGTGGACGACATTGAGCGTGCTGTCGACTGGATCAACGCCGATGACGCGATCTCGGTGCTCGTGATCACCGGCGCTGGCAAGGCGTTTTCCTCAGGCGGCAACATCAAGCACATGCTGCAGCGCGAGGGCAGCTTCGGCGGCAACGTGTTCGAGGTACAAAAGAAGTACCGTGAGGGAATCCAGCGCATCCCGCTGGCGATGCACCGGCTTGAGGTGCCGGCCATCGCTGCCATCAACGGTCCGGCCATCGGGGCAGGTTTCGATCTGGCGTGTATGTGTGACATTCGCTTGGCAGCGACCACGGCAACGATGGCCGAGAGCTTCATCAACGTCGGCATCATCCCTGGCGACGGCGGCGCCTGGTTCCTGCAACGTCTTATCGGCTATCAGCGTGCTGCCGAGCTGACGTTTAGTGGTCGCGTGCTCGGCGCTGGTGAGGCTAAAACCCTGGGAATTGTGTTGGAGGTGGTCGATGCCGATGAATTACAAGCTCGTGCAAGAGAACTGGCGCTGCAATTCGCGGCCAAGCCTCCGCGGGCACTGCGACTGACCAAGCGGTTGATGAAGTCAGCACAACGCATGGAGCTGGCCGACTTCCTCGACCACTGCGCGCTGTTCCAGGGCATCTGCCATAACACCGGGGACCATCTCGAGGCCGTGGCCTCGATGCTGGAGAAACGGCAACCGAGCTTCAGTGGCCGTTGAGTAGGCCAGGTGAGGGCTGTCCCTAGACGCTAATCTGCCGTGCCGGGCTCACGGCCTGGCGGTGTCGCGCTGGATCTGCTGCAGGCCGGCGGCCACTATGGCCCGTATCAGGGGCTGAACTCGGGCCGCCAGATCGGGCCGGTAGTCAAACGGTGGGGCCTCGTTCATATACAGGCTCTGGCACATTTCCAACTGGATGGCATGGATACCCTGCTCGGGCTGGCCGTAGTGCCGCGTGATGTAGCCGCCCTTGAAGCGGCCGTTGAGTACGTAGGAGAACTCCTGCGGTTGCTCCGGCTTGGTTAGCGACCCCAGCACGGCCGCCATGATGGACGGGGAGCAGGTTGCGCCGGCGTTGGTGCCGAAGTTCAGGTCCGGCAGCTTGCCTTCGAACAGGCGCGGCAGCACGCTGGCGATGGAGTGCGCTTCCCACAGCAGCACCTGGCCGTGCAGGGCTTTGAGCCGGTCCAGTTCCGCGCGCAATGTGTCGTGGTACGGCTGCCAATAGGCAGTGCGGCGCCGGCTGATTTCGGCATGGTCGGGTTCGCGGCCGGGGGCGTAGAGCGGCACGCCTTTGAATGTTTCCGTGGGGCAAAGGCTGGTGGTAATTTGATCGGGGTAGAGGCGTTCTCCGTGCGGCGGGCGGTTCAGATCGATGGCGTAGCGCGAGATGGTCGCGCCCAGGATGGAGGCGCCCATGTCCCTGGCGAAGGCATATAGCCCGTCCAGATGCCAGTCGGTGTCGCCGACGATGTTGGCCTCCGGCGCAAAAGCGGCAGAGATTTCTTCCGGCAGGTGTGTGCCCAGATGGGGGATGGAGATCAGCAGCGGGGCGGTGCCCTGGTGAAGCAGGAACAGGGGGACGGTCATGGTTTGGCTCGTGCGCTGGGGGAGCGATGAAATCAAGAAGGGAGAGGTGAGGGGGCTGACTCCGGAAGCAAGATCGCATCTTCCGGCAGCAGGGGCATGTTGCTGCGGATGTGCGGCAGGGTGTCATGGATGAGAGCGGTTCGGGTAATGCTGGCGATGTCGTCGGCCGTCGATGACCACTCTTCTTCGCGGCACAGCAGATAGAAGTCGCGGCGGCTCAGGCCGGTACCGGGAATCGCCAGCAGGTCGACCTCGCTGAGCCAGGCGCGCGATTGCCAGAGGCACAGCGGTGTGCTGATGGCCCAGCCCAGTCCGGCGGCGACCAGGCTGAGCATCGGGTCGGTGGCGTCGAACTCGAAGCGCCGCGGCGCATCCACGCCGACATGGCGCAAAAAACGCTCGACCTGTTGGCCGATCAGTGAGCGCTGGGAATATCGGATCAGTGGCAGGCCCACCGTCCCGGCGGTGCCTGGGATGGACGCGATTGCCGATTTGAGGCCCTGTGCTTCGGTCAGGGGCTTCGGTGCCATGCCACGCGGGAACACGGCCACCCAACTTTCGGAGAACAGCAAGCGGCCGGTGATGCGCGGGTCGTCCTGCGGCACCTCGGTGCAAATCGTCAGGTCCAGTTCCCGAGCCACCAGTTGTTTGTTCAGCCCGGGCGTGAGGCCCGACCACAGCTGCAGCTGCCGTGTCGAGCCAGACAGTGCATGCACCAGCGCCGGTCCGACGGTGGCGGCAAACGAGTCCACGCAGCCCAGGCGCAGCTGCGCATGGTCCTGCCGCACGGCATTGCGCAGGCGCTCCGACACGGCGCGTGCGCTGGAGAGCAGGTCGCCGGCCATGTCCAGCAGGCGGGTGCCGGCACGGGTTGGGCGCGCCGGGCGCACTTCGCGGTCGAACAGGGTGATGCCGTAGTTGGCCTCCAGCACGCGGATCAACTGGCTGACCGCGCTTTGGGTGATGCCCAGGCGTTTCGCGGCCTGGACCATGGAGCCGGCCTCGCAGACTGTGACAAAGGTCTCCAGCGCGCGCAGGTCGGGCAGGGCCTGACTGCCGCGCCCGCCGGCGAGACCCGTGCTCGCCGAGGTTGCGACATCAGGAACGGGCAGGGTCGACGGCCGTGGTTGTGAAGTTGACGGTGGAGGGACGCGGCGCATGGTGTAGTACTCCGGGGATGGTGGGTACAGGGGCGATAAAACCACATTAGTGAAGAAAATCTAATTCATTGAATTAATTTTGCTTCATTTTTAAGGGGCCGGGGATGCGCTCTTTAAGCTTGCGTCCATTCAAACCTTCCTGGGAAATTGACATGGACAACTTCGATGCCATCGTGATCGGTGCCGGCGTGATCGGCAGCTCGGTCGCATACCACCTGGCCCGTCTGGGCTGCACCAAGGTGCTGGTGCTGGACCGCACGCAGATCGGTGCAGGGACCACGTCGCAGTCCAGCGGCATCCTGCGTACCCACTACTCGGTGATCGAAAACGTGCGCATGGCACAGGCATCGTGGAAGGTCTTCAACGACTTTTCCAACTACCTCGGCGACGAAGACGCGGCATCTGGCTTGGTCACGTGCGGCTATGTCATCGCCGCGCCGGACGGCCCCAAACTTTCACCGCTTCACGCTGCGCTGCAAGCCCAGCAGGCCCAGGGCATTGAGGTAAAGTTCCTGGATCAGAAAGAGGCTGCCAACCTGTTGCCGATCGCCCGCTTCGACGATGCGGCCCTGATCGGCTACGAGCCCGAAGCCGGTTTTGCCGATGCATACTTGGTGGCCACCAGCTTTGCACGCACCGCCCGCCGCCTGGGCGTGAAGATCATGGAAGGCGTGGAAGTCCACAAGTTGCTCCGCGAAGGCGGCAAGGTCGCCGGCGTCGAAACCTCGCAGGGTACCTTCCGTAGCGGCACGGTGATCAGCGCACAGAACATCTGGGCCACCGACATCGAACGCTGGACCGGCATCGCCAGCCCGGTGGTGCCCGAGCGCCACACCGTACTGGCGCTGGAAGGCCCCGAGGCCTACACCTTCAAGATGCCAGTCTACAAAGACCTGGGTTCACCCGGCATGCTGTATTGCCGCAGCTACGGCGGCAAGCAGATGCTGGTCAGTGAAGGCATCGTGGGCGAGACCTTGCCCACCCCGGACAACGAGCAGGGCGACATCAGCATGGACTATATGGTGGAAGTCGGTGCCCAGGTGGCCGAGCGTTTTCCCAGCTATGAGACGGCCGGTGTGGCCTCGTCATGGACCGGTGTCTATGACGTGACGCCTGACTGGAACCCGGTGCTGGGCCGCCTGCCCGATGTGCCAGGCCTGGTGGTCGGCTACGGCTTTTCCGGCCATGGCTTCAAGCTCTCGCCGGCTGTGGGCCTGGTACTGGCGCAGTCGGCGCTGGGTCTACCCACCGAGGTCGACATCGCACCCTACGCGCTGGAGCGCTTTCGCGCCGGCCGCCAGCTGGTCGGCAAGTACGGCCTGGGCGCCGTGTCCTGATCGTAGGCTCCGCCTCCATCATCCCTTTGGAAGCTACCCCATGCATATCCTCGTTCTCGTCAAGCGTGTCGTTGACCACAACGTCAAGGTCCGCGTCAAAAGCGACGGCAGCGCCGTTGAAACCGCCGGCGTCAAAATGTCCATCAACCCGTTTGACGAGGTCGCGCTGGAACAAGCCGTGCGCCTCAAAGAGCAGGGCCTGGCCAGCCGGGTAACCGCCGTCACCTGTGGCGCGCCCATCGCCCAGGATGTGCTGCGTACCGCCCTGGCCATGGGCGCCGACGCCGCCATTCTGATAAACACCCCCGACGCGTTGGACCCGCTGGACCCACTGGATGAAGCCCGCCTGTTCAGCACCCTGGCGCAGCAGGAAAACGCCCGCCTGGTGCTCTGCGGCAAACAGGCTATTGACGACGATCTGGGCGCCACCGGCCCCATGCTGGCGGCCCTGCTGGACTGGCCGCAGGCCGTGGCCGTGAACCGCCTGGCGCTGGAGGCCGGCGAACTGCACGTGTCCATCGATGTCGACGTGGGCGCCGAACAGCTGGCGCTCAGTCTGCCCGCCGTGCTCAGCGTGGACCTGCGCTTGTGCGACCCGCGCAACATCAGCCTGCCGGCCATGATGCGGGCGAAAAACGCCAGCATCACCACCGTGGCCGCCGCCTCGCTAACCGAGAGCGGCCAGCCCTGGGTGCAATTGCTGGCCGTGGCCGAGCCTGCTGCACGCGCGCCCGGCATACGTCTGGACGGTCTGCCCGCCCTGATCGACCGTCTGCGCGCCCTGCCGGCCTTCCAACCCGCTTGACACAGGGAGTCTTCGATGAACGTACTTGTCCTCGCCGCATATGACGGCCAACAACTTGACCCGGCCACCGCCCAGGTGGTGAAGGCCGCTACCCAGCTGCGCGCTGCGGCGAACACGCAGATCCATGTGCTGCTCATCGGCCAGGGGCTGGCGACCGTGGCCGCACAGGCGGCCAATCTGCAGGGCGCTGACATGGTGCTGGTCGCCGACGATGCAACCCTGGCCTCGCCCAGCGCCGAAACCCGAGCTCGCCAAGTGGCCGCGCTAGCCAGGGCCTACGGCTGGGTGGTGGCCGCCCATACCTTGAGCGCTCGCGCCGCGCTGCCGCGTGCCGCAGCCCTGTGCGGTGCGGCCTACCTGTCCGACGTCACCCGCATTGATGGCGACACGCTGGAGAGGCCAGCCTATGCTGGCATGGTGGTGACCCGGGTTCGCTCCTCCGCGCCGCAGACTTTTCTGACCCTACGTGCCAGCAGCTTCGAGCCGGTGGGTCTGTCCACCTCGGCCGCCACCATCACCCCGGTCGATGCGGTGGCAGCCGATACGCGCACCCGCCTCATCAGCCGGGAGTCCGCCGCCAGCACGCGCCCCGACCTGGGCCGCGCGAGCATCGTCGTGGCCGGCGGACGCGGCGTGGGCTCGCAAGAAAACATGGGCAAGGTCGAGGCGCTGGCCGATTACCTGGGGGCTGCTGTAGGCGCCTCGCGTGCGGCGGTGGACGCGGGTTTTGCGTCCAATACCGTACAGATAGGCCAGACCGGCAGGACGATTGCGCCCCAAGTTTATGTAGCCCTGGGTATTTCCGGTGCCATCCAGCACCTGGCGGGTATCAAAGACGCCGAGTGCATCGTTGCGGTCAACAAAGACCCCGATGCCCCCATCTTCCAGATCGCCGACTACGGCGTAGTCGGCGATTTGTTCGACGCGCTGCCTGCGCTGCAAGCGGGCTTGCCAGCCGCCGCGACAGCCTGAGCCATGCATGTCCTTGCTTTGCCCGAGGGGCTGTGCCGTTTTTCGCTGGCCGATCTGCCAGTCGAACCTTGGCGCAACGGCGGCGGTCAGACCCGCCTGATCACCGCCGCAGAAATGGTGGACGGCGACTGGAACTGGCGCGTCAGCCTGGCCGACATCCGCAGCAGCGGCCCCTTTTCGGTGTTTTCCGGTATAGACCGCCAGGCACTGCTGGCTGAGGGTGAACAGCTCACGCTGCGTGGCAATGATACGGCGTTGCAGTTTCGGAGGGTTGGGGATGGCCATGGCTTTGAGGGTGAGCGCGAGTTGTCTGCCGAGCTGGCCGCAGGCCCGGTGCGTCTGTTCAATGTGATGACGCGACGCGGCCAGGCGACGGCCGGGGTCAGCGTCCATCAGGGCAACACCGAGCTGTCGCTGGCCGACGGCGGGACCCTCGTCCTGCTGGTGACCTCGGGTGAGTTCAGCCTGTCGTTTCGCGGCGCGCGGCCCCCTTCGAACATCGAGCTGCAGGTGGGGCAGGGCGAGGGCATGCACCTCAGCGGCCACGCGGGCATGTTGCACGTGAAAGCGCTCAGCCTGGATGCTTGCCTTCTGGTGGCGCAGCTCAGTTTTCTCTGCGCCACGGCGTAGCGCCTGCGCTCTCTAAAACAATTAAAGCCCACCCTGATGAACGCAGAAGAAATCCTGGCCCGGTTCGGCCCCCGTGAAGCGATGGACTATGACGTGGTAGTGGTCGGCGGGGGCCCTGCGGGGCTGGCCACCGCGATACGGCTCAAACAGCTGGCAGCCGGCAAAGGCACGGAGCTGTCGGTGGTCGTGCTTGAAAAGGGATCGGAACCCGGCGCCCACATCCTGTCCGGTGCCGTCATGGATCCCTGCGCCATCACCGAACTCATCCCGGACTGGAAAGCCCGGGGCGCCCCGCTCAGCCAGCCCGTCACCCAGGATGAAGTCCTCTTCCTCAGCGAGACAAGTGCCGTTAAAACGCCGGCCTTCTTGGTGCCCGACTGTTTTCACAACGCCGGCAACTACGTCATCAGCCTGGGCAATGTGGTGCGCTGGCTGGCGCAGCAGGCCGAGAACATCGGCGTGGAAATTTTCCCGGGCTTCGCGGCCGCCGAAGTGCTGTACAACGAGGACGGCTCGGTGAAGGGGGTCGCCACCGGCAACCTCGGGATTGGCAAGGATGGCGAACCGACAGACAACTTCCAGCTGGGAATGGAGTTGCATGGCAAGTACACCGTGTTTGCCGAAGGCGCGCGCGGCCACCTGGGCCGCCAGCTGATCAGCCGCTTCAAGCTGGACGAAGGCAAGGACCCGCAGGCCTATGCGCTGGGCGTGAAGGAGCTGTGGGAGATTGATCCGGCCAAACACAAACCCGGCCTGGTCATCCACACCGCCGGCTGGCCCATGGACAGCAAGACCTATGGCGGCGGCTTCATGTACCACCTGGAGGACAACAAGGTCACGCTGGGCCTGGTCACCGGCCTCGATTACACCAACCCCTACCTCAGCCCCTTTGAAGAAATGCAGCGCTGGAAAACCCACCCCAGCATCAAAAAATACCTGGAAGGCGGCAAGCGCATCAGCTATGGCGCGCGCGCCATCACGGCCGGGGGCGCATTGAGCCTGCCCAAAACGGTGTTCCCCGGCGGCGCGCTGGTGGGCTGTGAAGCGGGTTACCTCAATGCCGCGCGCATCAAAGGCAGCCACGCGGCGATCAAGAGCGGCATGCTGGCCGCGGAGGCCGCCTATGCTGCCGTGACATCGGGCCGCCAGCACGACGAGCTGGGCGCCTACCCCGAAGCCTATGCGAGCAGCTGGCTGGCGCAGGAGCTGGGYCAGTCGCGCAACTTCAAGGCGTGGTTCAAGAAGGGCTTGTACATGGGCTCCTTCATGACGGGYATCGAGCAGTGGCTGCTGCCCAGGCTGGGCATCAAGAGCCCGCCCTGGACGATTCACCGCACCCAGCCCGATTACGCCATGCTCAAACCGGCTGCAGAGTGCCAGCCCATCGTCTACCCCAAACCCGACAACAAGATCACCTTTGACCGCCTGACATCGGTCTTTGTGTCCAACACCAACCACGAAGAGCACCAGCCGGCGCACCTGACGCTCAAGGATGCGAGCGTGCCGGTCAGCATTAACCTGGCCCAATACGCCGGCCCCGAAAGCCGCTATTGCCCGGCCGGTGTGTACGAGTTCGTGAAGAACACCGACAACACGGACCGCCTGCAGATCAACGCGCAAAACTGCGTGCACTGCAAGACCTGCGACATCAAGGACCCGACGCAGAACATTGTCTGGGTTACGCCCGAAGGTGGCGGCGGGCCGAACTATGCGGGCATGTGAAGCGTGATCGATAAAGGAGGCCCGCTTGATGGCTTCCTTTTCATTCCGGGTTGCGCGGATAAATGATGATGGAAAGGAACTTGATCGGGCATTGCGTCAGGTTCTCCGGCCCGTGCGGCACGTCGCCCTGAAAACTCAGCGAGTCGCCCGGCTTCAGCACATAGGTCTGCTGGCCGCAGCGGTACTCGATCACACCTTCGAGCATGTACAGGAATTCCGTGCCTGGATGCTGGAAGGTCGGGTAGCGCTGGCTGTCGTCGTCGATGGTGATGAGAAAGGGCTCGAAGAGTTTGACGGGCCCTTGGTCGTATGCCAGGAGGTGGTAAGTGTGCCCGTCTTTGGTGCCCCGACGCACCACTTCCATGCCTGCACCACTTTTGACGTGCTGCGCGGTCGCAGCAGTCGCGTCGTACTTGCTGAACAACATGGACATGGACACGCCAAGCGCGCGCGCAATGCGAGCCAGTGTGTCCATGCCGGCCATGGTGCTGCCGGTCTCGATCTTCGAGAGCATTCCCCTGCTAAGGCCGGCCTGTTCAGCGATCTGAGCAATGGTCAGACCGTCGCGCAGGCGCAGTTGGCGGATGGCCGCGCCGACGGATTCTTCGAGGGAAGGAGGCTGGATGTCAACGGGAGTGGTCATGGTGGGCAGTGCTTTTGAGCAAGTTTAATGCACCAAAAAAATAGTTCACAGTAGGCATAAATGTTGCATCATGGGAATTATTGCGATAAGCTTCAAACCATGGAGCAAGTCGTTCCCTGTAGTGCATTGCACTATTTGTTAAGACCCCAAGGAGCTTGTTCCATGAAGTCAGATCCCACCTCCAGTCTGGTCGCGCCGGCCGGCTCGCTGGTTCCCTCGCCACGCTTGGACACGGTTGAAGCGGCGCAGGCCTATTTGCTTGAGCAGGGCATCAGCTACGTGCTGGCCCAGTTCGTTGACATCCACGGCGTGGCCAAGGCCAAGTCGGTGCCGGTGTCGCATTTGCCGTCGGTCATGAAAGAGGGCGCGGGCTTTGCCGGCTTCGCCATCTCGGGTGTGGGTATTCAGCCGCACGGCCCCGACTTCATGGCCAAGGGTGACCTGTCGACGCTGTCGCTGGTGCCCTGGCAGCCGGGCCTGGCGCGCATGGTCTGTGAAGGCCATGTCGAGAACGAGCCCTGGCAGTTCGACAGCCGTGTCGTTCTGCGTGGTCAGATCGAACGACTGACGGCCCGCGGCTACACGCTCTTCACCGGCCTGGAGCCTGAGTTCTCGCTGCTGCGCCGCGACGACAAGGGTGCGCTCGCACCGTGCGATCCCAGCGACACGCTGGCCAAGCCCTGCTATGACTACAAAGGCTTGTCACGCACGCGTGTCTTCCTGGAGCGCCTGTCGAACGACTTGCGTGCTGTGGGCATGGATGTCTACCAGATCGACCACGAAGATGCCAACGGCCAGTTCGAGCTGAACTACACGTTTACCGACTGCCTGACCTCGGCCGACCATTTCGTCTTTTTCAAAATG
Organism: Polaromonas sp. P4_F9; assembly: GCF_056401235.1. Lineage (NCBI taxonomy): Bacteria > Pseudomonadati > Pseudomonadota > Betaproteobacteria > Burkholderiales > Comamonadaceae > Polaromonas > Polaromonas sp. P4_F9. The sequence goes on along the minus strand of NZ_JBFUJT010000006.1, from coordinate 179,097 downwards.
GCGGCGTCGGAGATCGCTAACGACATGGGCCTGCTGTGCTCCTTCATGCCCAAGCCGTTTGCCAACCGTCCCGGCAACGGCATGCACATGCACATGTCCATCGGCGACGGCAAGAGCAACCTGTTTTGCGATAAGAGCGATGCACGCGGCCTCGAACTCTCCGAGCTGGCTTATCACTTTCTCGGCGGCCTGCTGGCGCATGCACCGGCGCTCACCGCGCTGTGCGCGCCCACCGTCAACTCCTATAAGCGCCTGGTGGTTGGTCGCTCGCTCACCGGCGCGACCTGGGCACCCGCCTACATCACCTACGGCGACAACAACCGCTCCAGCATGATCCGCATCCCCAAGGGCCGGCTGGAGCTGCGCCTGCCGGACGGCGCGGCCAATCCCTACCTGGCCACCGCGGCCGTCATCGCCGCGGGCCTCGATGGCGTGGACCGCAAGCTGGACCCGGGCGTGCCGCGCAACACCAACCTCTACGAGTGGAGCGAAAGCGAACTCAGCGAGGCGGGCATCGGCCTGCTGCCGCAGAACCTCGGCCTGGCACTCGACGCCCTGGAAGCCGACACGCTGGTCTGCGATGCGCTGGGCCCGGTTGCTCAGGAATTCCTCAAGCTCAAGCGGATGGAGTGGCTGGAGTATCAGCGTCACGTCTCCGATTGGGAAATCAAGCAATATCTCGAATTCTTTTGAAAGGGAAACGCCATGTGCGGAATAGTCGGACTTTTGGTAAAAACGCCGGCGCTGCGTGAGCAGCTCGGTGAACTCATGGTGCCCATGATGATCGGCATGACCGAGCGCGGCCCGGACTCGGCTGGCCTGGCCGTCTTCACGCCGTCGCTGGCCGATGGCCGTCGCAAGGTCAGCGTGTTCTCCGGCCTGGTCAAGGGCGGTGCTACATACGACTGGCAGGCCCTCGTCGCCGCACTGAACGGCGCGCTCGGCTTGAACGCCACGGTCGAGGCCAAGGGCAACCACGGCATCATCGCCTTCGACGGTTCGCCCGACACGGTCAAGGCCTGGCTGCACGGCTACCAGCCGCTGCTTCAGGTGTTCTCCGCCGGCCAAAGCATCGACCTCTACAAGGACATCGGCACGCCCGCCGAAGTCGCGGCGCGCTACCGCTTTGCGGACTTCAAGGGCAGCCACCTTGTCGGCCACACCCGCATGGCGACCGAGTCCGCTGTAACGGCCGACCGCGCCCATCCGTTCACCGCCGGTGAAGACTTCTGCCTGGTGCACAACGGCTCGCTGTCCAACCCCAATGGCATCCGCCGCATGCTGGCGCCTTACGGCATCCAGTTCGACACCGACAACGACACCGAAGCGGCGACCCGCTTTCTGGAGTGGCGCCTGCGCGAGGGCGACAGCCTGAACGACGCGCTGCAAAAGGGCTTCGAAGTGCTCGACGGCTTCTACACCTTCCTGATGGGCACGCCCAACGAGCTCGCGCTGATCCGCGACCCCTTCGCCTGTAAGCCGGCGGTGGTGGCCGAGACCGATGACTACGTGGCCATCGCCTCCGAGTTCCGCTCGCTGGCCCACCTGCCTGGCGTCAAGCACGCCCATGTCTTTGAACCCGCCCCTGAGGAGATGTACTTATGGAAAGCATGAAATTCGACCTCGCAGCCACGCCGCTGCGCGAGGTGAACCAGTTCCTGCACAAGGAGGCCACGCCCGGCCTCTCGGTGCAGATTGACAACCCCAACGGCGCCCACGCGATCGCCGCCGGTATGAATGCCGACGTCAGCATCACGGTGGAAGGACATGCCGGCTACTACGCGGCCGGTATGAACCAGATCGCCAACGTGACCATCAACGGCAGCGCCGGCACCGGCGTGGCCGAGAACATGATGAGCGGCAAGGTCCACGTCAAGGGCTTCGCCTCCAACGCCGCCGGTGCCACGGCCCAGGGCGGGCTGCTGGTCATCGACGGTGATGCCGGCCTGCGCTGCGCCATCTCGCTCAAGGGCGCGGATGTGGTGGTGGGCGGCTCGGTAGGCAGCTTCTCGGCCTTTATGGCGCAAGCCGGCAACCTGGTGGTGCTCGGCGACGCCGGCGAAGCGCTGGGCGACTCGCTCTATGAAGCCCGCATCTTCGTGCGCGGGAAGGTCAAGAGCTTGGGCTCCGACTGCGAGCAAAAAACCATGGGCGAGGCCGAGCGCAGCATCCTGGCCGACCTGCTGGCCAAGGCCGGCCATACCGACGTGGACACCGGCGCCTTCAGGCTTTTCGGGTCTGCCCGCACCCTCTACAACTTCCATGTCGACAACGCAGGAGCCTACTGACATGAACGCACCCATTTCCGCCCAGACGCTGGCCGCGCCCGTCGCCGCACAGACCCCACCGCGCTTTTCGGCGACCTTCGATCCGGCCACGCTGGCCGAGATCCGCCGCGCTGCGGCCACCGGCATCTACGATATCCGCGGTGGCGGCACTAAACGCAAGCTGCCGCACTTCGACGACCTGCTGTTCCTCGGCGCCTCGATCAGCCGCTACCCGCTCGAAGGCTACCGCGAGAAGTGCGGCACCGACGTGGTCCTGGGCACGCGCTTTGCCAAGAAGCCCATCCACCTCAAGACGCCGGTCACCATCGCCGGCATGAGCTTCGGCGCGCTGTCGGCGCAGGCCAAGGAAGCCCTGGGCCGCGGCGCCAGCCTGGTCGGCACCAGTACCACCACCGGCGACGGCGGCATGACGCAGGAAGAGCGCGGTCAGTCCAAGACGCTGGTCTACCAGTACCTGCCGTCGCGCTACGGCATGAACCCTGACGACCTGCGCAAGGCCGACGCCATCGAGGTCGTGATCGGGCAGGGCGCCAAGCCGGGCGGCGGCGGCATGCTGCTGGGCCAGAAGATCAGCCCGCGCGTGGCCAAGATGCGCTGCCTGCCCGAGGGCATCGACCAGCGCTCGGCCTGCCGCCATCCGGACTGGACCGGCCCGGACGACCTGGAGATCAAGATCCTCGAACTGCGCGAGATCACCGACTGGGAAAAACCCATCTACGTGAAGGTCGGCGCGACGCGCCCCTACTACGACGTGGCCCTGGCGGTGAAGGCCGGCGCCGACGTCGTGGTGCTCGACGGCATGCAGGGCGGCACGGCCGCGACGCAGGAGGTCTTCATCGAACACGTCGGCATTCCCATCCTGGCGGCCATCCGGCCGGCGGTGAAGGCGCTGCAGGACCTGGGCATGCACCGCAAGGTGCAGCTCATCGTCTCGGGCGGCATCCGCAACGGCGCCGACGTGGCCAAGGCCCTGGCGCTGGGCGCCGACGCGGTAGCCATCGGCACCGCCGCGCTGGTGGCCCTGGGCGACAACGACCCGCGCTGGCAGGACGAGTACGCCCGGCTGGGCACCGTGGCCGGCGCCTACGACGACTGGCATGAGGGCAAGGACCCGGCCGGTATCACCACGCAGGACCCGGGCCTGGCTTCGCGCCTGGACCCGGTGCAGGCGGGGCGCCGCCTGGCCAACTACCTGTCGGTGCTGACGATGGAAGCCCAGATCATTGCGCGGGCCTGCGGCAAGTCCCACCTGCACAATCTGGAGCCCGAAGACCTGTGCGCGCTGACCCTGGAGGCCTCTGCCATGACGCAGATTCCCATGGCTGGCACGAGCTGGTACCCGGGCGTTCAGGGCTTCTGAACGGTAGTGCGTCGGGTCATCTGGCGGTCGTTGAACATTGAGCTCAATGAACGAGCCGAAGCGCCGCATGGCGGCTTCGGTCCAGATGCGCCGACGGCTGTCCTGCACGTTCTCCTCGACCACGCCTTTTTTCCAGCCCGGGGCGACGTTGCAGAAGTCGGGGTCGAACAAGTAATGGCAGACCATGGCGCCAAAGCGAGCGTTGACGTTACGCGGCTTGCCGCGTCGCACCCTGTCCACGGCAGCATAGCTACAAACATGCGCAAGTTGAATGAGATGATCGAAAAGTTCCTGTCAGGAAAAATTGGCATGGACGTTGCTGAAGGTCCTGCGCACTTTTTCAACCCTTAAAGGACTTTTGCCATGAAAAGACTTCCTGCGGCGCTCGCCATATGCAGCGCCTTCGTTCTCAGCTCGGTCGCCTACGCGGCCGACGCTGCGCCACTGCCCAACAAGGGCGATACCAGTTGGATGATTGTTGCAACCTTGCTGGTCATCATGATGGCCGTGCCCGGCCTGCCCCTGTTTTATGGCGGCATGGTGCGCACGAAGAACATGCTTTCGATAATGATGCAGGTCATGGTGACCTTCGCTCTGCTGGGCGTGTTGTGGTGCCTGTATGGTTACAGCCTGGCTTTTACCGAAGGCAACGCCTTTTTTGGGGGCTTCGACCGTGCGTTTCTCAAGGGTGTCACGCCCGACAGCGTGATCGCCACGTTCAGCAAGGGCGTGGTGATTCCGGAATTCATCTACATCGCCTTCCAGATGACGTTTGCGGCCATTACGCCCACCCTCATCATCGGATCGCTGGCCGAGCGCGTGAAGTTCTCGGCAGTGCTCGCCTTCATGGTGTTGTGGTTCACCTTCAGCTACCTGCCTATTGCCCACATGGTGTGGTACTGGGCCGGCCCTGACGCTTACACCAGCGCCGAAGTGGCCGACAAAGTCGGCGCCACAGCAGGCTTCCTGTTCCAGAAAGGTGCCATCGACTTCGCGGGCGGCACGGTTGTGCACATCAACGCGGCAATGGCTGGCATCGTGGGAGCTTTCCTGATTGGCAAGCGCGTCGGTTTCAACAAGGAACCCATGACACCGCACAGCCTGACGATGACAATGATCGGCGCCTCACTGCTGTGGGTGGGCTGGTTCGGCTTTAACGTCGGCTCCAATCTGGAGGCGAGCGGCACGGCGACCCTGGCATTCGTCAACACGTTCCTGGCCACCTGCGCGGCCACCGTATCGTGGGTCTTTGCGGAATGGATCCGCAAGGGCAAACCCTCCATGCTGGGTGCGGCATCTGGTGCGATTGCCGGCCTGGTGGCCATTACGCCCGCCTGCGGCTATGTTGGCGCCATGGGCGGCCTGGTGATCGGCTTGCTGGCTGGTTTGGCCTGTTTCTGGGGCGTTACGGGGCTCAAGCGCATGCTGGGCGCGGATGACAGCCTGGATGTGTTCGGCGTGCACGGCGTGGGCGGCATTCTGGGCGCCTTGCTCACCGGCGTATTCGTGTCGCCCAAGCTGGGCGGTACCGGCGTCTACGACTACGTGGCCAACAAGGTCGCCGACTTCGACATGACGACCCAGCTCATCAGCCAATTGTGGGGCGTGGGTGTGTCGATCGTCTGGTCGGGCGTGGTGTCGTTCATCGCCTTCAAGCTGGTCGATATGACCATCGGCTTGCGCGTCACGGAAGACGAAGAGCGCGAAGGCTTGGATATCGCCTCGCACGGCGAAAAGGCCTACGACCACTGAGACGGAATTCGCAGATTCTGGGGCCAAGGCCCTGGCGCTGGGCGCCGACGCGGTAGCCAGGACGGCCGTCAAGGCATGGATCGTGCTTAAGTACTATGGTATTCCATAATATTAGAAGACGGTAAGGGTGGTTAAATCCACGCCACCAGGCTTCTGAAGGCCACATCCGCTGGCCACAGGCAGTCGCTGGCTCGGGGAGCCGCGGAGGGCCGGCCTGCATCGCCAGGCACTGTGTGTTTGCCGTGAGCGGCCCGAGAGCCGCAACGGTCGATGCGCAAGGGATTCATCGTTTTTGACATTTACTTTTTGTTGTCGCCATGAAAACTCTGTCTTTTCCTTCCTCCGCCACCTTCGGCCGCCTGGCCGCGCTGGCGGCCAGTGCCTTCGCGTTCTGCCTCGCGCCCACCTTCTCCGCGCAGGCGGCCTGGCCGGAGCGCAGCATCACGCTGCTGGTGCCCTTCGCGCCGGGCGGCAGTTCGGACAATGTGGCGCGCACTATCGCGCCCTTGCTGAGCGAAAAGCTCGGCAAGCCAGTCGTGATCGAAAACGTGGCCGGTGCGGGCGGCATGCTCGGCACCCAGCGTGCCGTGCGTGCAACGCCCGACGGCTATACCATCTTCCTGGGCTCAGGCTCCGAAATCCTCATCAACAAACTGATCAATCCCAAGGTGGCTTATGACGGCATGAAGGATCTGTCGCCCGTCGTGTTTGTCGCCACCGGCCCGATGGTGCTGGTGGGCAGCCCCAGCCTGCCGGCCAATTCGGTAGCGGAAGTCCTCGCGCTGGCCAGGGCCAGGCCGGGGGCGCTGAGCTATGCCTCCGCAGGCAACGGCACGCCGATGAACGTGGCCGGCGAGTTGCTGAAGATGCGTGCCGGCATCTTCATGACACACATCCCCTACCGGGGCGCGTCGCCGGCCCTGGTCGACGTCATGGGCGGGCAGATCGAGCTGGGGGTCTCCACCCTCAGCGCCGCGCAGCCCTTTATCAAGTCGGGCAAGCTCAAGGCTTTTGCCGTCACCGCGACCAAGCCCAGCGAACTGGCGCCGGAGATTCCCGCCCTGGGGCAGATCAGGGGTCTGGAGGGTTTTGACCTCGGCGTGTGGTTTGGTCTCTTTCTGCCCAACAGGACGCCGCCGGAAATTCTGCAGAAAATCCAGCAGGCGGCACAGCAGGTATTGACGGATGCGCAGGTTCAGAAGCGGCTGAAGGAGCAGGGCATTGTGGCCTCTGGTGCCTCTGCCGACGCGCTGGGCAAGTTCATGGCCTCGGAAGTCGAGAAGTACCGCTCGGTAGTGAAGGCCGCGAACATCCGCGCCGACTGACGCTCACGCAGACCTGTGCCCTGGCTCAAGAACTTCACGATGCGCCGTTGAAAAGACGGCCTGGGTGAAGGAGGGGGAGGGGCCTCAGCCCCTGCCTGAACAACACGCATCGCATTCCACCAAACGAGACGCCAAGGACAAGGCAAATGGCTGGATAATCTTATTTAGTATTATGGTATACCATAATACCGAAAACGGTAAAACATGATCCAATCAACTCAAAAGGAACTTCTATGAGTGCTCTCCAACTCCGAAAAATCGTCACCTACACCGAAGACATCCGGCTCGAGGGTGGCCGTGTGGCGGCCCGTCCGCTGCAACTGTTTGCCGCGGCGGCCGTGCTGACCAACCCTTGGGCCGGACGCGGTTATGTGGACGACCTGAAGCCTGAAATCCATGCCATTGGCCCCCAGCTGGGCAAGCTTCTCACCGATAGCATCCTGTCCATGGCAGGCTCGGGCGAGGCGGTCGAGGGCTACGGCAAGGCGGCCATCGTCGGAACATCGGGCGAGCTGGAGCACGCCTCCGCGCTGATCCACACGCTGCGCTTCGGCAATCTCTACCGCGAAGCCGTCGGCGCCAAGAGCTACCTGGCCTTTACCAATGTGCGCGGCGGCCCGGCCTGTCCGATCGCGATCCCGCTGATGCACAAGCATGACGAAGGCATGCGCTCGCACTACCTGACGATCCAGTTCTCCATCGTCGATGCACCGGCTCCTGACGAAATCGTCGTGGCACTGGGCGCCTCGATTGGCGGCCGCCCACACCACCGCATCGGCGACCGCTACCAGGACATCAAGGAGATGAACGCCAATGCAAGCTGATCTGCACGCCGATAGGGGCGTTGGTTCGCGTGCTGATTTTTCGCCGCCAACGCCGACCGCCTCCGGGGTGACGCCCCAGGGCACGGCCTGGCGCCGCTACGGCCACGGCGCGCCTGTGGTGCTGATCCACGGTGTCGGCATGGCCAAGGAGGTGTGGACACCCCAGGTCAACGACCTGGCCGCTGACTTCGATGTGCTGGTCTACGACATGTGGGGGCATGGCCAAAGTGCTTTGCCCGAAGGACCGTTGGCGCTGAGCCAATATGCGCAGCAGCTCCTGGACCTGATCGACATGCTGGGCCTGCCCCAGGTACGCGTGGTGGGCCACTCCATGGGCGCCCTGGTGGCGCTGGAGTTCGCGCTGGAGCACCCCTCGCGCTGCGCCGGTGTGGTGGCCATGAACGCGGTGTTCTCGCGCAGCGAAGAGCAGCGTTTCCTGGTGCGGCAACGCGCCAGCGAGCTGCTGCGTCACGGCACGCAGGCCAACCTGGACGACACCCTCAAGCGCTGGTTCGGCAGCCCCGGCAACCCGGACACCGCGATGGCCGAAGCGCTCTCGCGCAAGCTGCTGCAGGAGGTCAACCACCAGGGCTATGCCACGGCCTACCAGGTCTTCGCCACGGCCGATGCGGTGCACGCCGCGCGCCTGCCCACCCTGCAGCCGCCGGCGCTGTTCTTCACCGGTGAGCTCGACCCCAATTCGACGCCAGCCATGTCGCACGAGATGGCCCGTCTGGCGCCGCGGGCTGCGGCACATGTGCTGAAGGGGAACCGTCACATGATGAGTCTCACGGCACCGGAGGAGGTCAGCCTCGTCCTGCGCGATGCATTGAACAACTTCACGGAGCAGGTGCCATGAACGACAAACCCCAAGCCTCTCAAGTCCAGGAGGCCCTGCAAACCATCGATGTCCGCTCCTTCCGGGACGGACTCGGTTGTTATCCCACCGGCGTCACCGTCGTGACGACGCGCGATGCCGACGGCCAGCCGCGCGGCTTCACCGCCAACTCTTTCACTTCAGTGTCGCTGGACCCGCCGCTGGTCTCCGTCTGCCTGGCCAAGACCGCGCACAGCCATGCGGTGTTTTCGGCGGCGCCGGCCTTTGCCATCCACGTGCTGAGCGAAGCGCAAAAGCCCATCTCCAGCCTGTTCGCATCGAAAGCTGCGGACAAGTTCGAGCAATGCCAGTGGACCGAAAGCCGCTTGGCCGTGCCGCTCATCAAGGACAGTCTGGCCACCTTCGAGTGCAAGGCCTGGCAGCTGGTCGATGCCGGTGACCACACCATCCTCATTGGTGAGGTCGTCGGTCTGGAGCACAGCCCGGGCCGGCCTCTGGGCTATTGCCGCGGTGCCTATGTCGGTTACCAGGATGTCGCCGCGGTCAACGCCAGCGGCAGCGGCAACGCCCACATCCATGCGCTGATCGAAACTGACGCCGGCGTGGTTCTGCTGCGCCATGGCGACGGCGGCTACGAGTTGCCCGGAGCCTCGCGCCTTGGCACGCCCAGCGGCAACGACGGCCTGTATGGTGTGCTCAAGGCGCTCGGCCTGCATGCCACGCTGGACTTTGTGTTCTCCGTCTATGAAGACGCGCAAGGTCCGTGTGTGATCTACCGCGGCCGCGCCCCTGACGCCGGCCACGGCGACGCGCGCCTGCACCACGTGGCGCTGCAAGACCTTGCCGGCCTGAAGGCGGTCGACGACGCCACGGCCGCGGTGCTGACGCGTTATGCGCGCGAGCGCGCCGAAGACAGCTTCGGCGTCTACGTCGGCGATGCACAGCGCGGCGACGTCACCCCGCTGGCCCACGCCGCCTGATCCCGGCCTGCCTCCCGGTCACCGACTCCAGACTTCAACCTCCCACAAAGCCCGCCATGAAATTTTCATTGTTCGCTCACCCCGAGCGGTATGACGACAGCGTTTCCCATCACCAACTGCTGGAGGAACTGACCGAACTGACGCTGATCGCCGAGCGTGGCGGTTTCGAGACCATCTGGGTCGGTGAACACCACGCGATGGAGTACACCATCGCCCCCAATCCGTTTGTGAACCTGGCCTACCTGGCCGCGAAGACCTCGCGCATACGCCTCGGCACGGGCACCATCATTGCGCCGTTCTGGCACCCGGTGCGACTGGCCGGAGAAGCCGGCCTCTGCGATGTGGTCAGCAACGGACGGCTGGACCTGGGCATCGCGCGCGGCGCCTACCTCTTCGAATACGACCGCCTGCTGCCCGGCCTCGACGCGATGAGCGCCGGCGCCCGCATGCGCGAGATGGTGCCCGCGCTGCAGAAGCTGTTTGCCGGCGACTACGCGCACGACGGCGAGTTCTGGAAGTTCCCGGTCAGCACGCCTGTGCCGCGCCCGATCCAGCAACCGCATCCGCCGATGTGGATCGCCGCGCGCGATCCGATGTCGCACGACTTCGCCGTCGCCAACGGCTGCCATGTGCAGGTCACCGCGCTGGCCGCCGGCGATGCCGAAGTCGCCGAGTTGATGAACCGTTTCGATGCCGCCTGCGAGGCTCACCCCGAAGTGCCGCGCCCCGAGATCATGATGCTGATGCACACCTATGTGGCCGAGACCGAGGAAGAGCTGTCGCGGGGTGCACTGGACCTGCAGAAGTTCTACACCTACTTCGGAAAATGGGCGCGCCGCGAGCGGCCGATCAAGAACGGCTTCATGGAAGCGGTCCGCCAGGAAGAGCTGGACGCCGCGCCGGCCTTCGCCCCGGACAAGCTGCGCCAGAACCTGGTCATGGGCACGCCGGCGCAAGTCATCGAACGCCTGAAGGCGTATGAAGCCCTGGGCTACGACCAGTACAGCCTGTGGCTGGACAGTCATATGGACTTCGAGCGCAAGCGCCGGTCGCTGCAGCTGTTCATCGACGAAGTCATGCCTGCCTTCGCCTGAGCAAGCCTCTCCTCAAACCGATTGACCATGGCCATGCAGCAATTCCAGCAATACATAGACGGCGCTTTCGAACACGCGGAAGAGTCGTTCGAAAGCCTCAACCCTGCCAGCGGCCTGGCCTGGGCCATGATGCCTTCGGCCAGCGCCGCCGACGTGAATCGCGCAGTCGAAGCCGCGCACCAAGCCTTCAGCGATTCCGCATGGTCACGACTGCGTCCCACGCAGCGCGGAAAACTCCTGCATCGCCTGGCCGACCTGCTGGCCGCCAACGTCGAACGGCTGGCCGCGCTGGAGACCACGGACACCGGGAAGATCCTGCGCGAGACCCGCGCGCAGATCCTCTACATCGCAGAGTACTACCGCTACTACGCGGGCATGGCCGACAAGTTGCAGGGCGCGCACTTCCCGATCGACAAGGAGGACATGGAGGCCTACACGCGGCGCGAACCCATCGGCGTCGTGGCCGCCATCGTGCCCTGGAACTCTCAGCTCTTTCTGAGCGCGGTGAAGCTGGCGCCGGCATTGGCGGCCGGTTGTACCGTGGTGCTCAAGGCTTCCGAAGATGGACCCGCGCCGCTGCTGGCCTTTGCCGAACTCATTCATGAGGCTGGTTTTCCTGCCGGTGTGGTCAATGTGCTGACCGGCTTCGGCGCGACCTGCGGCCTGACGCTGACCAGCCATCCGCTGGTCTCCAAGATCGCCTTCACGGGCGGGCCGTCGACCGCGCGCCACATCCTGCGTAACTCGGCCGAAAACCTCGCCACCACGTCGCTGGAGCTGGGCGGCAAGTCTGCGGTGATGGTGTTCGAGGACGCCGACCTTGACAGCACCGCCAACGCTATCGTGTCGGGCATCTTTGCCGCCTCCGGCCAAAGCTGCGTGGCCGGGTCGCGTCTGCTGGTGCAGGCTAGCGTGCACCAGGCTCTCGTTGAAAAACTCGTAGCCAAGGCCCAGGCCATACGCATCGGTGACCCGCAAGACCTCGCCACGGAAATGGGCCCCTTGGCCACGGCGCGCCAGCGCGAACACATCGAGCGTGTGGTACAGGCCAGTGTCGCCGGCGGCGCGCGTTTGTTGACGGGCGGCCGTGTGCCCTCTGCGCAGGCCTCTGGCTTCTATTACGAACCCACCATTCTCGATTGCGATAGCCCGAAGACACCCTGTGTGCAGGAAGAGTTGTTCGGCCCGGTGCTGAGCGTGTTGAAGTTCGATGATGAAGAGCACGCCTTGCGTCTGGCCAATGACAGCCGTTATGCGCTGGCTGCGGGCGTGTTCACCCAAAACATCGCGCGTGCGCACCGCCTCGTGCGCCAAGTGCGCGCCGGTGTGGTGTGGGTCAACACCTACCGTGTGATCTCGCCCATGGTGCCCTTCGGTGGTTATGGCGAAAGTGGGCTGGGCCGTGAGGCCGGCATGGAAGCCATGCTCGACTACAGCCGAAGCAAATCGGTGTGGATCAACACCAGCGATGCGCCCATCGCTGATCCCTTTGTCATGCGCTAACCCGAGGGCAATGTCATGTTTTATGAACTGCGGACCTACCGTCTCAAAATCGGTGCCGTGCCTGCCTACATTCAGTTGGTGCAAGAAGAAGGACTGGCGATTCAGAAGCGCCATCTTGGGCAACTGGTGGGCTACTTTTCGACCGACATTGGTGCGCTCAATCAGATCGTTCACCTCTGGGCTTTCGAGAGCCTCGATGACCGCGACAGACGTCGCACGGCTCTGCTGATGGACCCGCTGTGGAAGGCATTTTTGCCCAAGCTGCAGATCTTGATTGAAGAGATGGAGTGCAGGATTTTGAAGCCCACGCCGTTCTCGCCGCTGGTGTGATCGGTACGGCAATCAGCCCCTGATTTTTTCAATACACACGCTTGAACTGGCTCTGTTATTACCAGCGTGATGTTCGTAGTTCTCTTGTTTGGTTCCGTTCGTTATTCAACACATGGAGTAGTTATGAAAACACTGTCTTTGCGCCGCCGCCATCTGACGGCCCTTGCCCTCGTCTCCCTCGCCATTCCGTTGGCGGGGCATGCGCAGTCATCGCAAATCGTCTTCACCAGCTGGGGTGGCACGACGCAGGCGGCGCAGAAGAAAAGCTGGACCGATCCCTTCACCGCCAGCAGCGGCGTGAAGGTCGTGATGGACGGCCCGACCGACTACGGCAAATTCAAGGCCATGGTCGAAAGCGGCAACGTGGTGTGGGACGTGGTCGATGTCGAGGGTGACTTCGCTGCCCGTGCAGCCAAGGACGGCCTGCTCGAACCCATCGACTACAACGTGGTGCAGAAGGCTGCTCTGGATCCCCGCTTCTCGGGCACGCACCAGGTGGGCAGCTTCTACTACTCCTTTGTGCTGGGCTACAACAAGGACACCTTCAAGACGGCCCAACCCGCCAACTGGACGGACCTTTTCGACATGAAGGCCTATCCGGGTAAGCGCACGCTGTACAAATGGTCTGCCCCCGGCGTGCTGGAACTGGCCTTGCTGGCCGACGGCGTGCCGGCCGACAAACTCTATCCGCTGGACCTGGACCGGGCTTTCAAGAAGCTCGACACCATCAAGAGCCAGATCGTCTGGTGGACGGGCGGCGCGCAGTCGCAGCAGCTGCTGGCGTCAGGTGAAGCACCCTTGGGCATGTTCTGGAACGGGCGTATCAATGCCATCGAAAGCACCGGCGGCAATGTCGGCATGTCCTGGAACCAGAACCTGACCGCCGCCGATGTGTTGGTGGTGCCCAAGGGCAGCAAGAACAAGGCGGCCGCGATGAAGTTCCTGGCTGCGGCGAGCAGCGCCAAGGCGCAGGCCGACTTCGCGGTGGAGACTTCCTACGCCCCCATCAACAAGGACGCGAAGGCCATGATGCCGGCGGCCGCGGTCAAAAACCTGCCCGATCAGTTCACCAAGACGCAGATCAACCTGAATATGGCGTACTGGGCAGAGAACCGCGACGCCATCGGAAAACGCTGGTACGCCTGGCAAGCCCAGTAAACCGGGCCGGGCAGGGTGAAGCCGAGCGGTCGTCGACACGGCCGGCTCTCTTCACCGGGCCCGTGATTCCGGCCGCATTTTTGCCACGTCGAAGACGACCTCAACACGCTTATTTGCCATGCCCAACCCCAGTTCCGCTTCCCTTCCGTACGGCGCTGCCAGGCCGGCCCCGTCGATCAACCCGGCCGGACGGGTCAAGCGCGCTTCCGGCTTTGCCTGGCTGTGGCCGGTGCTGAGCCTGCTGGCGCTGTTCTTTGTGGTGCCGGTTCTGATGCTGCTGCTGCGCAGCTTCATGGAGCCGCAATGGGGCTTGCAGAACTACCGGGAGCTGGTCGGTTCGTGGACCTATGCCAAGGTGATGCTCAACACCTTCACGGTCGCCAGCTTGGTCACGGTTTTCACCGTGCTGGTGGGTTTTCCGGTGGCCTGGCTGCTGGCGATTCTTCCGCGCGGCTGGGCCAAGCTGCTGATGAGCGTGCTGCTGCTGTCGATGTGGACCAACCTGCTGGTGCGCACCTACGCCTGGATGGTGCTGCTGCAGCGCACCGGGGTCATCAACCAGCTGCTGGTGAAGTGGGGCGTGATCGATGCGCCGCTGCCGCTGGTCAACAACCTGGTCGGCGTGACGATAGGCATGACCTACATCATGCTGCCCTTTCTGATCCTGCCGCTGCACGCGACGATCAAGGCCATCGATCCCTCGACGCTGCGCGCCGCCACCATTTGCGGCGCCAGCGCCTGGCAGTCTTTCTGGCGGGTGCTGCTGCCGCTGGCGGCGCCTGGCCTTGCCAGCGGCGCGCTGATGGTGTTTGTGATGTCGCTGGGCTATTTCGTGACGCCGGCCTTGCTCGGCGGGACCAACAACATGATGCTGGCCGAACTGATCGCGCAGCTGGTGCAGTCCCTGCTGAACTGGGGGCTGGGTGGCGCCGCGGCGCTGGTGCTTATGGTCGTGACGCTGGGCCTTTACGCGGTGCAGCTGCACCTCTACGGCGGTGTTCAAGGCAAGCGTAACGCTGCCGCCTGATTGACTGGAACTCCCGACATGTTGCTCGAATTTCGCCGCATTGGCTGGCCCCTCAAGGTGGGGCTTCTGTTCATCGCTGTTTTGACCGTGGTGTTTCTGCTGGCGCCGATTGCGTTCATTGTCGCCTTGTCCTTCGGGAGTTCGCAGTGGCTGGCCTTTCCGCCGCCGAGCTGGACCACCCGCTGGTACCAGCAGCTCTGGGCCGAGCCGGGCTGGATCGAAGCGACCTGGAACAGCCTGAAGATCGCCGTCCTCGTCAGCGTGCTGTCGGTGGTGCTCGGCTTCTTCACCGCCATGGCTTTGGTGCGCGGACGATTCCGCGGCAAGGCCATCCTGCGGGCCTTCTTTCTGACGCCAATGGTCATGCCCGTGGTCGTGCTGGCCGTGGCGCTGTATGCGGTGTTTCTGCGCATCGGCCTGACTGGCACCCTGCCGGGTTTTGTGCTGGGCCACCTGGTCATCGCCTTGCCGTTTTCGATCATCGCGATCTCCAATTCACTGGAGAGCTTTGACTTCGCGCTGGAAGACGCAGCGCGCATCTGCGGCGCCAGCGAATGGGCCGTACGCTGGCGCGTGACGCTGCCGTCGATCCGGCTGGGCCTGGGCGCCGCCGCGCTGTTCTCTTTCCTGATCTCCTGGGACGACGTCGTGCTGGCCATCTTCATGGCGACGCCGGGGGCGGAAACGCTGCCGGTGCGAATCTGGGCCGCGCTGCGCCAGGACCTCTCGCCAGTGATCGCCGCGGCCTCGACCCTGCTGATCGGCATCACGCTCCTGTTCATGCTGCTGTCCGCGCTGCTGGGCGCCAGAACCACCAAACCCACCACCTGATGATTGCCATGTCCACACCCAACGATGTATTTCTGAGCCTGCGCGACCTGCGCAAGACCTACGGCGCCGCGGTCGCAATCGACCATGTGTCGCTGGATATCCAGGGCGGCGAGTTCATGACTTTTCTCGGCCCCAGCGGCTCGGGCAAGAGCACGACGCTCTATATCACCGCCGGCTTCGAAGATCCGACCGAAGGCAATGTGGTGCTTAACCAGAAGAACCTGCTCAGCGTGCCGCCCAGCCAGCGCAACATCGGCATGGTGTTTCAGCGCTACACCCTGTTTCCGCATCTCAGCGTGGCCGAGAACATCGCCTTTCCGCTGCGCGTGCGCAAATGGAGCGAAGACAAGATCCGCGAGAAGACCGCGCGCATGCTCAAGCTGATCCACCTCGATGACTTCGGCCATCGCAAGCCCGCCGAGCTGTCGGGCGGCCAGCAGCAGCGTGTGGCCATCGCCAGGGCGCTGGCCTATGACCCGCCCATCCTGCTCATGGATGAGCCCTTGTCTGCGTTGGATAAAAAGCTGCGTGAAGAGCTGCAGAGCGAGTTGCGCCGCATCCACCAGGAAACCGGGGTCACCGTTCTCTATGTGACGCATGACCAGGAAGAAGCGTTGCGCCTGTCGGATCGCATCGCCGTTTTCAACAAGGGCCGCATCGAGCAGGTCGGCTCGGGCGCCGACTTGTACGAGACGCCCGCCACGCGGTTTGTCGCCAGCTTCATTGGCAATTCCAACTTCCTGCCGATAGAGCTCAGCTCCCGCGGTACCGGCGAGACGGTGTACACGCTGCCCAATGGTGTCAATGTGAGATCCAGTGCCGCGTGCCAGGCGGTAGAGCCAGGCCGTGCGGCGGTACTCATGGTGCGCCCGGACTGCATGCGCCTGAAGCTGGCTACCCAAACGGGTAGTGACGGTGCCAGCCTGCCTGTGCGGGTGCGCGACCGCAGCTACCTGGGCGACACCATCCAGTATTCCGTGGTCACGCCGTGGGACCAGGAGATCAATGTGCGCATGAACGCCAGCATGGGCGATGGCAGGCTCTGGAACTGTGGCGATGACGCGATCGTGGCCTGGGACGCCTCACGCGGCATGGCGTACCAGGACCCGGCCTGAATTCAATGCCGAAGGCTCTAACATGAAACTCCTGTCACCAGCTGCGCCTCCCGTGCCGGGAGCCTTTGTCGATAATGGACACGAAGCAGTGCGCGTTCACAAGATGCGCACACCCGAGGACATTCAGATTAGAGGAAAGATCGTGACACCCATGGCCGACAACATCAAGGTAAACCGAAACCAGAAAACCCTTCGCGAGCTCACGCTTGAGAAGGTTCGTTCGGCGATCTTTTCCCAGTACTTCAAGCCTGGCCAGCGCCTGGTGGAGCGGACTCTGTGCGAGGAGCTGGACGTCAGCCGAACGGTGGTGCGGGAAGTGCTCAGGCATCTGGAAACAGAAGGCCTCGTCGAGTCCGTGCCCCAGCAGGGGCCCATCGTCGCCATCATCGACGCCGACACCACCCGTCAGATCTACGAGCTGCGCGCCCTGCTCGAAGGCCATGCGGCGGCGGCCTGCGCCCTGCGCCGTGACGAGGCCAGCGTCATCCGCATGACGTCCACGCTGCAGCGCATCGAGGCCGCCTTTGAGGCCAATGACCTGCAGGGCGTCATGGAGCAGACCGGAATTTTCTACCAGACGATGTTCCAGGCGGCCGGGGACACCGTGGCCTGGGGCGTGGTGAACTCGCTGAACGCACGTATCAACCGTCTGCGCATGATCACCATCGCCAGCCGCCAGCGTGGCTCGGCGGCGCCTGCGGAAATGCACCGCCTGTTGTCGGCCATCCGCGACCAGGACCCCGATGCCGCGCGGAACGCCGCGCAAACCCACATCCTGAACGCACAGGCCATCGCCATGGCCAGCCTGGAAAACAACGTGGTCTGATGCCTGTGGTCCAGGTTTTCTTCTCCCGTCCGTCAACCTTCATTAACCTGTCCTCCCTGCTGATCAGTGCTGGCTTCTGCCGGCCCTGGGGGGCGGGGTTAGCCTCCGGAATTGCTTCATGACCACTGCCACTGCCACCTCCTCCTCTCCCTTCACTGCACTGCGCGATGCCAGCCTTCTCCAGACTGATGCACTTATCAACGGCTGCTGGGTGGCCGGCGCGCGGCGATTCGACGTGGCCGATCCGGCAACCGGACACAAACTGGCTGATGTGGCCAACCTCAGCGCAGCCGAGACCGACGCCGCCATTGCCGCCGCGAATGCTGCTTGGCCCGCCTGGCGCAGCAAGACTGCCAAGGAGCGCAGCATCATTTTGCGGCGTTGGTTCGACCTGCTGATGACTCACCAGGATGACATCGCCCGGATCATGACGGCCGAGCAGGGCAAGCCCTTTGCCGAGGCCAAAGGCGAGGTGGCCTACGGCGCGAGTTTTGTCGAGTGGTTCGCCGAAGAAGCCAAGCGCGTCAACGGCGAAACCCTGCCGCAGTTTGCCGCCGACCGCCGCCTGATGGTGCTCAAGCAGCCGATTGGCGTATGCGCAGCGATCACGCCGTGGAACTTCCCGCTGGGGATGATCACCCGCAAGGTGGCCCCGGCGCTTGCGGCTGGCTGTACGGTCATCATCAAGCCCGCGGAGTTGACGCCGCTCACGGCACTGGCCGCGGCCGAGTTGGCCCTGCGGGCCGGCATTCCGGCCGGTGTGATCAATGTCATTACTGCAGACGGGCAGAACTCCATCGAGGTGGGCAAGGCTTTGTGCGCCAGCGACACCGTTCGCCACCTGAGCTTCACGGGATCCACTGAAGTAGGGCGCATCCTGATGGCCCAGTCGGCACCCACGGTCAAAAAAATGTCGCTCGAACTGGGCGGCAACGCCCCTTTCATTGTGTTCGACGATGCTGACATTGATTCAGCGGTCGAAGGTGCGTTGGTCAGCAAGTACCGCAACGCAGGCCAGACCTGCGTCTGTGTCAATCGGTTTTATGTGCAGGATGGGGTGTACGACGAGTTTGTCAGCAAGTTCGCAGCCAGAGTCAAGGCCATGAAAGTAGGCAATGGCTTCGAAGTGGGTGTGGTGCAAGGTCCGCTGATAGAAAGCGCTGCAGTGGACAAGGTACAGCGGCACATCGATGACGCTGTAAAAAAGGGCGGCAGATTGGTGGCCGGTGGTCACAGGCTACAGGGCCTGTTTTTCGAGCCAACGGTAATCGTCGATGCGACGTCGGACATGCAGTGCGCGCGTGAAGAAACTTTCGGCCCGTTGGCACCTGTTTTCCGTTTTAGAACCGATGAAGAAGCTATCCTCGCGGCTAACGACACCGAGTTCGGGTTGGCGAGTTACTTCTACAGTCGCGACATCTGGCCGTGCGTAGTGACCGACCACGTCAAAATCGTACTTTCGCTTCGCTATTTCTGCGAGGTCGATTTCGGCAGCCAGGATGGTCTCCTCATTGAACACCGGGCCTGCAAGCACCTTGCCGAAGGGGTCGACAATGCAGCTGCCACCTCGCATCAGGATCGTTTCGGGATCGCTACCCTGGACAGCATCGTAGGCTTGTGGACAGTCCCCCCGGCGCAACATTTGACAGGCTGAAAGCACGAAGCACGCACCTTCCAACGCGACGTGCTGCATTGACGGAACCCATGTGTCGCGATCATCTGCGGTGGGCGCGCAGTACAGCTCGATTCCTTTCGAGAACATTGCGCTGCGCATCGCTGGCATGTAGTTTTCCCAGCAGATCACCGCTCCCACGCGCCCGTGAGAAGAGTCGAAGACGGGCAGGGTGGAGCCGTCCCCAAAGCCCCAAACAAGCCTCTCCGCCGCGGTCGGCATCAACTTGCGGTGCTTGCCGAGCAAACCACCAGTGGGACACACAAACACGACCGTGCAGTAGAGAGTGCCGCCGGAACGTTCGATGACGCCGACGACGAGCATTGAACCCGTCCTGGAGGAGATCTCCTCAAGTTGGCGGGTTTCCGGGCCAGGCACCTCGATTGCACTGCGGAAATAGCGAAGAAAGTCTTCGCGGCCTTCGGCAGTTCGACTTCCAATGCGAGCGCCGAAATCCAAACCCTTGGGGTAGCTGCCGATGAAGGCTTCGGGGAAGACGATGAGCTCGCTACCTTCGCCCGCGGCTCGCTCAGCGAGCGCAGCCAGCTTCTCCATTGTTTTGGGGGTGTCGAACACGACGGTGCTAGCTTGCACCACAGCTACCTTCGTTTTCATGCAGTCACCGCGCGGACGCCGAGCACTTCCCGATCGACCGGAATGTAGTTGTACAAGCCGACCCCCTGAAGCAAGAGAAATCTACAGGGGTCGGCCGAGACATTCACGACGGAATGCGGCACGTCGACTGCAATCTCATGTCGCTCGCCGGCGCGTACAGTTACCATCTGGTCAACTGCAAAGTGGATCTGATATTCACCTTGCAAGCCAATGAAAAGGTCCGCATTCGACGGATGACGGTGCCAAGGAACGAACTCTCCAGGCTTCAGAGTCATGTCCAGGACGCGAAGTTCTGGAACTTCCGCCAGGACTGTCGTGTTCTGAATGCCGTACTTGCTCTCCCAGGGTCGCGTGAGCCGTGAACTGTGTTGCATGCTGAATCTCCTTTGATGAAGACAGCAGTTTGCATGGGTACCCGTTCATTTGGAACGTGCGTTGCTGCACGCTCGTTGGGCATTTTTGCTCGCCCTTGTACGCCTCCACCGTCGTACCGGCGAGCGCGCGGTGCCACCGGGGACGGCACGTTCATTGGCGGACAAGCGCCAGGAGGGGGAGCCGTCGGTTCCACGGTCTTGACAAAAATTCGTTTATAGACGAAAATAATCATGTATCGAATTGAACATTACCTGAGTGCCGGTGAGCACAAGGATCTGTACATCGACTGGCTGCAACGGCTTCGTGACGGCCAGGCCAAGGTGGCCGTGGTTCGGCGGGTGACACGCGTCGAACTGGGCAACTTTGGCGACCACAAGTTCTGTCGTGATGGCGTATGGGAGCTGCGCATCGATGTGGGACCGGGTTACCGGGTGTATTACGGCTTGTCGGGGCATCGCGTGGTGCTGTTGCTGTGCGGCGGCGACAAGCGAACGCAGGATACGGATATTGCTCGGGCGGTGGGATATTGGCAGGACTGGCAACGGAGAACGGATGATGAAAAGTAAACCCCATGACGACGCGATGGCCGAGCTGTATCGTGGCGATCCGGCGTTCGCGTTGGAGGTCATCAACGGCATCCTCGAAGACGGCGACCAGGCCGAGTTGCTGATCGTGCTGCGCCAGATGGCGCAAGCCTTTGGTGGGGTTCAAGCAGTGGCCGAGCAGGCCCACTTGAACCCGACCCAACTCTATCGCACGCTTTCCCCGAGGGGCAATCCGGCGCTCAGCAGCTTGTCGGCCATTCTCAAAGCGATGGGATTGCGGCTGGCGGTGCAGCCCCTGGCTACGCCTGCCCACGCCAGCTGAATTGGCTGTGATTCGATTCCGCCCCAGTCGCAGTAGGGCGTGCTTAGTCCAAGTTCTTCGTACTGAAGCGTTCCTTTTTCAGGGGTGTGACGGGTCGCTGGTTCGATTCCGCATGACCGCGGATCGACTATTCATAAGCGGACGTACCGACGAACACTGCGCGAGGTGCATCCAACGATGCGTTTGGGCTCCAGACGCCTGCGGGCGCCGGACCCCAATCGCGCAATTGAGCCGATCCCAGGGCTTAGAGCTTTGCGCCGGTCTGGCGGCACCAGTAGTCGAATGTGGCGTTAACGATCGATGGCTTGAGGAGGTAGTCGTGTGCCTCCGCAGCGAGCTTGTCGTCCACGGGAGTCATGGGGCCAAAGGCCGCGGTTGCACGGATTTGCATGCGTGCGGCGCGCTCGAGGTAAACGGAGAGATAGGTCGCCTCCTGGATCGTCTTGCCAACCGTGAGGTAGCCGTGGTGAGCCAGGATGATGGAGCGCTTGCTGCCCAAAGCGCCGGAGATGATCACGCCCTCGTCGTCCGCGATCGGGACACCGGGCCACTCAGCGAGAAAGGCGCAGTCATTGTGCAAGGGCGTCATATCCATTTGCGAGATGACCAGGGGTTGCCGCGCGGCGGCCAAGGCAGATGCCCAAGGCGAATGCGTGTGGATGATCGACTGCACGTCCTCGCGCGCCCGATACACCCACAGGTGAAAACGGGTCGCCGGGTTCGCCATGCCTTCGCCGGTCAGGGTGTTCAGGTCGCCGTCCACTTCGATGAAATCGTCTGGTGTCGCCTCATCGAAGCCAAGACCGAATCGCAGGGTCCAGTAGGCGTCTGGCCGCTCGGACCGGGCGCTGATCTGGCCCGCGAGACCGGCCTCTTGGCCAGTCATGGCGAGGATCCGGCAGGCGTAGGCAAGGTTCTGCTTCATGTCGCGACTGGTGGCAGCGAGGTGCTTTGCCATGTCACGCGTGGATTTCTCGTTAAAGTACTCTTTGGGACGAAGGGACTCAATTTGATTCATAGAGGATTCCGAGTGGTGCCGGCGGGCGTCGCTTGACCGGATCAAGGGCGAGTGCATTGGCACAGCGGCGCTCCTTGATGACACAAAGTATCCTAAAGAGCACAGAAAAAAGCAACCCCCAGCCCCATCAAACTTGGGTGCCCCCGGGCTGTTCAAGCGTACTTTTGGGGGACTCTAGGAGCCATCTGGCGTGGTCTTGGCGATTTCCAGTGCAGCTTCCAGGAATTTATTGGCCAACGCGGAGTGGCTCCGATCCTCCCTGGTGATCATCACGACCATGCGTGACATTGCGGGCTTTCCAATCCGGACCTTTCGCAAGCCGTGCTGGCTGAGTTGGCGGTCCGGTATGCGCTGAGGCAGGATGCACGCGCCGATGCCTGCTGCAACGAGTTCGATCATTGAATCCACGGTCTCTGCCTCGGCGACGAAGTCGGGCTTCAGTCCGCTGCTGTGGATCATCCGTGTGAGCGCATAGTGCGCCGGGAAGCCGACCAGCCTGGGCATCTTTTCTGTGAGGTCCACACCATCGGCAGCAGTGCACGCGGGCCCGCAGATCAAGCACATCTGGTTGTCGAACAGGCGGGTCGAGGTGAGCCTTTGCGACGCCACTGCTGTGTCATAGACGATGCCGACGTCTGCCTTGCCACTTTCCACAAGTTCGACCACATCGGGGGAGCTGCGTCCCATCACGGAAAGGCTCACGCCTGGGTGGCGATCGGTGAATGCGCGCACGACCTCTCCGACGAAGTAGTAGCTGAGCGTGTGCACGGTGGCCAGCCTCAGCGTTCCCTTGAGTTCCTGGTTGCGGGCCGCATTGATTGCGGAATCAATGGTCGCTAGCGCCGGCGCGACCTGAGTGAGAAGCGCCTGGCCGCACGCCGTCAGCTGCATTCCCCTTCCTGTCCTGTTGAACAGGGTGCATTGCAAAAAGGCCTCCAGCGAAGCCAGCTGTCGGCTCAGGACCGGCTGGGTGATCTGCAATTCAGTGGCAGCGCGCGACAGGGACCCCGATTCCGCGATCTTGACGAAATACCGCAGTTGGCGGTCGACAGTCTCCATGGAAGCTGCACTCCTTCTGGGGCCATTATGAAGCGTCAAATGTAATCCTGCGGACCCGGCAGGCTTGCCCTAAGTATCGACAAGCGTGCGGTCCAACAGCACAAAATGCTGCAAAGAGGCGAGCCAGTTGGCCACAAAAACGGCCCGTCGCGAGCCGTCGTCCAACCACCGGCCAGGCGGACCCTGTCAACTGATGCAGTCGGCGTTGTGCGGGTTCTTCAAACTGCGGCGTGCGTAATACTCGAACGCCACGGTGTTGCGCGTCGGTCGCAGGATCCAGTCGTGCGCTTCCTTGCCCAGAGCCGGGTCGATGGGCTGAATCTCGCCGGCGTTCATGGCCAACAGCTGCATCTTCGCTGCCCGTTCAAACGCGATCGACAGGACAGAAGCTTCCTCGATGGTGCTTGCCGCCACCAACAGGCCGTGGTGCGAAAGCAGCAAGGCGCGCTTGCTGCCAAGTGCCGCTGTGATGAATTCCCCTTCCTCGTTCCCGACGGGCACGCCCGGCCACTTGCCGACGAAGGCCACATCGTCATAGAGCACGCAGTTGTCCATGTGCGACACGATGAGCGGCTGCTCCAGCATGCCCAGTGCGGCTGTGTGAACGGCGTGGGAGTGGATGATGCAGTTCACGTCGGGGCGCGCGCGATACACCCAGGAATGGAACCGGTTGGCAGGATTGGCCATCCCATCGCCTTCCAGCACGGTGAGATGTTCGTCGACACGCAGCAGGTTCGACGCGGTGATTTCATCGAACCCCAGGCCCAGTCGCTGGGTGTAGAACTCGCCCGGCTGCCCCGTCCGGGCGGTGATCTGCCCGGCCAATCCCGAGTCGTGGCCGTTGTCGAAAAGGATGCGGCAGGTCAGGGCAAGCTTCTGCCGAGGCGTGCGGTTGCTTTTTTTAAACGTCGCATCCATCCGCGAGGAGGATTTCTTGATCAGCTGCTCTTTGCTGAGCTCGAAGGTGTTGGCTGTGTTCATTGCGGGGTCCTTTTTGTTTCAATCGTCATGAGGTTGCTGTCCGGAATGTCCGGGAAAAGGCATTGATATCCATCAAGCCCCTCAAGCCGGCCAAGCCAACTCTCGACATGCGGAAAGGCGGACAAATCGATGCATCCCATCGTCGCCATCCTCGTGTACGGGTACAAAGCGACGTCAGCGATGCTCGGGGATTTCTGAGTGGCGATCCACGACGTCGGTCGCGAGGCGAGGTGGTCGTTCATGATGGTCAGGGCTTCGTGCGCCTCAGCTGACCACCTCTCGACATCGGCCCCGGAGGCCGAGGGCAAAGTCTTCAGACCAAAGTGCAAACGAAGCTTTGCGAGCGGGCGCATATGTCGATCCTGCTCAAACGACAGCCAGGTCAGCACACGCGCCCGTGCCAGCGGATCCGCCGGCCACCAACTCGTGCCTTGGGACAGGAAGAAGAGGATGGCGATGGACTCGCATAGATGCTCGCCGGTATCCGTCTCCAGGACAGGAACCTGGCCGAAGAGCGCGACTTGCCGGAATTGCGTGGACCGCAACTCCCCTTTGTCGATGGACAGGGTCACGCGTTCCAACGGGATGCCCAGGAATCCCGCCAGTAGCCTGACCTTCCAGGCATTGCCGGATCGCTGTGTGTCGTAGAGTCTAGTCATCGGCGACGCCAGAGGTTATTTGACCAGTGGGTCTAGCGCTTGCTTCAAGTCTGCTATCAGGTCCTCCGGATCCTCAAGCCCGACGGATAGGCGGATCAGGTCCATGTTCACACCCGCTCGCGGTGTCTCGGCGGGGTACAGCTTTTGCCGGGCCTTCAGCAGGGAACCAGGATGTGTGATGAGCGATTCCGAGTCCCCCAGGCTGATGGCCCGCGAGATGAGCTTGAGGCGGTCGATCATCGCGACGGCACCATCCATCCCGGAGTGCAGTTCAAAGGACATCATCCCGCTGCCGTGCACCATCTGCCTCTTAGCCAGAGCGGCGTCCGGGCTGCTATTCAGGAACGGGTAACGAACTACCCGAACGGCAGGGTGCGCTTCGAGCATCTCAGCGATCTCTAGTGCGGATTCCCCGTGCTGGCGCATGCGCAGGGTCAACGTCTTCAGGCCGCGCATGACCAGGAAGCACAGCATGGGCGACAGCGTCGAGCCGGTCATGTACTTGAGGCCAATCGTGCGGATGCGTTTGAGCGTTGCCAAGTCGCCTAGCACCGCGCCGCCAAGCAGGTCGCCATGGCCGTTGATATATTTCGTAAGCGAATGAACGACCAGATCGGCGCCATGCTCGAGCGGCCGCTGCAAGGCCGGCGAAGCGAAAGTGGAGTCGACCAGCACTCTCACGCCGTCGGACGTATGGGCGATATCGGCTATCGCGCGGATGTCCAGCACTTCTGACGTCGGGTTGACGGGTGACTCGAAGTACACGATCTTCGTCTTGTCGGACAGTGCGCGGCGGAGCGTTTCCGGCTTGGACAGGTCTACCTCGGTCACCGTGATTCCCAGTCGCGGCAACCCCTCGTTGACCAAGGCGCGCGCGGTCGAATACATCGTATGGTGAACGATCAGTTCATCGCCTGCGCCCAACAGCGTGAGCAAGGTGCTGGAGATGGCCCCCATCCCGGAACCGGTGACCAGCCCTGCCTCCGCGCCTTCCAGGTTCGCCAGGCGCTTTTCGAGAAGCTCCTGGGTCGGGTTGTGCTGACGCCCGTACACGAAGCGGTCGCTTTCCTCCGAAAACACCGCCGCCGCATCTGCAGTCGCGTCGAAGGCGAAGGTGGATGTCATGAAAATGGGGGGTGAAACCGAACCCAGGTACGGGCCGGAGTCGTAGCCGTGGTGCAGGCTGCGGGTCTGGAATCCAAGTTTCTTGCTGTCGTTTTGCATGGTGTAAAAGAGTTAAGAGGCCGAAGGCCGATTAGTGAACGATCTGGTCGAGGAACTGGCGTGCCCGGTCGGTGCGCGGGGAGCTGAAGAACTCGTCTGGCTTGCCCTGCTCAACGATCTCTCCCTGGTCCATGAAGATGACGCGGTCCGCCACCTTCCGGGCAAAGCCCATCTCGTGCGTGACGCAAAGCATGGTCATGCCGCTTTCCTGGGCAAGGGTGATCATCACGTCCAGAACCTCCTTGACCATTTCAGGGTCCAGCGCCGAGGTGGGCTCATCGAACAGCATGATCTTCGGATTCATGCACAGGGAGCGCGCGATAGCCACGCGTTGCTGCTGGCCCCCGGAAAGCTGGCCAGGGTATTTGTGCGCCTGGTCACCGATCCGGACGCGGTCCAGGTACTTGATGGCGAGGGCCTCGGCTTCGGCCTGTGGCATCTTGAGCACCCAGCACGGACCCAGGGTGAGGTTTTCCAGGACGGTGAGGTGCGGAAACAGGTTGAAGTGCTGGAAGACCATCCCGACCTCGCGCCGGACGGTTTCGATGCGCTTGATGTCGTCGATGAGCTCGATGCCGTCTACCCGGATCGTTCCAGCTTGATGGTTTTCGAGCCGGTTGATGCAACGGATCATGGTGGACTTGCCCGAGCCGGACGGGCCGCACACGACGATTCGCTCGCCGCGGCTGACCTCAAGGTCAATGTTGCGCAGCACATGGAAGTCGCCAAACCACTTGTTCACTCCGTGCATGCTGACAATGGGTTCGTTCATAAAGGTACTCCTGCAATCGTTGTGGTGAAGTGCTAGTGGCTGGCGCCTGGAGCGCGCTCGCGTGCCAGCTCGAGCTCCAGCGACCGGCTGTAGCGTGAAATCGAGTAGCAAAAAGCGAAGTAGATGAGACCGACGAAGAGATAGGCTTCGACGGCGAAACCGCCCCAGTTCGGGTCCGCCAACGCGGCCTTCGCAGACTGCGTCAAGTCGAAGATGCCGATGATCACGACCAGGGAGGTGTCCTTGAACAGGGCGATGAACGTGCTCACCAGAGGCGGTATCACGATCTTCAGCGCCTGCGGCAAGATGATCTTGCGCATCTGCTGCCAGTAGGTAAGACCCAGCGAATCCGCGCCTTCGTACTGTCCCTTGGGCAGCGATTGCAGGCCGCCTCTCACGATCTCGGCGATGTAGGCCGCCGCAAACAGGATGATGGCAATCTGCGCGCGCAGCAGCTTGTCGATCGAGAAGCCTTCCGGCAAAAACAGCGGAAGCATCACCGAAGACATGAACAGCAGGCTGATGAGGGGCACGCCGCGGATAAGCTCGATGTAGCCGATGCACAGTGCCTTGATGGCTGGAAGGCGCGAGCGACGCCCCAGCGCGAGCAGTACACCAAGCGGGAACGCGAACACGATGCCGAAGGTCGACAGCATGAGCGTGAGCGGTAACCCTCCCCAGCGTACGTTCTCGACATGGCTCAGGCCCAGGACACCGCCCCACATCAAAAGTGCTGATGCGCTGAGTGTTCCAGTCCACAGCGCGAGCAGGCCCCAGGCCTTCAGCTGGCGCGCGCATGTCAGGATGATGGTCGCGATGAGGAGCACAGTCGCGACGAGCGGGCGCCACTGTTCGTCGAACGGGTAGGTTCCGAACAGGATGAGCCGGTACTTGTCGGCGATGAATGCCCAGCACGCGCCCGATGCCGCCGTCCGGCACGCCTGGCCGCTGGGCGCATTGAAGTTGGCCTTGAACAGGAGCCAATCAAGAACCCCAGGCAGAACCATCAGCACCAGCCAGACGACCAGAACCGTGCTGATGGTGCTCAAGGGTGAGCCGAAGAGATTGCGCCGCGCCCAGCGCCATGGTCGCGTGGGTTCGACTTTGGGCAATTGTGGAGCTGTCATGTCCAGCGCTTGAGGAGGTTGTGTCATGCTCATCGCTCCACCAGCATGATTCGAGCGTTGTACCAATTCATGAAGAGCGAGATCATCAGGCTCACCGTCATGTAGGCGGCCATGATGATCAGGAACCCCTCGATGGCCTGGCCGGTCTGGTTCAGGGTCGTGTTGACGACTGACACCAGATCCGGATAGCCGATCGCGACCGCCAGGGAGCTGTTCTTGACGACATTGAGATACTGGCTGGTGGCCGGAGGAACGATCACCCTCAGGGCCTGCGGCAACACGACAAGCCGCAGCACGCGGCCACGGCTTAGACCGATGGATTGCGCGGCCTCCCATTGCCCGCGACCCACTGACTGGATTCCGGACCTGACAATCTCCGCGATAAAGGCGGCGCTGTAGATCACCAGGCCGGCCAGCAAGGCAAATAGCTCGGGGGAGAAGGTCACCCCACCGTCAAAGCTGAAGCCCGTGATGTGGGGCGTGTTGATATGGATGTCCTGCCCAGTGAGCAACCAGCCTGCGGTCGGAAGTAAAACCAAGGCGCCGATGGCCCAACCCCAAAGGGGGTGCAGCTCGCCTGTGCGCCGGAAAACGAGTCGTTGCCAGCTTGAGATGGCGGCGATCACCGCCAGCGCCGCCAGCGCGCCAAGGAAGATTCCCGAGAGCGACTGGCCTTCGAAGGCCGGCATCATCAACCCGCGGTTGGACAGGAAGACACCCGGAAGTGGATGCAATGCATTCTTTGGACCGGGCAGAACCTCGGAGATGAGCGCGTACCAGATCAGCAGCTGCAGCAGCAGCGGGATGTTTCGGACGAATTCCACATAGCCGGTCGCAACCTTCGCCAGCAGCCAATTGGTCGACAGGCGGGCAATGCCGATCAGCGTTCCGAGGATGGTGGCGAAGACGATGCCGATCAGTGCCACGCGCAGTGTGTTCACCAGGCCGACAATGATTGCGCGCCTGTAGGTGTCCTGTGGGGAATAGTCGATCAGCGATTCGCCGATCGCGAAGCCGGCCTCCCGGTCCAGGAAGGCAAAGCCGGTGGCGATGTTGCGCATCGCCAGGTTGTTGAGCGTGTTGGAAATCAAATACCACGCCATGAACGCGACTGCGCCCACGACGAGGACTTGGTACACGATGCCGCGCAGCGCCGGATCGTGCCAGGACAGTCTTATTCCGCGGGCCGCAGGTCGGCCCATTGACTCTTGTTTCATCGGGCGACCCGTGACACTTGTTGTTGAAGCGGATGCTTAGCGGATGGGCCAGCCGTACATCAGGCCGCCCTTGGTGTAGAGCGCGTTGAGTCCACGCTCCAGCTTCAGCGGGCTGCCGGCGCCCAGGCTGCGCTCATAGATCTCGCCGTAGTTGCCCACCTGCTTGATGATGTTGTAAGCCCACTTGTCATCCAGCGCGAGGCCTTTGCCCATGCCGGGCGTCACGCCCAAGATGCGCTGGATGTGTGGCGTCGTGCTCTTGAGGGCTTCATCGACGTTCTTCGACGTCAGGTTGTACTCTTCGGCTTCCATGAGCGCGTTCAGGGTCCAGCGCACGACGTTGAACCATGCTTCGTCGCCTTGGCGGACCATCGGGCCGAGCGGCTCCTTCGACAACGCTTCGGGCAGGATGATGTACTTGTCCGGCTCGGGAAATTGCAGGCGGGTTGCCGCCAAGGCAGTTTTGTCCATGGTCAGGCCGTCGCAGCGGCCAGCGCCGAAGGCACGCTTGACTTCGTCAGCCGTGTCCAGTAGCACCGGTTTGAAGGTCGCCTTCATGCCGCGGAACCAGTCGGTGAGGTTCAGCTCGTGGGTCGTGCCCGGCAGAACGCAGATGGTGGCGCCTGAAAGATTCTTCGCGCTGGTCACCTTGGAGTCCTTGCGGACCATGATGCCCTGGCTGTCGTACAGGTTGATGCCAGCGCCGATCAGGCCGAGCGTGGTGTCCCGGCTCATCGTCTGCGTCGTATTGCGGGTGAGAACATCGATTTCGCCCGATTGCAGCGCGGTGAAGCGGGCCTGCGTCGTCAGGGGGATCACCTTGAACTTGGTCGCATTGCCGAACATGGCCGCCGCGATGCTTCGGCACGTGTCCACGTCGATGCCCTGCCATTCGCCCTTGCTGTCGGTGAATGCGAAGATCGGAATGTTGGTCGAGACGCCGCATTGGACAAACCCGCGCTTCTTGACGGCGTCATAGGTTTGTCCCGCACTCGCACTGTGCGCGATCCCAAGCGCTACGGCGGCGGCCGCGAGCCATTTAAATAGTTTCATGTTGTCTCCTAGGTATATGCGGGGTAGTCCGCGGGATGGTCAATGGGTGTCGGGCACAGCGCGTGCCACCGAAAGTGCTTCGTCCAGGAAGTCGAGGCGGTCCTGTCCGTGGAAGAGCTCGCCGCTGAACACGTAAGAGGGCACACCGAACACACCGGCGGCGATCGCCTTTTCCGTGTATTCGCCAAGGATTCTCTTGGCCGCCGGCGAGCTGGCTTCCCGAATGAGATTTACGTCATCGAGGCGCAACTCGTGCAGGATCGAGCGCAAGGTCGCCTCGTCGGAGATGTCTTGTTCCTCGCACCACTTGGCGCGAAGAATGGCCCGATGCAGGGCGTGGACCTGCAGTCCCATCTGGATCGCGGCGACGACAATCCGCGACGCCAAGTTGACGTCTCGCCAGAGAAATTTTGGGGTCGGATTGAGCTGAACGCTCAGGCGGGTGGACCACCGCTTCACATCGGCGACGCGGTACGCTTGGCGCTCCCGAGGCCATTCGGCTGGCAGCGCTCCGCCCGTTCTGGCGCAAACCTTCGGAAGATCGATGGGGTAGTACCTGATCTTGGCGCCATGGCGCGCGGCAATCTCCTGGAGACGGTCAGCGCCAAGCAGAGTCCATTCGGACCCGAGCCAGAAGTAATAGTCAACGAACCCCATGCTGATGTCAGGAGGTCTGGTCGTTCTTCGGCGTTTGAACGCGCCGTGGTGCCGACTGGACCCTTTCCTGTTGTCTCCTGTAGAGCAATTCAAACGATTGCTTCTGATGACACAAAGTATCCTCATGCATCGCTGACATGGCAATGGTGTCAAAGACATATCAGCTATGTCTTGCGGGGGGCGGTTGTGAAGGGGTGTGCTTCCAATGGACGCGCATGGACGGGACCCTCGGCCAGTTTTCAAACCTGGGGCGCAGGACATTTAGGGGCGCCGGGCCTGGAGCCGGGAGATCTCGACGTCCGACAGGCCCAAAGCCTGGAGGACCCCCACGCTGTCCTGACCGATCGCCGGCGCTTGAACGGCGCCAGCTGCGCGCAACTCGGTGCCAGGTAGCTCCACCAGCGGCAAGGTGCCCAGGGGGCCCGCGTCCTGCCAGCGGAAGGTCTTGCGGTGGCGCACGTGCGGATCTTCCAGCCACTGTCCATACGACTGCACCCGCTCGGCCAGCACGCCCGCCTCCTGGAGCGCCTCAAGCAGCTCAGCTGTGGCACGCTGCGACGTCGCCTCGGCAAGGGCGTCCATCAGCTGGTCGTGGTTGTCGACCCGACGGCCCGGAGTGTCGAAGCGGCCGTCGGATGCCAGGAGGCGTCGATCCAGCACCTCGCACAACTTCTCGAAATGTGCCGGCACCCTGCAGGACCCCGAGATCGCACCGTCGCGCGTCGGCAGATAGCCGACGGGTCCGTAGAACGCTTTGCCTTCGCCCCCAGACGCGTGGAACTCGGCGATCTTTGCGGACTGAAACGCGGCAGCGGCCTGCATGAGGCTCACGTCGAGGAAACCGCCGCGGCCGTCCAGGCAGCGCTTGTGCAATGCTGTCGACAACAGCGAATGCAGGTAGATACCGGTCAGGACGTCCACGGCCACCATGTTCTGCCGGTGGGGAATGCCCTGGGCCGTGCGGTTCATCACCATCATGCCGGAGAAGCCCTGCACGAGTGAGTCGACAGTCCCGCGCTGGCTATTGGGCCCAGACTGGCCAAAACCACTGACGGACGCATAGATGACGTCAGGCCGGATCGCCTTCACGTCGGCATAGGAAAACCCCAGGCGGGCGGCGACACCAGGCCGAAAGCTCTCGATGAACACGTCGCAGGTCTGAACGAGCCGCTGCAGCGCAGCCTTCCCTTCGGGCTTCTTAAGGTCGAGTGCGAGGGATTTCTTGCCCAGGTTGTACTGCCATGAATGAACGCAGTGGTCGCCGGCCTGGCTCCCCAGCAACCGTCCCCAGTCCCCCTCGGGAGGCTCGACCTTGATCACCTCTGCGCCGAACTGCGCAAGGAGCATCGTGGCGTGCGGCCCTGCAATGCCCTGACTGAGGTCGCACACGCGGACCCCGTTGAGAGCGCGTGTCAGGTCCAGATTGGGCGTGTCATGTTCCATAGCAACTTTGCAAAAGACTGCCGATGCGCTCGTTCTGGACCTCGGTCGTACCGTCGGCGTATCCCGCCATCTTGATTTCAGCCAGCTGGCGTGCCAGTCCGGCAGATGCAAGCATGGCATTGGCCCCCATGCTCTGCATGCAAGCCTCGATGCCCGGTATCGCAACTCCCGTGGCGAACTTCTTGGCGTGAGCCGCGACGAGGGCAGCGGGCTGCTGCTGGTGAATCAACTGGGCGCCGCGGAAGACCAAGAGGTTTGCCGCTTCCAGGTGATTTGCGACTTCTGCCAATTGCCAGCGCAGCCCTTGCTGCTCGATCAAGGGCTTTCCGAAAGCAACGCGTTGGCTGCAGTAGTTGATCGCCTTCTGAAGCGCATGCTCAAGTGCGGCCACCGCCATTGCGGCAACATGGATGCGAGCGGCGTTGATGCTCTCCATCGTGCGCTTGAATCCCTCCCCGGGCGGCTCCAGCAGGTGATGCTCAGGTACCCAGACCTGCTTGAATTTCAGTCCACCGGCGCCGACGGCGTGTCCGACCTCCACGGCATGCGCACCGGTGCGTTGCACGCCGGTGGCGTTCAGGTCGACCAGAAAGCGGCCGATTCCTTTGGTCCCCTGGCCGGTCTGGGCAGTCACCACGGCCAAGTCGGAAATGGTTGCATTGGTGATCCACGCCTTCTCGCCGTCTATCAGCCAGCCGCCATCGGCGCGCTGGGCGGTCGTGCGGGTGGCGGCCAGATCGCTGCCTCCCTGGGGTTCGGTCAGGGCCACCGAGGCGACCGTCTCCCCCCTGAGAAGTGCCGGAAGATAGGCCTCGCGGATTTCCGCAGATGTTTGCGTCGCCAGCATGTTGACCATGCTGTGCGAATTGTTCAGGCTGAACGTGGCGGCGAAGCTGTGCCTGGAGAGCTCATGGACGACTCGAATCTTCGTGAGGTACGAGGCGCCCTGTCCGCCGAACTCGCTCGGTGTCTGCATCCCCTGCAATCCGGTGGCCGCCCAGGCGCGAACCATGGCCTTGGACATCGGCAGCCGCTCTAGATGGGCCTGCTGCGCGAAGGGGATGAGTACCTCCTGGCAGAACTCCCGCGCCCTGGCCACCAGATCCAGCTCCTTGGCGCTCAGGCACTCGTCCCAAATGTCGTAGAGCCGCTGCTCGCTTTCGCGTTTGGCCATGGAACTACCGACCTAGCGCCTTGACGATGGTGCGGTCCAGCATCTCCAGCCGGTCCTGGCCCCAGAAGGGCTCGTCGCGGAAGAAGTAGAAGGGCGCGCCCCAGACACCTCTGGAGATCGCTTCGTTGGTGTACTTCATGTAGGTCAGTTCAGTGCGTGGGTCCTTGGCCTTCGCCAGAATCGCAGCGCCGTCCAGGCCCAACGCGTTGCCGATATCGACGAGAGTTTGGTCTTCCTCGGTATTGCGGTCCTCAACCCATATCGCCGTCATGATGGCTTGGGTGAGGTCGGCCACGTCGTGACCCATCTGCTCGGCGGCAATCACGAAGAAGGACGGGAGGTGGCCGGTCACGCCGAAGTGCTTTGGCTCCAGGTTGATCGGCATTCCCAGGATCTCGCTGAAGCGTCGCATTTCGATCAGCCGATAGTTCTTCCGCTCGGCAGAGCGATAGGGCAGCTTGATGCCGCCGGTGCGCGCGTACACCGTCGTCAGGTCGATGGGGCGGTGGTTGACCGTTAAGCCGTAGCGCTTGCCCATTTCCTTCAGACGCGGCCCGCCAAAGTAGGCCCAGTCAGAATTGATCCAGTAGTAGGCGTCAATTGATTCACTCATGTTTACCCCTTGTTAATCGTCAGGTTTGAGTACGCCTTTGGCGACCAGTGCCTCGGCCTGCTTGAAGTCCGCGCGCGCGCGGTCAACGAAGGCTTTGGGATCAGTTGCCAGGACGACGAATGTCGAGCCCTCTAGCTGCTTCTTGACGGCAGGCGACAACATCACCTTTCTCACTGCAGCCTCGACCTTTGCAGTCACAGCGGCCGGCGTGCCCTTGGGCGCAACGAGCCCGATCCAGGCGGTGGATTCGTATCCCGGGATCACGGACCCTGCCGCAGGTGCACCGGGCAGCAGTGAAAGAGGCGTCGGGCTACCGACGGCGACGGCGTGGACCTTTTTTGCCTGAATCAGAGGCAACGCCGCGGTGACAGAGGCCAGGGCAGCGTCGATCTGGCCACCGGCCAGGGCGGTCATGGCGGGAGCAGTCCCCGCGAACGGCACATAGGTCACCTTCGTGCCGAGTGCCTGGTGCATCAGTTCCGGCTTCAGGATGCTCGCAGCGCCCGGCCCGGTGATCGCCTGGTTGATCTTGCCCGGGTTTGCCTTCAAAGCCGCGATGAACTTGGGGAAGGTGTCAAGGCCGGACTGCACCGAAGTCACCAAGACCATCGGCGAATAGCCCAAGAGGGAGATGTATTCGAAGGACTGGAAGGAGTCGAACTTGTAGTTCTTGCTGAACAAGTTCGCTGTGGCGTGCGTCTCATAAACCAGCGAAAGGGTGTAACCATCCGGCTTGGCCCGGGACACTTCGCCGGCGGCGATGTTTCCGCCCGCGCCGCCCTTGTTGTCGATGATGACGTTCTGACCCAGCTCTTGGCCCAGCGGGACCGATATCGAGCGCGCCACGAAGTCGACAGGTCCACCCGGGGGATATGGCACCACCAGGCGGATCGGCTGTGTCGGGTAATCGTCTGCGGCGTGCGCTGGCATGACCCCCGACGCCACCGAGACTAGCGAGACCAGAAGCAATGATTTCAACGACATGCTTGCGCTCCTAAGGAAGGTTGAGGAAGGGCCTAGTTCGTGGACAGCTGCAACGACCGGTCAACGTTCACGTCGACGTCATTGCAGATTTCGATCATGGCGGGACCGCGCACGGCCATGGCCTCAGCGACCACGTCGCGTACCTGGCCGGTGTGCTCGATCCGAAAGCCTGTGGCACCGAACGCGCGGGCCAGCACCGCGAAGTTCGGATTCGATAGATCCGTGCCGCTGACGCGGCCTGGGAAATGGCGCTGCTGGTGCGTGCGGATGGTTCCGTAGGAGCCGTTGTTGGAAACCACGATCTTGATGTTGAGGTTCCTGGCAACAGCGGTCGCGATTTCATTGCCGTTCATAAGGAAGCCGCCGTCTCCGCAGAAGGCGATCACTTGCCGGTCTGGATAGCGCAGTCCGGCGGCCACGGCGGCTGGTACGCCCGAGCCCATCGCTCCGCAGGCGGAACCCAGAAGGCGGTTCTGTGGCGTCATCTTGAAGATGCGATGCACCCAGCCTGCGAAATTGCCGGAGTCAGTGGTCAGCACCGCATCGGGAGCCGCGCGGGCTGCGATCGCCGTGATGGCTTGGCCCATGACGTCTTCCGGCGCTATGCGATCGGGATTCCATCCGTGCGCCTTGACCGCGGCGTGGCCCACCTTCGCCAGCCAGTCGGCGCCGACCTCGTGCCTGCCTGCGTGCCGCAGGGCTTCAGTGACAAAGGGGTGGGACGATGACACGACCGACAAGTCGGTCTGGAAGTTGCGGCCGATGACGCCCGCATCGGGATAAATGTGGACGAACTTTTGCCGCGCATGTGCCTGCCGTGGATACCCGTAACCCAGCGACGACACGTCGCCCATCCGCGATCCCAGGGCGATGAACAGGTCCGCTTCGGCAAACAGGTCGACGTGGGCTGGAGAAGCAAAAAAGCTCAGCTGGCCGACAAAGAGGGGATGCGTGTTTGGAAACTGGTCCTGATTCTTGTTGGTCAGCGCGACTGGCACGCCCCATTGCTCGGCCAGCTGCAGCAAATCGGTGCGAAACGTGTCGCTGCGGCACTCACCGCCGACGATCATCACGGGCTTGCGCGACGACCGAAGCGTCTCGAGGACTTGTTCTATCTCATTGGGCGAGGCCGTGGCCTTCGCCATGCCGTGACGACGCGGCGCCGGCTTGTCAATGGTCTCGACCAGGACATCTTCAGGCAACTCGACGGCGACTGGCCCTGGCGTTCCGGTGGAGGCGATGGCAAATGCGCGGGCCATGATCTCCGCAGCTTGAGCGGGATGGTCAATGCGGCCGGACCATTTCAGAAGCCCGGCGAACGCCTTGGCGGAGTCGATCTCCTGCACGGCACCCCGGCCCAGGTTAGGTCTGTCGACCTGCCCAATCAGCAGAATGAGCGGAATCGCTTCCTCCGCGGCGACATGCACGCCGATGGCGGCATTGAAGGCGCCTGGGCCCCGGCTGGCCATGACAACTCCGGGCCGGCCGGTCAGCTTGGCGTCGGCCACGGCAGCCAGGCTTGCCGAGCCCTCGTGGCGGCACGTGACCAGGTCAAGCGCTGGCCGATCGAGTAGCGCATCAAGCAAACCCAGGAAACTCTCACCGGGGACACTGAAAGCCCGATCGACTCCATGGTGAATGAGGCTGTCCGCGATGAGTTCGCCGATTCGGTACGTCATGAGTGTGCCTGTGGTCTAGGGTGGTTCGCGTCGGGAGAGCGAAGCCGCCGCGCCTTGCGGCGGACGGCCGGCTTCGTCGGGTTGGCTACTCGGCCATCGGGAACTTCGTGTCCACCACGAACTTCTTCCAGTAGGCGATGTCGGCAATCGACTCCTTGGTGTAGCTGTCCGGCGTCGACCCGACGATGGGGACGGCCCCAATCGTGACCAGGCGCTCTGCAAACGCCTTGTCTTCGGTGATGGCCTTGGCTGCCGCGTACAGGCGGTCGATGACTGGCTGCGGGGTGCCGGCAGGGGCGGTGAGGGCGAACCACGGCGAGATGTCCATTGCAGCTGCGCCCGCTTCCTTGACGGTCGGCAGCTGGGGAAACTGGCTCGAGCGCTCGTTAGCCGCAATGGCAAGTGCCTTGAGCTTGCCGGCCTTGACGTGCTGCGCCACCGTGGACTCAGTAAAGAATCCAACTTGCACGACACCGCCAATCAGGTCGGTAATGGGCTGGGCCCCACCCGGATAGCTCACCATGGTCATGTTGACGCCGTTGAGCTGGTTGAACAACGCGCCACCGATGTGCGAGGAGGCGGCATAGGTTCCCCCGTAGTTCACCTTGTCAGGGTTCGCCTTGGCGTAAGCGATCAGTTCCTTTACGCTATTGACCGGAAAGTTGAGATTGACGACGACCATCACACGTTGCTTGGCCATCTTGGCGATGGGCGAGAAGTCCTTGACGGGGTCGAAGGGCAGGCTCTTGAAGATCGCCGGCGCACGGGTCTTCACKGACTCAACGTCCAGCATCAGGGTATAGCCATCAGGCTTGGACTTGGCGACCAGTCCGGCGGCGACGGTGCCACCCGCACCGCCCTTGTTGACGATCACCACCGATTGATTCAGCTGCTTGGAAAGGGCTTCGCCGATCAGGCGTCCGACAATGTCAGTCGGTCCGCCTGGCGGGAAGCCAACAATCAGTTGAATCGGCTGCTTGGTCGGGTATTCCTGCGCGAGCGCAACGCACGGCAAGAGGGCACAGGTGACCACAAAGGTGGTGAGAGGTTTGAGCCAGCGCATGAACATGATGCATTCCTTCAGATAAACGGACATTCGGAGTCGGATAGGACACTTTGAGTCTGTGAGAAAGCAAGGACCGTTCCATGTGTCCTTAAGGCGAGGGTGGGAAATTGGAGCCGACGGTGGAAGTGGAGCTGGCTTGCGAGGCAATATCGACTGCTTCGACCGCGGCCGGTTGCTGCGGCTTGGACTCTTCTGCCGTGGCACTGGGTTCGACCGCGCCGCTGGCAACGCTGCCTCCCGCAGGGGGAGGTTTCTCCCCCGCCGTGATGAAAGCCCATGCTGCAGCCGCGGTGTCCATGGATGCCTTGGCGTCGGTGGCCTAGCGATTGACGTCCACAATCAGCCGGCCGCGAATGTCGCCGGCGATCAGCTTGGCGGCCGATTCGACTGTCTGTCCCAGCCCGATTTCCTCAGTCATCAGACTCAGCTGGGTCATGTTGATCAGCCTTGCAAGCCTGCTCCATGCCTCGACGCGTTCTGCTTTCGGCCTCGTCACGCTATTGATCCCGATCAGGCTGACGCCTCGCAGGATGAAGGGTGCTACCGATGCCGGAAGGTCCAGGCCTTGCGCGTTCCCGCAGGCGGCCACCGCGCCGTCCGCCTTCAGTAAAGCGCAGACGTTGGCCAGCGTATGGCTGCCCACCGAGTCGATGGCCGCGGCCCAGCGTTCCTTTTGCAGCGGCTTGCCGGGTGCGGCCAGCGTCTTGCGGTCGATGATTTCCTGTGCGCCCAAGTTGCGCAAGTAGTCGGCCTCGGCGGGCCGGCCGGTCGAAGCGGCCACTCGAAAGCCAAGTTTGGACAGCAGCGCGATGGCAAAGCTTCCCACGCCACCATTGGCGCCGGTCACCAGAACCTCCCCTGCGTCGGGCTTTAGGCCGTGGCGCTCCAATGCCATCACACAAAGCATGGCCGTGTAGCCGGCGGTCCCGATCGCCATGGCCTGGCGTGGTGTCATTGAGGCGGGCAGGGGGATCAGCCAGTCGCCCTTCAAGCGGGCCTTCTGTGCCAAACCGCCCCAGTGGCCCTCGCCGACCCCCCAGCCGTTGAGAATGACCTTGGCGCCCACCGGGCAGTCCGGATGAGAGCTCTCCTCGACGGTGCCTACCAGGTCGATGCCGGGGACCATGGGGAAGCGGCGCACCACGGGAGCCTTGCCGGTGATGGCCAGGCCGTCCTTGTAGTTCAGGGTGCTGTAGTCGACACGGACCAGCACATCGCCTTCGGGAAGCGCGGATTCCTCGAGCCGCGTCCGGAAGGCGCGTTGACCCTCGGCATCTTTCTCAATCACGATAGCTTCAAACATTTTCACTCCAGAAAAATTCAAGGACGGATCAGGCGGACGAACGCTGTGGAGAACGTGTCCAGGGCCTTGGCGGAACGCTCCAGCCGGGAACGAAGCACAGCGCCTTCCCACCCGATCCAGAAAAAGGCTGCCAGCTCATCGCAGTCGAGATCCGCAGCGACCACTCCGCTGACCTGGCCTTGCTTGAGACACAAGGCGACTCTTTGTTGCCAGTCCCTGAGCACGGAATCCAGCAGCTCCCGAAAGCCGTCCGGCAGCGTCGTGACTTCCTGACCCAAGTTGCCGACCAGGCAACCGCGCTCATAGCGATGACGGCGGATGCCTGCCTTCGCGTCCGCGATGAAGTCGAGAAGGCGTTGCATCGCATCGCGGCTGTCGTCAGCCAGCCAGCGGTCGAGCTTGCGCAGGATGTAGGCGTTGTAAGCGGAGAGCACCTCCTTGCCGAAGCCTTCCTTGCTCGGAAAGTAGTGATAGAAGCTGCCCTTCGGGATGCCCAGACGGCCCAGAATTGTCTCGACCCCCGTCGCCCCAAACCCTTGAGCGGTCAAAAGCTCCATGCCGCTGCGGATGAGCGCGTCGCGCGTTTGGCCGAGCTGATCGTGGGAGCGCGCCGGCCGGCCGCGTCGGACAGTTCCATCGAGAGGTATATTCATTTGTAGGGATTCTAGACCGACTGTCTAAAAAATCAAGTAAACTTTCTTTCCGATAGGACACAATGGGTCATTCCAATGTCCGGCGACTGTTTTTACCACCAACCTGGAGCAAGAAATGGCAATTCGTCTGACGACGCTCATCGTGACGCTGCTGGCAATGGGTCTCCCAGTCAGTGGTGTCGCGGCGGACGAATATCCCAGCAAGCCCGTCACCCTGGTCGTGGGATACGCGCCGGGCGGGCCTTCCGATGTGATCGCGCGGGTGTTTGCAAGAACCTTTGCGGAGAAGCTGGGAACCGCAGTCGTGATCGAAAACAAGGGCGGCGCAAACGGCGTGATCGCGGCAAGCCAGGTAGCCAAGCAAAAGCCCGACGGCTACACGCTGCTTCTTGCGGTGGAAGCCGTCCACACACGCGGGGTGGCCCTGTCCTCGAAGCTGCCGATCGATCCCGCAAAAGATTTCTCCATGATCGGGAAGTTCGCAAAGCAACGCAACATGCTGGTGGTCCACCCCAGCTTGCCCGTCAAGGACGTCCGCGAGTTCATCGAGTATGTGAAGGCGCGCCCTGGCCAAGTGAACTACGCGGGGTCCTATGGCGCTTCTTCGCACACCGCGGCAGCAATGTTTGACCTGCTCAACGATACGAAGATGACCTTCGTGAGCTACCCGGGCGGCGGCCGACCGATCGTAGACCTCATTGCCGGGGTGGTACAGGTTGGCTTCTACTCGGAATCTACTGTCGGCGAGCATGTCAGGGCTGGCAAGCTGCGCGCACTTGCGACCGTTGCTGATGAGCGGTCTCCTGCTTTCCCCCAATTACCCACTCTCGAGCAGGCCGGCGCGAAAGACATGGACGTCTCCCCTTGGTTTGGCATCGCTGCCCCCGCGGGTATCCCTGAATCCGTGTCGCGCAAGCTCGCGGCGGCCGTGCAGCAAACCATCGCGTCCAAAGAGTTTGTTGCAGGACTGGAAACCATCGGCGCCTCGCCCGTGCTCGGATCAACTCCGGCG
This sequence comes from Polaromonas sp. P4_F9, assembly GCF_056401235.1. Classification (NCBI taxonomy): domain Bacteria; kingdom Pseudomonadati; phylum Pseudomonadota; class Betaproteobacteria; order Burkholderiales; family Comamonadaceae; genus Polaromonas; species Polaromonas sp. P4_F9. The sequence continues at coordinate 138,623 of NZ_JBFUJT010000006.1, read as the reverse complement.
AAATTCTCCGAAGAGAACCGCAAGGAAGTGGAATACTGGAAGAAATTCGTCCAGGACGCGAAATTCCCGCTCGAGAAGTGAACCATGTCTGATTTGGCGCCTGTCACCTTCTTTGAACAATACGACTCGCAGCTGACGCAGGCAGAGAGGTCGGCTGTCGCTACTGCCAGAGAATTTTGCGAGGGCGAACTGGCGGGTGTTGCCTCAGCCGCCTATCTGGCGAACGAGCCGTTCGACCGCGACGTGATCCGCAAGTGGGCCGCGATGGGCTTCCTCGGACTGCAGGTTGACCAGTCGCAGGGTGGGTTGGGTGGAAGCTACCTGTGCAAGATCCGGGTTGCGCAAGAGATGGCGCGGCATGGCTTTGCGATGGCGTTCTGTCTCAACAACATGCAGGGCATGGCCACGCGGGTCAGTCGTCACGGCACGCCTCGCCAGAAGCAGGAGGTCCTGGCCAATCTGATGCAAGGCATCTGGGTCGGCGCGCCGGCCATGTCCGAGCCGCAGGGCGGCAGCGATCTCAGCAAGTTGGCATGTCGCGTCACCCGCGCAAAGGATGGTTGGGTCGTCAATGGCACCAAGACCTGGGTGACCAACGGGGCAATCGTCGACCTGATCACCATGCTGGCACGCGTCCCGGAGGACGAAGGCGGCGACATCGCCAGCTTCTTGGTTCACATCGACGGCGCCAGCGCGGTTAGGACCGAAATCCTCAACCCGGGCGCTCGCTCATTCAGGCTCGGCAAGATCGAGTTCCAAGACCACTTCGTGCCAGACTGGGCGCTGCTTTACCCGCCGGGCCAGGCGTTCGCCACCTCGCTGCAGTCGATCAACGCTGCGCGTGTGCACGTCGCAGCGATGTGCGTCGCCACGCTGTATGCCGCCTTCACAATTGCGTTGCGGTACTGCGGCAAGAGAATGGCATTTGGGAAACCACTCACCGGCCATCAAGGCCTGCGCTGGAACCTGGCGGACGTCGCCATGAGGATGGAGGCGGCCAATGCGCTCGTGTTTCGGGCAGCGTCCCTCGTTCAACGCGAGCAGGACGTGACCATGCTTGCCGCCCAGGCCAAGAACCTCGCAGTCGAAGCCGCGGTCGAGGGCGTGCGGGCATGCATGCAGGCGATGGGCGCGATCGGTGCAAGCGCGGAATATCCGCTGGCGATGCACGCCAGCGAGCTTCACATGGCCACCTATGCGGACGGCAGCAGCGAGATGCTGCGGGACCGGGCCGGCAAGAGCTTGGCTAAAGCCTATTTGGACAATTAACCGTCAGCAAGGACGCGGAGGATTTGAATTGCGAAACGTCGTAGTGGATGACGCGGACCAGGCAGTAGCCGGTCTGCAGGACGGGCACACCGTGCTCATGGGCGGATTCGGCGGCGCCGGACTGCCCCGGCAACTGATCCAGTCCGTGCTGCGCACGGGCGCGCGTGATCTCACAGTGATTTCGAACAACGCCGGCGCCGACTCCGACGACCTGTCGTTGTGGTTCGAGGCTGGCATCGTGCGAAAGATGGTCTGCTCTTATCCCCGAAGTGCGGTCGCATTCACGAAGCGGTATCGCGCCGGTGAAGTGGAACTCGAACTTGTACCCCAGGGCACCTTGATCGAAAGAATCCGTTGCGGCGGTGCCGGGTTGGGTGGATTTCTATCGCCGGTTGGCGTTCACACGGTGTTCGAAAACGGCAAGCAGAAGATTGAAGTCGCCGGCCGGCCCTACATCCTGGAGACCCCTTTGAAGGCGGACTTCGCCTTGTTGAAGGGCAAGACCGCGGACAGCCTGGGCAATATCGTCTACAACAAGACCGCGCGCAACTACTGTCCCGTCATGGCGACAGCGGGTGTCGTGACGGTGTTTGAGGTGGATAACGTCGTGGAGCCGGGCATGCTCGATCCGGAAGCGATCGTGACGCCCTGCATTTTCGTCAACCGAGTCTTTGTAGGCAAAAAAGCGTGAACACCCTGAGCCGTACCGAACTCGCACAGGTGGTCGCTTCCCACCTGCCGAACAACAGCTTCGTGAACCTGGGCATTGGCGCGCCGACGACCGTGGGCGACTATGTTTCGCCGACCGCCGGGATCATGCTTCACAGCGAAAACGGAATCCTCCATATCGGGCCGAAGCCTCCCGCCGGCCAGGAGGACTACGACCTGATCAACGCTGGGAAAACCGCAATCACCTTGGGTGTCGGGGGGGCGTACTTTGACACCTCGCTGTCCTTTGCCATGATGCGCGGCGGACACCTGGATATCGCGATCCTCGGGGCCTTCCAGGTGTCAGAAAAGGGTGACTTGGCCAACTGGACGACAGGGGGCGACACCGGCGCACCGCCGGCCGTGGGCGGGGCGATCGATCTGGCCGTCGGAGCCAAGTCGATCTGGGTGATGATGGATCACACCACCAAAGAGGGGGCGCCCCGGATCATGCAGGAATGCACTTTCCCGCTGACGGCGGCCGGTGTTGTCGATCGCATCTTCACCAATATGGCGATCATTGATGTCCGCCCTGACGGCCTGCATGTCCAGTCGATCCTGGAGGGCGTTTCGATGGAGGAATTGCAGCAATTGACCGGGGCGCCATTGAAAGCCGGGGATAGCCTGCGACGCATGGCGAAACAGCAAAACTGAGGCTTGAACGCCGATTGCCAGCAGCCGGGAAGCCGCTTCGGCGGCTAAATACTGAATCATGAGAGAATTTTAGGGTGAATTACCGGCCGGGCCCGATCCCGCCGGTGCAATGGCATTCAACCGAGACTCCATCGTGGCACTAAATCTAAAGCAGCTTCGGGTCCAGCGTGGACTCACCTTGGAGCAATTGGCGCAAAGCTCCGGTCTGACGCGCAGTTACCTTTCCAAGGTAGAGCGGGGAATGTCTAGTCCCTCGATCGAATCAGCGTTGTCGATCTCCAACGCGCTGGGCATCAGCGTCGAGAAACTCTTCGGGCATAGGGAAGAAGAGGGAGATCCGGTCACCATCGTGCGTTCGCACGAAGGCGCTGGCAAAGATCCGGAGGCCTACCTGTCGTTGGTCGCGGGGTTGAATCCCGACCGCACGATGCGTGCGTTCGTCGTGCGCCCGGGTAACCAGTCAGGCCGCGGCAGGACAACCAGCCACCATGATGGAGAGGAAATCCTCTACGTGCTCAAAGGCAGGATCGAAATGCAAGTGGGACGCAGCGTCGAAATGCTGGCCGTGGGGGACTGCGTGCACTTCAATTCCTCCATCCCTCACAAGCTGTCCTCTGTCGGCAACGTGCCTGCATCGGCGCTCGTGATTGTTTCCAGTATGCAGCCCAAGCAGAAGCCAGCGAAGAAGGCACCTTGAATCCATCTCAACGCCCACGCGAAATCAACCTTGACCCCAATGTGTTGAGTCGGCGCAAGAATCTGGTGCGGATCTTCTACAAGGACTTGTGGGACCGCCAGGATTTGTCGCTGGTCAGCCACCTTTTCCATCCGGAGTTCACATTCAGAGGGTCACTGGGCCCCGTCCTGGTCGGTGAAGAGCAGTTCAGCCAGTACGTGAAGTGGCTGACAGGTATTCTCGAAAGGTATACCTCGGACATCCTGGGACTGGTTGAAGAGGGCGACCAAATCGCAGGTCGTCTCCGGTTTCATGGCATTCACCGCGGGGAGCTTTTCGGCATTCCGCCAACAGGCCGCCACATCGCCTGGGACGGCGCCCCCATCTTCACATTCGAAGGGGACAGGATTCGCGATCTCTGGGTACTGGGCGACATTCACGGATTGCTCGCGCAGTTGAAGCAGCCAGCCGACCGGCTGGAGTTTGGCGCGCACTAAGTCCTCGTTCCCACTCGCGGCGCGCAGAACGCTGGCGAGCTTGAAGGCCTGCCCGCCTATGCCTTTTCCGGCATGTAAGCCAGGCTTCTGAACGGCCCAGCGACGGTCTCCATCTGCCCTTCTTTATCAGGGTATGACCCATTGTGTCCTAAAGGAATCTATAAGACACTTACGCATCATTAGTCGACGAGGTGAACGATGCGTACTTGTCTTTCTTCGATTTCTGCCGGGCGTAGAAACATCCTCAAAATAGCCGGGAACGTGGTGTTGGCGACGGCGGCGGTAGCAAGCTGCGCAGGGGCACTCGCTCAATCAGCCTGGCCCCAGCGTCCCATCCGCCTGGTGGTCGGCTTTCCTGCCGGCGGGCAATCGGACATCATGGGACGCATGGTTGCCGATGCGCTGGCCAAAGAACTCGGGCAGCCGGTGGTGGTTGAAAACAAGGGCGGCGCGAGTGGACTGATCGCCGCGGAATACGTGAAGCGGTAGAGCTCGGACGGCTATACCTTGATGCTGACCTCGGAATCGCTCCAAAGCCGATCCGCTGCGGTCTTCAAGAAGCTGCCCTATGACCCGATCACTGACTTCGAGCCGGTCGGGAAGTTCGGCAAGCAACGTACCTTGATGGTCGTCCACCCCACGTCCAAGTTCAACAACGTGAAGGACTTTATTACCTACGCGAAGGCCAATCCCGGGAAGCTCTTCTACAGTTCAACGTACTCGACGTCCTCACAGTTCGGCGGCGCTCTGTTCGGCTTGCTCAACGGTATCGAAATGACGCCTGTAAGCTACATGGGTGGCGCAAAGCCCATCACCGACCTCCTGGGCGGCCAGGTGGACGTCGGCTTCCTCGTTGAATCGACGGTTGCCGAGCACGTCAAAGCAGGGAAGCTGAAAGTGCTGGCCTCCGCATCCGCGGAGCGGTCCTCAATCTTGCCGAGCAGTCCGACTCTCAAGGAAGCCGGCGACGCGCCGATGGACATCTCTCCGTGGTTCGGCATTGTTGCGCCAGCCAAAACGCCGCGCGCCATCGTTGACAGGATCTCGACGGCGCTTCAGCGCGCGATCAAATCAAAAGATCTGCAGCAGCGCCTGGATGGCATCGGCGCTGTGCCGATCATTGGCTCAACGCCCCAGGCGTTCGGCACGGATCTCAAGAACGAGATCGCGTACTGGCGCAAGTTCGTCAAGGATTCCAACTTTCCGCTGATGGATTGAGGTGTCCGATGACCCGTGCGATCCGTGAATTGGTCTCGCCAGAGGAGTGGCAGGCGCGCATCGACTTAGCCGCAGCCTATCGTCTGGTCGCTATGTTTGGCTGGGACGATCTGGTCTTCACCCACATCAGTGCGAAGGTGCCCGGAACCGATCACTTCCTGATCAACCCGTTCGGGTGGATGTTCGAGGAGATCACGGCCTCGAGTCTGGTCAAGGTGGATGCCGAAGGTCAAACGGTGATGCCGAGCGAGTACGACATCAATCCTGCCGGCTACACGATCCATAACTGCATCCACGCCGCGCGTGAAGACGCGGTGTGTGTAATGCATATAGGTGCTGTGGCGCTCTCTTGCGCTGCGATGCATTGGTTAAATTGCGTCCGGGTTTCCTAAATAAATAGCGGCCGAAAGCGTAGTTGCCCACAAGCGACTACACCTCGGCCACAATCCACGCAGCAGCCTTCTCCGCAATCATGAGCGTAGGACTGTTCGTGTTGCCGCTGGTGATGGTCGGCATCACCCCGGCATCTACCACACGCAAGCCGGTGATGCCGCGCACCCGCAGGCGGCTGTCGACCACCGCCGCGGGGTCGTCCGCGCGCCCCATCTTGGTCGTTCCCACGGGGTGGAAGATAGTGTTGGCAATGTCACCGGCCAAGCGCGCGAGATCCTCGTCGCTCTGGTACTGCGGCCCCGGTTTGAACTCCTCGGGCCGGTATTTGGCAAGCGCAGGCTGAGACACGATGCGGCGCGTCACGCGCAAGCTGTCCGCGGCCACCTGGCGATCCTCTGGCGTGCTGAGATAGTTCGGCGCGATCGCAGGTGCATCTCGATAGTCGGAGCTGCGGATCTTCACCGTCCCGCGGCTTGTGGGATTGAGGTTGCAGACGCTCGCAGTGAAAGCTGGAAACGCATGCAATGGGGCGCCGAAGGCGTCCAGGCTGAGCGGTTGAACGTGATACTGGATGTTGGAACTTTGCTGGCTAGGATCACTACGAGTGAAGGCGCCGAGCTGCGATGGCGCCATGCTCATCGGTCCGCTGCGCTTGAGAAGATATTCCAGTCCGATGCGAGCCTTGCCCGTGAGCGTGGAGGCCAGTATGTTGAGCGTAGGCGCATCCTGCACCTTGTAGACGGCACGGATCTGCAAGTGGTCCTGCAGATTGGCACCCACGCCGGGCAGATCGGCGACCACATCGATACCGTTCTCGCGCAGCAATGCGCTCGGCCCGATCCCGGAAAGTTGCAGCAGTTGCGGCGAGCCGATCGCACCCGCGCACAGCACCACCTCCGCTGCGGCTTTCACGGATATGAGCGACTTTCCGTTCCACACCTCCACCCCGGTACAGCGCACGCTACCATCAGGCTCACGCTTGGTCAGCAGGCGCGTGACCTGTGCTTTGGTCCAGAGCTCAAAGTTGGGTCGACCGTGGCAAGTCGGCCGCAGGAAGGCCTTGGCGGTGTTCCAGCGCCAACCCGCCTTCTGGTTGACCTGGAAGTAACCCACGCCCTCGTTGTCGCCGCGGTTGAAGTCGGCCGTGGCGGGGATGCCGGCCTGCTGCGCTGCCTGCGCGAACGCGTCCAGAATTTCCCAGCGCAGGCGCTGGTTCTCCACCCGCCACTCCCCGCCATGACCGTGGTACTCCGCGAAGGAGGCATCGCGCCGGTCAGCGTTCTCCTTGTCGCCAAGGTAGTGGTTCTCATGGCGCTTGAAATCGGATAGCACGTTGTCCCAGCACCACTCGTTATCACCAGTCACCTCAGCCCAGTGGTCGTAGTCACGGGCCTGGCCGCGCATGTAGATCATCCCGTTGATGCTTGAGCATCCGCCCAACGTCTTGCCGCGGGGGTAGCCCAATCGGCGTCCGTTGAGTCCGGGCTCGGCTTCGGTTAGATAACGCCAATCGGTGCGCGGATTGTCGATGCAATAGAGGTAGCCCACCGGGATGTGGATCCAGTGATAATCGTCTTTTTGTCCTGCCTCGATGAGCAGCACCCGTTTGTGCTGGTTGGCCGACAGCCGGTTTGCCATCAGGCATCCCGCCGTACCGGCCCCGACGATGATGTAGTCGAACGCAATGTTGTCGCTCATGCTTGTCTCGATTCTCTTGGTGTTTGTGTCGGCGCTGCGGCGTATCCCCCAAGGGGAACATCGCAGCGCCTGGACGCTTTACTTCGCCGTGGGCATCACGAACTCGGCGCCTTTACCGATGCTCTCGGGCCAACGCTGCATGATGGATTTCTGCTTCGTGTAGAAGCGCACGCCCTCTTCACCGTATGCGTGCATGTCGCCGAACAACGAACGCTTCCAGCCGCCGAAGCCGTGCCACGCCATGGGCACCGGGATCGGCACGTTGATGCCGACCATGCCGACCTGGATGCGGCGGCCGAATTCGCGCGCCACGTTGCCGTCACGGGTGAAGCAGGCCACGCCGTTGCCGAATTCGTGGGCGTTGATCAGGTCGACCGCTTCCTTAAAGTCACGTACGCGCATGCAACCCAGCACCGGGCCGAAGATTTCTTCCTTGTAGATGCGCATCTCGGGCGTGACATGGTCGAACAGCGTGCCGCCCATCCAGAACCCTTCTTCACAACCGTTGCCGGCCTTTGCGCCCTCGAAGTCGCGGCCGTCGACGAGCAGCTTCGCGCCTTCCTTCTGCCCGATGTCGATGTAGCCCGTGATGCGCTCGTGCGCGGCGCGCGTGACGATTGGACCCATCTCCGCCGCGAGGTTCTCGCCGTCGAGCACCTTCAGCGTCTTCGTGCGCTCGATCAGCTTCGGCATCAGCTTGTCAGCGACGTCGCCCACCAGCACCGCCACGGAAATCGCCATGCAGCGCTCGCCGGCCGAGCCGTAGCCCGCGCCGATGAGCGCATCGACTGCCTGGTCAATGTCGGCGTCGGGCATGACCACCATGTGGTTCTTCGCGCCGCCTAGCGCCTGCACGCGCTTGCCGTGGCGCGCGCCGGTCTCGTAGATGTAGTTGGCAATGGGCGTCGAGCCGACGAAGCTGATGGCCTTGACGTCGGGGTGCTCGATCAGCGCATCCACGGCCTCCTTGTCGCCCTGCACAACGTTGAACACGCCGTCGGGCAGGCCTGCCTCCTTGAACAGCTTGGCGATGAGCAGCGAAGGGCTCGGGTCGGTCGGGCTGGGCTTGAGGATGAAGGTGTTGCCAGCAGCGATCGCGACCGGGAACATCCACATCGGCACCATCACCGGGAAGTTGAACGGCGTGATGCCAGCAACCACGCCGAGCGGCTGGCGCAGCGTCCAGTTGTCGATGCCGGTGGAGACCTGGTCGGTGAAGTCGCCTTTCAGGAGCTGCGGGATGCCGCAGGCGAATTCCACGATGTCGATGCCGCGCGAGACTTCGCCCTGGGCATCGGTGAACACCTTGCCGTGTTCGGCGGTGATCATGTGGGCCAGCTTGTCCTTGTTCGCGTTGAGCAATTCCAGAAAGCGGAACATGACGCGGGCGCGGCGTATCGGCGGCGTGTCGGCCCAGGCGGGAAAGGCCGCCTGCGCGGCAGCCACCGCCGTGTCGACGTCGGTACGGTTGGCCAAGGCGACCCGGCCGGTCACGCAGCCGACAGCCGGATTGGTCACGTCCTGCGTACGGGGCGACGTACCGGAGACAACATTGCCGCCGACAAAATGGTTAATATTGAAAGTGCTCATGACCGTCTCCAAAGAAAACCGCAGTTTGAAGAGATAAGTCGCTTAAATCCAATGAGAAATACAGGCCCTTTCAATAAGATTTTCAAATAATCGTTATGGCAATTCGACCTCATTTACCCATCGAGCCTCAGGCCTTGCGTGCCTTCGCCGTTGTGGCGCGTGAAGGCAATGTCTCGCGGGCAGCCGAGCGGCTGCACCTGAGCCAGCCTGCGGTCAGCCTGCAGCTCAAGGCCTTGGCAGAGGTCACGGGTCTCAAGCTTTTCCAGCGCACGCCGCAGGGCATGGCCCTCACCCCCGACGGCGCCGCGCTGCTCCCACTGGCCAACAAGGCGCTCGCCAGCCTGGGAGAGTTCGCCAGCGCCGCTGCCGCGCTGCACACTTCGGTGCGCGGACGCCTGCGCATCGGGACGATCCTGGATCCCGAGTTCACGCGCTTGGGGGGCTTTCTGCGCCAGCTCGTCGAATCCAGCCCGCAAATCGACACGGTGCTGCACCAAGATATGAGCGGTGAAGTCCTGGCCCTCATCGACAACGGCCGAATTGACGTTGGATTTTTTCTCGACCTACCCGACGATCCGGTAGGTGCTCCCTGGGCGCGCAAGGCACTCACACGCTTCACCTATCGCGTACTCGCGCCGGCGGGCTGGGGCCCACAAGTGCGCGGCAAGGACTGGAAAGCCTTGGCCGCACTGCCCTGGTTGGCCACGCCACCGTCCAGTGTCCACAACCGCCTGCAGCAACGTGTGTTCGGCCCTGGATCGCTCACGGGCTTGGAACCTCGGCGCGTATCCATGGTGGACCAGGAGCCCTCGATGCTCGACCTGGTGCGCAGCGGAGTGGGCCTGTCGCTGGTGCGCGACTCGATCGCGATCCACGAGGCGCAGGCACGTGGCCTGTGCATTGCCGACCGCGTGTCGCTCGACTGCGAGCTGAGCTTCGTGTGCCGCGCCGAGCGCACGGCAGAGCCCATCATTGCGGCGGCCTGGGCAGCGCTCGATGCGGTGTGGACCTAGTGTCGCGTCAAGCCCCAGCTGTCGGTGAAGCTTTACATCGTCACGCTCAAAAGCAAAAGAAATTCACCGACGCCAAAGCAGGCGCAGCAACCTGGAGATTGCGTAGGTGTTGCAGGTGAGCATGACTTTCAGCGGATAGTGGAGCCGAATGAGCACCTTGTGCAAGACGCCGGCAATCGAACTTTGCGGAAATCAAGCATGGCCCAGATTGTCGTTTGCGCTTATTGCGACAGAATCACAAAGGCCCAGCAACGAGAGCTTGCCACCAGACGCAGGCCGGCGTACATGAGATGCTGGCTGCGTCTCTACCTATGCCCTGAAATATTCAGGCTGGCCGTTGAAGCATGTTCGGCTAATGTTCAGTCCGCCTCGATCTTGGATGACTTCACCACCGTCCCCCAACGCGTGAACTCCGCTGCGCTGTAAGCGCCCAGCTTTTTCGGGTCCATATACTCCGCCGCGGCCCCTTGGTCGGCCGCCTTTTTCTGAAAGATCGGCGAAGCGGTGATTTTCGCGATCTCGCTGCTGAGCTGATCCACCACGTCCTGCGGCGTCTTGGCGGGCGCAAATACGGCGAACCAGGAGGTGGCATCGAGCTTGGGCATACCTGCCTCGGCCGTCGTAGGAACACTGGGCAGCGAGGGCAGACGGGTCTTGCCAGTGACGGCGAGCGCGCGCAGCTTGCCGGCTGCGATATGCTGCATATAAGGCGGGGGCGTACCGAAGGTCATATCGACTTGACCGCCCAGCAAGTCTTGCATCGCCGGACCGGTGCCCTTGTATGGCACGTGCGTGAGCTGGATGCCAGCTTGCTGCTCCAGCATGGCTCCTGTCACATGTTGCAGCGAGCCATTGCCCGATGATGCATAGGTCAGCTTGCCTGGGTTGGCCTTGGCATAGGCGATCAATTCGGCCATGTTCTTCGCCGGCACGCCGTCACGCACTACGATCACTTGCGGTGCGCTCAGCACGTTGGCAACGGGGCGAAAGTCTTCGGCCGACCACTGTGGCTTTTGCTTGCTCACGTGCGGCGTGATGACGTGGTAGCCGGAATACTGCATTAGGAGCGTGTACCCGTTGGGCTCTGCGCGCTTGACAGCCAGCGCCGCGATTGCCCCGTTGCCGCCGCCCTTGTTGTCGACGATTACCGATTGTCCGAGCGCTTTGCCCAGCGGCTCGGCCAGCATGCGCGCCGAGATGTCGGTGGTGCCGCCGGGGGCGGTCGGAACCACCAGCGTGACGGTGCGGGCTGGATAAGGCGCGCTTTGGGCGGCCGACAGTCCACTGCCGGAAATGCCGCACAAGGCGGTAACCGTGCTCAGTGCGAAATGTGCGAGTTGTCGTTTTTGCAGTGTCATGATTTTGTGGTCCAAGGTAAGTGAAATATCAAACAGGTCGCGTTAACGCACGCTGGCGGATCGCGTCGAAGTCGGTCGGCACTGGATGCAGGTCCAGCCGGCGCCCGGCCTTGACGATCTGACTCGGAATGTCGTGGCCGATCAGCGCCGGCAGCCGATTCGAGGCCTCGATCAGGCGTGGCAGGTCGACGCCGGTGTCGTAACCCATTAACTCCAGCGCATGCACTATCTCCTCGCTGCACACATTGCCGGTCGCGCCCGGCGCGTAGGGGCATCCGCCGATGCCGCCGAGCGAGGCGTCGAAGCGGTCGGCGCCGGCGCTGATGCCCGCCAGCACGTTGGCCAGACCCATGCCGCGCGTATTGTGGAAGTGCAGCGTCACTTCGGTGCCAGGCCAGCGCTGGCGAAAGGCTGCCGTCAGCGCCGCCACTTGGCCGGGGTAGGCCATGCCGGTGGTATCGCACAGCGTCACGCTCCGCGCGCCCATCTCGCCGACGAAGCGGGCGCACCAGTCGAGCACGGTGGTCACCGGCACCTCACCTTCCATCGGGCAGCCAAAGGAGCACGAAAGCGACACATTGACCGCCACCTTGGCCTGGCGCGCCAGCGCGTTGACGTCCGACAGCGCGGCAAAGGACTGCTCGCGCGTCATGCGCAGGTTGGCCAAGTTGTGGCTTTCGCTGGCCGACATCACGAGGTTGAGTTCGTCAGTATTTGCGTCGATGGCGCGCTCGGCGCCGCGCACATTGGGCACCAGCGCGCTGTAGACCACGCCGGCCTTGCGCTCGATCTCGCGCATCACGATCTCGGCATCGCGCAGCGCCGCAATCGCCTTGGGCGAGACGAAGGCCGTCACTTCGATCTTTGCCATGCCGGCTTGCGACAGTGCATTGACCAGCGCGATCTTGGCCGCGCTGGGGACAAACGCTTCTTCCACCTGCAGTCCGTCGCGTGTGCCGACTTCCTGCATGTAGATGCGACGGCCAGCGCCGTTCCAGAGCTTGTCGCTGTCGATGCTGTAGTTGCTCATGCGACCACCTTTCTGCCGCGCAGCGCGGCGATGTCCTCGTTTGAAAAGCCAAGTTCACCGAGTACCGCGTCGGTGTCGTCACCCAGGTGCGGCGCGCTGGAGCGCACGGTTCCCGGCGTCCCGAGCAGCTTGGGCACCACGCCCGGCACCTCCACCTCATAGCCATCGCGGGTGGTTTGCGTGAGGATCATGTCGCGCGCTCGGTAGTGCGGATCTACGGCGATGTCCTTGGCGGTATAGACCTTGCCGGCGGGCACCCGGGCCGTGCCAAGGATGCCGAGAACCTCAACCACCGGCCGCGTGAGCGTCCAGGCCTCGATGGCTTGGTCCAGTTCTGCCGCGCGCGCCACGCGGCCGGCGTTGCTGGCCAGATCGGGCTCGACCGCCAGTTCATCGCGGCCAATGGTCTGCATCAGGCGCTTGAAGATGCTGTCGCCATTACCGGCGATCAGCACGTAGCCGTCCACGCAACGATACGCATTCGACGGCGCGATGCCCGGCAGCGCGCTGCCAGCGGCCTCGCGTACCGCGCCGAATGCGCTGTGTTCGGGGATGAGGCTTTCCATCACATTGAAGACCGCTTCGTTGAGTGCCACATCTATCACTTGCCCCTGCCCGCCGTTGACCTTGCGGTGATAGAGCGCGGTGAGGATGCCGATCGTGCCGTGCAGCGCGGCCAGCGTGTCGCCGATCGAGATGCCGCAGCGCACCGGCACCCGGCCGGGCTCGCCGGTCAGCTGGCGCAGGCCGCCCATCGCTTCGCCGATCGCACCGAACCCCGGCAGATCGCGGTACGGCCCGGTTTGCCCGTAGCCCGAGATGCGCAGCATCACGAGGCCCGGGTTCAGCTTCGACAAGGCCTCGTAGCCCATGCCCCAGCCCTCGAGCGTGCCGGGGCGGAAGTTCTCGATCAGCACGTCGGCCTCTTGGATCAGCTTGCGCGCGATGTCCTGGCCCTCGGCGCTGCGCAGATCGAGCGCGATCGAGCGCTTGTTGCGCGACTGCACCTGCCACCAGACGGAGGTACCATCCTTGATAAGTCGCCAGTTGCGCAGTGGATCGCCCGCACCCGGCGCCTCAATCTTGATCACGTCGGCACCGAATTCGCCGAGCGTCTTGCCGGCAAACGGCCCGGCGATCAGTTGGCCCATTTCGATGATGCGCAGGCCTTGCAGCGCGCTGGGAGTTGTGTTCACGGTCTGTTTCCTTGTTGTCGTATGGGTCGGTCGCAAAGGCCCACCGTCAGTCGACGGTCGCGCCGCCGGGTAACTGCGGCACGACCACGGTGACTGGCCGGCTTGGATATTTGTCCTGCGCAGCGGCGATACGGCGGGTGATATTCATTGGGTGCCTTTTGAAGATGAGGTTCAGTTGAAAAGCCAGGGCTCTGAGGCGCGACGCGCCGCCTCGTGGTCTGGGTAGACGCCTAGCGGTGGCCGTCGCAGGTCAGATCACGCGCTCGGCACGCAGCCGCGCGAGGCTCTCAGTCGTCACGCCCGGCAAGGAATTGAAGACGGTGTCGTTGTGCTCGCCGAGCGTCGGTGCTGGTGCGCGGATGCACGGGGGCGTGGCACTCAGCTTGATGTGACTGCCAGTCAATTTCGTCTTGCCGGCCACTGGATGCTGGACGTCGACGAACATCTCGCGAGCGCCTGCGATGTGAGGGTCGGTCACCAGGCGATCGATGGTGTTGATCGGCGAAGCGGGCACGCCGGCACCCATCATCGCCTCGACAATGCCGTCCACATCCCGGTCGCGGCTCCAGGCCTCGATCAGCGTCTTGATCTCGGCATGGCGCGCAACGCGCTTGGCGTTGGTGTCGAAGCGTTCGTCCTCGGCCAGCGCCGGCTGTCCGATCGTGCGGCACACGAGCCGCCAGAGCTTGTCGTTCGCCGCTGCAATCACGACACTGCCGTCGCGTGCCTCGAACGAGTCGTACGGATAGCACGACTCGTAGCGGTTGCCGATGCGCTCCGGCACTCGCCCATCGGTCAGGTAGATCTGCGTGATGATCTCCAGGCTCGCGACCACCGAATCGACGAGCGCAACATCCACCTTTTGTCCAACGCCTGTTTGGTCGCGGTGGCGCAATGCGGCCAGTAATCCGATCGTCACCGACAGGCCCGCAAGCACGTCTGCCATCGCGGTCCCCGAGCGGGTCGGCTCGCCGCCGGGCCAGCCCGTGGTGCTCATCAGGCCGCCCATGGCCTGCGCGATGATGTCGTAGCCTGGACGCAACCGGTAGGGGCCGGTGTCGCCGAACCCGGAGATCGCCGCATAGACCAGCCGCGGGTTGATTTCCTTGAGCGTGTCGTAACCGAGGCCGAGTTTGTCCATCGTGCCCGGGCGGTAATTCTCAACTACCACGTCCGCGGTCTTGACGAGTTCGAGGAACATCTCGCGGCCCTTGCCTTTGAGATCGAGCGTTACACCCTTCTTGCCCCGGTTCAGGTTCATGTAGTAGGCGCTCTCGCCATTTTGAAAGGGCGCGAAATGGCGTGTGTCGTCGCCCTTGCCAGGCTGCTCGATCTTGATGACTTCGGCACCCATGTCGGCCAGCATCATGGTGCAAAACGGGCCAGCAAGGACCCGCGTGAGGTCCAGGACACGCAGTCCGCCGAGAGCGCCTTGCGACTCATTCATTTCATTCACTGGGTGACACCGTGGGGGAATTGGATTCATGCTTGCCTCTATTGGTTGCTTTTGCGCATTAGTGAAAGAAACGGGTGCGATCTTGCCAATCTCAACTGGCGCGGTGTTACGCACCCGCTGTGTACGCTCATTGACGTTTGAATGGAGTTTGCGAGCAAGCGCTTGGTAAGGGAATGACAAGTCCAAGGCGGGAGCTTTCGTGAAGCGCGAAAGCCAGCACGGGTTTACCCTGCGCTAGCCAGACATTGCCTCTTAGCGCCTTGGGGCGTCGCAGAGATGATCGATCAGCAATCGCACGTGTCGAGGCACGGCGCTCGCATCCCGCAGACCGATCAAAAGGCGACGGGTTGCCCAAGGATCCTGAAGTGCTATCTGCCGCAGATTCATCGAGCGCAGATGCGGCTGGATCGCTTCGCGCGGAAGGACGGCGACTCCCATACCCGCCTCCACCATCTGACACATCCCATCGAAGCTGCGAACCCGGATGTGCATCTTCAGGTTGCGCCCGAGCGCCTCGGCTTCGAACTCCACCCGCCTGGCCAGCGAGGTGCCCCTGGACAGGCAGACAAAGTCATACTCGATGGCTTCCTCGAAGCGCGCCGAGCGCCGCGCCGCCAGCGCATGGCCGCGGGGCACGACGAGAACCAGGCGGTCCTCGCGGTAAGTCATCTGGTGCAAGCCGAAGGCGGGTGTTCGATCGGCGAAGATGCCGAAGTCGGCACGGCCATCCTGCACCGCCTGCACAACCTCGCTGCTGTCTTCTTCCTCCAGTTCGATGCGGATGCCGGGGTGCGCACGAACGAAGGTCGAAATATCCAGCGGCAGAAACTGCGTCACCGCCGAGGTGTTGGCCCACAGGCGCACGACGCCAATGAGGCCACTCGCGTAGTCCGAAAGGTCGGCCGCGAGCTTATCGACGTCGCCGAGGATGCGTTGCGCATGCCGTTGCAGTGCTTGGCCGGCCTGGGTCAGGGTGATGCCGCGCGAATGGCGCTCCAGCAGCGTGGTGCCCACTGCCGCCTCGAGGTCGGTGATACGTTTGCTTGCGGCGCCAACGGCCAGGAGCGCCAGTTCGGCGCCTTTGCTGATACTCCCGCTGCGCGCCACCAGGCAGAACAGCGAGAGCGAGAAAAGATCAAGCCGGTGCAGATTCAAGGAACTTCCCTGCTAAAAAACATTAGCAAATTATGGCCCACCGTTTTTGATGCAATAAGTGACGGTTCGCAAACCCCAGCAGGTAGATCGTTGATTCTGGGTTTTCCTGTTCACTTCTCAAACGGGTATCGCGGCCTCCCACTAACGGGGTTCACTATGCAAGGTTGGCAGACAACATTTTTAGGGATGCGTGAGCTGCCCCGCGGCTGCGTCACCTGGCAATCCATTCGGTAGGGCTGCATCCCATCTCCTGCCGGAACATGAAGGTGAAAGCCGAAGTGGAAGCGTAGCCGAGCTCGAGGGCAACTGTCGTCACGCTGCGTCCCGCGCCCAACCATTCCAGCGCCCGGAAAAGCCGCAAGCGATGGCGCCAATCCCGCAAGGTGATTCCTACCTCCTTCTCGAAGCGCCGTGCAAGCGTTCTCGCGGAAGCACCCAGTTCGCTCCCCCATTCCTCCATGCCGCGTGAGTCACCGGGATTGGCATAGAGGGATTCGCAGATCTTGCGCAATATGGTGCTTCGTGGCCAAGGCAGGTGGAAGTCCTGCACTTGCAAGCGATGCAGTTGCTCAACGATCAAGTCATTGACCTTCGCAATGTAGGCGGTCTTCTCGTGCCCTCGTTCAATCTCCTCCATTTCCACAACAAGCGCTCGGAGAAGCGGCGATACCCGGAATACGGTGCAGGCCTTCGGCATGTCCAGAGGGGAGAGATCGGCCACATAGAGGTTTCGAAACTCGGCGCCATGAAAGGTGCCGACGGTATGCGGTACCCCCGTGGGCACCCAAATAGCCTGCTCGGGGGTAATCACGTACCGCGAGCTCTCCACCGTCACGATCAAGGACCCGGCCTTGGCATACACGAACTGGTTCCATCGGTGCGTATGCTCCGGAAAGATCTGCCGGGGGGACAGACTCTCTGATCGCAGGAAGACCGGCGCAGGCAGCGTATCGATCTCCGGAACAGCCAGGGAACTCCAGCCGTCGTCCCGCTGCGTGCTCTTCGCTTTGCTTGTCATCTCATCGATACATGTAGTCTGCCCATCGAAAGACGGGCAAGACAATAGCTTATAGCATTCTGATTATTCGTTCACCAAACATTCAGAGAATCAGATGCAGTCATCCACCATCCCACCTTCAACAAGCAGTGAGCTCGATCGTTGGCGGGTCACCGCTGCGGGCATCAGCGCCCTAGTTCTGACCGTTGGCGTAGCGCGGTTCGCATACACCCCCCTTTTGCCGATCATGCGCAGTGAAGCGGGACTTTCGGGTCTGGCGGGGGGATGGTTGGCCACGTCGAACTACCTTGGCTATTTTGCTGGATTGTTGATCGCATCCACGCTCAGCAATCTGAACCACAAGTTTCACCTCTATCGCCTTGGTCTGGTGGTGGCCGTCCTCAGCACTGCCGGAATGGGAATGACCCAGGATTTCCGTCTTTGGGGCTTCCTCCGCTTCATCTCCGGGTTCTCAAGCACCGCGGGCCTGCTGCTCGCATCCGGGCTCGTCCTCAACTGGCTGATCCGGCACAACCAAAAGCCCCAGCTGGGACTGCACTTCACCGGGGTCGGGCTGGGAATCATCGTTTCCAGCTTGGTGCTGGCCGCATTGGCGGGCAGCTATTCATGGAGGTTTCAATGGATCACTCTGGGGTTGCTCGGAGCGGTGTTTTTCGTGCCCGCATGGTTCTGGCTCCCCGCCCCTCAGAGCATCAATGTTCGCACCCAGGTGCCAGTCCCTTGCGCACCCTCATCGCGCTGGATGTACCTGATGATCGCGGCTTACTTCTGCGCAGGGTTTGGCTATGTCGTCAGCGCAACGTTCATCGTTGCCATCCTCGAAAAACTGCCCATGCTGTCGGGTCGAGGAACCTGGATCTGGGGGCTCGTGGGTCTGGCAGCAGTGCCATCCTGCTTCCTTTGGGACCGGATCGCGCATGCGGTAGGTCAAGTTCCGGCACTGATCCTCGCCTATGGCCTGCAAACCATCTCGATCGCCTGGCCGGCCATCAGCGACAGCGCTTGGACAAACATGTTCAGCGCCGCTCTCTATGGTGGCACGTTCGTCGGCATCGTGAGCCTGACCCTGGCGATCATCGGAAGACACTTTCCGGCGAATCCAGCCCGGGCCATGGCGCGCATGACACTCAGCTACGGCGTGGCTCAGATCGCAGCGCCAGCCATGGCGGGGTACATCGCGAGCGCCACCGGCAGTTATCGAGGCGCGCTCGTCGTTGCGGCGCTCGTCATGGGATTCGGGATTCTGCTGCTTGTCGTCCTCGGTCGCGAAGACGCAAGAAAGATGAATCGGGCCGCGGCGGACGCGAAAGACTTTCGATCGAATGCTAGAGTGACGTCTTGTCCTCCCACCGGCAATCGCGATTGCATTGGTAACACGATCTCGTAACTCGGCATCAACGCGTTTCGGTGAGTGCATCATGGAGGGCCTCGACAAGACGATCAATCTCCGCCTTCTCAGCAATGAACGGCGGCGCGAGCTGGATCGAGTCTGCGCCCTGGCGAACATAGAAGCCCTTGCTCCAGCACGCCCTGGCAATGTCATAGGGTCGACGGCCAGGCGCGTCGGGCGTAGCAGCGATACCGATGCCGGCAGCCAATCCAAAATTGCGGATATCAATGACGTGCTTCGCCTGGGCGAGGGAATGCACGGCATCTTCGAAGTAGGGCGCCAGTGCCGCAGCGCGACTAACCATCTCTTCGTTCACAAGCACGTCGAGCGTCGCCGTGCGCGGGACGTTCGCCGCCAACAACAGCGAGGCGCTGCGCGAAGCGGCCCTGGGCGGACTGGGTATCGCGCTGCTGCCCGATTTCAGCGAGAACACCGCACTCGATGCTGGCACGCTCGTGCCTGTACTGCCGGACTGGAGGCCGGTGGGCACATTCGCAACCCGCGTCTTGGCTGTCAGGACCCTACAGCCCGCACGTTCCCCGCTCCGTGCAGGCGCTGGTGGCCTTTCTGCGTGAGGCCTTTGCGTCTGGGTTCTGAGCGACGCCGGGCCTATTCCATCAACGGGAAGTTGGCGTATGAAGAATGGCACCAGGTACCAGCACCCAGCGAGATTTGATCAGTGCGTCGGTGCACATTCCGCAGAAGCGGTTGCGACGCGGCACTCGCCGCGTTCGAGGAACACGGTCTGGTCGGGCAGATCGCGCAGGAGGCTGCCGTTCGACTCGGTGACGAGCACGCAAACTTCCGGCGCCAGGGTGCGCAGTTTGCGCAGCGACTCCGCATATTGGTGGGCCAGTACCGGAGCGAGCCCCTGGAATGGCTCGTCGAGCAGAACCAAACTGCGGCCGACCATCAGCGCGCGGCCCAGGGCGGCCATCTTGCCTTGGCCGCCCGACAGCGCGGATCCGGAACGCGGCAGAAGATCCTTCAGTTGCGGCACGACCTCGACGGCTCGCTCCAGACTGCGGTCTACTTCCGCCCGGTTCACGCCGAGAAGTTCGCATGGCAAGCGCAGGTTCTCCTCGACCGTGAACGTGGGAAACATGACCCGATCCTCGGGGGCATAGCCGATCCCGAGACGCGTACGTCCATGGGCGGGCACTTCGGACAGATCCTGACCGTTGAGTTCGATACGCCCCTCGTCGAGCGCAATCAGTCCCATGATCGTGCGCAGCAGGCTCGTCTTGCCGGCACCGTTGCGCCCGACCACAGCGGTAAGCTGTCCCGCCCGGGATTCCCAGGTCACGCGTCGCAACACGGTAATTCCTGCGAGGCGGATACTGATTCCGCTCAACTTCAGCATGTCATTCTCCCAGCACGTTGGTACGGATTTCCGGATCGGCCAGCACTTGCTGCGGCGGGCCGTCCGCGGCGATGCGGCCGGAGATCCAGGCGGCGACGCGCGTTGCATAGCGCGCCACGACGTCCACGTCGTGCTCAACGAAGATCGTGGTGATCTTCTGCTCGTTCAGCGCAGCCATGATCGTGGACATCAGCGAATGCTTCTCCTCCGTCGAGACGCCGCTGGTGGGCTCGTCGAGGATCAACAGGGTGGGCTCCAGGACCATCGCCATGGCGATGTCCAGCAGCTTGCGGTGGCCTTCGGGCAGCGCCTTGCATGGTTCGTCACCACGATCGCGCAGGCCAACCAGTTCGAGCACGTGGTCGATGGTCTTAGCCGGCACTGACGTTTCCAACGCGCTCCAAATCCCCAGGCGCCCGATCTTGCCGGCCGCGGCGATGCGGACGCAGTCACGCAGCGTGTGCTCGAGGAAGAGCTGCGGCAACTGGAAGGAGCGCACCATGCCCTTGCGGGCAATCGACCGAGGCGGCAGCGCCGTCACGTCTTCGCCGCGGAAGCGGACCACGCCGCTGCGTGGCTTGACGAGGCCGGTGCAGATGTTGATGAACGTCGTCTTGCCGGCTCCGTTCTGGCCGATGACCGCCAGCCTCTCACCTTCACGCAACTCGAAGTTGATGTTGTCGGCCGCCACGATGGCGCCGAACGCCAGATTGAGATTCTCGGTCTGCAGCAGTGTAGGCGGCATCACTTTCCTCCTTCGGGCTTGCGCGCGCTGCGCAGCAGCAGGCCTGCAATGCCTTCGGGCGCAAAGAACACCATTGCCAGGAGCACGATGCCAAGCGTCAGCTGCCACGCGCCAGTGATGTACGCGGCGGCATACAGCTTCACGAACTCGAAGATCGCCGCGCCGACGAAGGCGCCGAACGGACTGACGACGCCGCCGAGGATAGCGATGAAGACGAACTCCCCGGACCGGACCCAGTAGCCCATCTCCGGCGTCACCAAGCCTTGCGCCACGGCGAACACCGCCCCGGAGAGCCCGCACAGGGCGGCCGAGATCACGTAGCCGATCAGAAAGACACGGTAGGTGGAGAACCCAACGTACTCCAGGCGCGTCTCATTGGTCTTGATCGCGGATAACGCCTGACCGGCCACCGATCGGTAGTAGCGGTGCACGCCGTAGGCGACCGCGACCGCCAGCACGATGGTCAGGTACAGCAGCACGGTCTCGAAGCCGTCGCGCTCGAGCGCCTGCCCGAAGATGGTCGATCGCGTCACGCGCAACCCATCCGTGCCGCCGGTGTAGTGGAAGAACTTGCCGAGTGCCGCGAAGAGCACCATCGACAGCGCCAGGTTGAGCATCCCGAAGAAGATGGTCCGGTAGCGAACCACGAACGAGCCGACGACCAAGCCGCACAGCGCGGCGAACGCGGTCCCCATCGCCATCAGCAAGACCGTGTCGACGCCCTTGAACCAACGCGAGCAGTACGCGACGCAGTAGCCGGCAAGGCAGGCGTACATCGCATGACCGAGCGAGACCTGGCCCGCGCGGATCAGCACCGAGACGCCGAGCGCCGCGATGCCAAACGAGGTTCCGAAGAGCAGCGGCGTCTTCAGCCACGGCAGTGCTATCGGCAGCAACATGGAGCCGAGCAGGAGCAGTGCGGCGGCGACATGGATGCGCGACGGTCGGGCCAATGCCCCGGTGCGCGGCGCGGCAGCGGCGGGCTGCAGGATGGTTTGGATCTGCGCCATTACACCCTCCGCGCCTGGGCCACCGTGAACAGTCCCTGCGGACGGATCAACAGCACGAGAGTCATGATGATGTAGGGCATCAGCACTTCGAGCTCAGGCATCAGGTACACCGAGAAGGAACGCGCCAGGCCGATCAGCGCGGCAGCCACCAGGGCGCCTTCGATCTGGCCAAGGCCGGCCGTTGCAGCCACCGCGAATGAGAGAACGATCATCTCGGCACCGATGCCGAGCACCCAGGAGGTGGTCTGCACGGACAGCGCGCCGCCCAGCGCGCCGAGCGTCGAGCCGAGAACGAACGTCAGGAAGCACACCCGCTTGACATTGATGCCGAGAGTGGTTGATACCTCGCGGTTGTGGGCCACTGCCACCACTTGGCGGCCAATCAACGTCTTGCGCAGCGCGATGCGCAGCCCGAAGAAGACGGCCAAGGCCACGCCGGGCAAGACCAGTAATTGGTACGTGGTGTACGTGATCCCGAAGATGTCGACGACGCCCAGCGCCGTGACGAACTCACCAGTCGAGTACGGCGTCCCGCCCCAAACGATGCGCTGCAGATCCTCGAAGATCATGAACGCCGCGAACGTCACGAGCAGCTGCAGGACCGGATCCTTGTCGTAGATCCGACGTATCAGCAGCCGCTCGAGCAGCCCGCCCAGCAGGCCGCCCACGATGACGGCGGCCAGCGGGATCAGGAGCACCGACCAGTACGGCGAGAAGTGAATGGACGCCACGGTCGCGACCAGCGTCGCGGTGAGGTAGCCGCCGATGGCGAACGTGCTCCCATGAGCCATGTTGACGATGTTCATCACGCCAAAAATGATCGTGATGCCGACGGCAACGAGAAATAGAAGTGCGCTGTAGGACAGCCCGTCCAGGACTGCGAGCAGCACGGTGTGCGCGTTCACTTGGATGCGACGCCGTTGGCCGGGAAGGTCACGATGTTCTTGTCGTGGACGACGGACGGCTTCAGCGTCGAGACCCACTTCAGCGAGTTCTGTCCGACCGGCGCGGTCACGAGCTCGGGCGGGTACATCGTGATTTGGTCCAGCACGGCGAAGTTGTACTGCGGCACCTTCTTCGTCACGCCCCACATCTGCCACGCAAGTCCCTGCCCGTCCTCGCGGATGTGGACCTTGTTGGTCAGCCCGGTGAACTCGGCCTGGTGCAGTGCGTCGGCGACCTGCTCCTCAGTCGGCCAGGCACCCTTGTTGCGCTTGATTGCTGTCTCGTAACCGACCTGGAGGGCGGCGAGAGCTTGAGCCATGTGGAAAGCTGAATAGATGGGGTAGGCACCCGTGCGCTGCTTGAAGCGCTCGACAAATGCCTTGAATTTCGGATCGTCCTTGACTTGTGGATGCAGGAAAAAGTGGTCACCACGGGCACCGATGATCACACCTTCAGGGAGCACATTGCCCAGACGCTCGAGTGAGCTCTCCCCCTGCGCCAGAACGAACTGCGAGTTGCGCATCAGTCCGCGCTGAGCGGCTTGGCGGACAAAGGTATCCAAGTCACCGCCCCAGGAGGTGGTGAACACCACGTCCGGACGCAGCGCCTGAAGGCGGCTGATCTCCGTCGAGTAGTCCGTCGCACCGAACTTGGGGAACAGTTCGGCCACCACCTGCACGTCCGGCTTTAGTGCCTTCAATGCAGTCAGCGCCATCTCCCAGGAGTCCCGCCCATAGGCGTAATCCTGGTTCACGACCGCGATTGTCTTGAAGTTGGGATGCTTACGCAGCAAGTAGAGGATGCCCGATACCTGCTCTGCGGTCGTGTTGCCCAGGCTGCGGACCACGTACTTGTAGCGCCGGTCCTCCAGGATCTTCTGCGTCGCACAGTCCCACATGATGTTGACGACTTTCAGGTCCTCGGCCACGGGCGCAATGATGTTGCAGCTGCCGCTTGAGATGGACGCGAGCATCACCCGCACGCCCTGCTCCTGAACGAGACGCCGGTATTCCGACAGCAACCGGTCTCCGCCCACGCCTTCGTCGATGAAGGTCGGCACGATCTTCACGCCAGCGATCCCGCCTTTGGCGTTGATGTCCTCGATGAGTATCTCGGCGGCTGCTTTGCCTGACAGGCCAAAGACCGACGCGGGTCCCGTGAGGAACGTGGTGATGCCGAGTTTCAGCTCAGCGGGCTTGCCGGACTGTGCGTGGGCTCCGAATGCCATGGTCGCGGCAAGCGCGCCGGTGGCAAAACCCCTGAGTATGGTCTTCAACATGGTATTTCCTACTTTGTTTGTGATACGCGGTTCTGGATGCGGCCGCACGCTCCCGGCTGGGTGCGGGGCCCTGACTGCCGGAGCCGTTCGGTGACGACATCTTCGGCGGATAATGGTTTACATAAAAGAGCCATTTTGGAAAAACTTAGATAGGCCACTATCCATGCCGCGCAGACCGACCACCGTAGAGATTCCGTCGCTGGGCTCCCTTGACCGCAATTCAGGGCAAGTCGGGCGCCAGCTGGCTCATGGCCTGCGCAATGCCATCAAGAACGGAGAGCTCAAGCCAGGCGAACCGCTTCCCTCGACGCGCACGCTGGCCAATGCATTGCGGCTGGCCAGGGGCACGGTGATGGAGGCCTTTGATCAGCTTGTTGCCGAAGGCTTTCTCGAGGCGCGCACCGGGGCCGGAACCCGTGTTTCGATGGCTCTTCAGGACAGCGAGCCCCTTGCTCAGCCGCACCATGACCGCACGACCCCAAACCATGTTGAGACGAAGCTGCCGCCAGTCGCTCGGCAGCTTGCCGATGTCGCCCGCTCATTCGCCCCGCAACGACCGGTTCCGTTCGCCGTGACGGTGCCAGTGGGTGCCGCGGCCCCCGACGACACCTGGCGCCGTCTGGGCAACAAGCTTCGCGTGATGGGCAATGGCGCTCCTGGGGGGTACGGAGACCCGCAAGGATTGTTGAGCCTGCGGCGCGCCATCGCGGAGCACGTGCGCAAGGCGCGGGCCGTCCGCTGCGACCCGGAGCAAGTCGTCATCACCTCCGGCACGCAGCAAGGGCTGTATGTCGCCGCACGCCTCCTCGTCGGTGAGGGCGACACGATGTGGGCCGAGGATCCTGCCTACCCGGGGCTGATCTCCATCCTCGAAGGGCTGGGCATGGGTACGCGCGTGCTGAGGGTGCCGGTGGATACCGAGGGCATCGATGTCGAGGCCGGGACGCGGGCGGCACCAGAAGCGCGCGCCGCGTTCGTGACGCCATCGCACCACTATCCGATCGGCATGCCAATGAGCATGGCACGGCGCACAGCGCTGCTGGCATGGGCGCGTCGCGCCAATGCCTGGATCATCGAAGACGATTACGACAGCGAACTGCGGTATGCCGGTCACCCCTTCCCGTCGCTCCAGGGCCTGGATCCAGCGCGCGTCATCTACCTGGGCACCTTTAGCAAGATCCTTTATCCATCTTTGCGCTTGGGGTATGCGGTGGTGCCGGACGGATTGGTGCAAGCCTTCATCGGCGCACGCGCACTGATCGATAGACACCCACCGACTGCCGAGCAGCACGTGCTCGCTGCGTACATGCAGGAGGGCTATCTGCAGGCCCACGTGCGAAGGATCCGGGCGGTTTACGCCTCACGTCGGAGCGCGCTGATCGCAGCGATCGAGCGCTGGCTGAACGACTGGGTGGTGCTGCAGCCAAGCGACCAGGGCATGCACGTGGTTGTGTGGCTGCGCGGAGCTGGGAACGATGTCGAGCTGGCCTCGCGTGCAGCGGCCGCTGGAATCGCGATGCGTCCGGTCTCGCCGATGTTCGCCGGCGCCGCCGGCCGACCGGGCTTCGTGCTCGGGTTCGGCGGATTTCCCGAGGCCGACCTCGATGCGGCGGCCAGGAAGCTCGCCAACATGTTCGCGGACGACGCGCGCGATCGCAGCCCACACACCATCAGCTCGCGGGCAACGAGGACGGTTCTGTCGCGTTAGCTACTGATGAACGTGGTGTTGCTGGAGACGAGTGCCAGTTTCTCAAACTGGACGGATTTTTCCTGCCAACGCATACAACTGGTCGGCAAAAGACAACTCGATACCCCCTTTCAGCAGAAGCTGACCTTTGCGGATCATGTGCATCAATTCGATGTCGGCCAGGACATTTGTGGCGGCCCGAAATGACTTGAAGTTGAGCATCGGTTTGGTGACCCGCTTGATGGCCCGATGGTCCTGCTCGATGATGTTGTTCAGGTATCCGTCCGTTACTGTCGACCGAGCAGCCACTGCAGGTTCCGTCGTACGGCGGGCCACTCATTCGCAACAATGCTGTATACGTACGTATCCCGCAGCAAATTCCCTTCGACAATCTGATGGCTTCTCAAAATGCCGTCCAGCTTGGCGCCAAGTCGTTCGATCGCGGCCCGGCTGCGCAAGTTGAAGGAAGACGTTCGAAACTCGACGGCAATACAAGACAGCGTGTCGAACGCGTGCTTAAGCAGCAGCTCCTTGCATTCGGTATTGACCCCAGTGCGCTGGGCTGATGCTCGGTACCAGGTCGAGCCAATCTCCAAACGCCGATGCTGAGGCTCAATATTCATGTAGGTGGTCATTCCCAGAACGCGAGCGGTCTGCTTGTCTTCCACCAGGAACGCCAGCATGCTCCCCGCTTCCTGCAAAGCCAGCCTCCTCTCGATCTCAGCCTCAACGTTTTCGGGTGCGGGAATTTTTGTGTACCAGAGATTCCATAGCTCCCCATCGGAAGCAGCCTCTTTCAGGGCAGAGGTATGTCGGACGGACAACGGCCTTAGTACGACGGCCTCTCCGTTCAATTCCACGGGTTCAATCCATGCCAAGGGTCATCTCCTATAAGTGTCCTGCGACCAAGACTAGTACTACACCATTCGGTGCGAGAACGCCGCGATTCCCGTAGCGTCATGCATCAACGCGTTTCGGCGAGTGCGTCATGAAGGGCCTCGACAAGACGATCAATCTCCGCCTTCTCTGAAATAAACGGCGGCGCGAGCTGGATGGAGTCTGCGCCCTGGCGCACATAGAAGCCTTTGCTCCAGCATGCCTTCGCAATGTCGTAGGGCCTGCGGCCGGGCGAGTCGGGCGTAGCAGCGATACCGATGCCAGCAGCCAATCCAAAGTTACGGATATCGATGACGTGCCTCGCCTGGGCGAGTGAATGCACGGCATCTTCGAAGTAGGGCGCCAGTGCCGCCGCACGACCAACCATCTCATCATTCACAAGCACATCGAGCGTCGCGATCCCTGCCGCGCAAGCGACCGGATGGGCCGAGTATGTGTAGCCATGAGGAAACTCGACCGCGAAGTCAGGAGAGGCCACTCCCATGAACGAGTTGTAGATATTGCTCGAGGCGACGACAGCGGCCAGCGGCTGCGCGCCATTCGTCACTTGCTTGGCGATGGTCATCATGTCCGGCACAACCCCGAATGCTTCCGCACCCGTCATCGCGCCAAACCGGCCGAATCCAGTGATGACCTCATCGAAGATCAGCAGGATGTCGTGCGCCGTGCAAATGTCTCGCAGCCGCTGCAGATAACCCGTAGGTGGCAGGATCACGCCGGCGGAACCGGAGATCGGCTCGACGATCACGGCGGCAATATTTGACGCATCATGCAAGGCGATCAATTCGATCAATTCGTCGGCAAGGTTGGCACCGTCCTGCGGTAGGCCGCGAACAAAGGCGTTGCTTGCAAGCTGTGTGTGGGCAAGATGGTCTGCGTCAACACCGGGGCCAAAGAGTTTGCGGTTGCCGCCGAGGCCACCGACAGATAGCCCCCCGAAATTGACCCCGTGATAGCCCTTTTGCCGACCGATGAAGCGGGTCTTGGTTCCTTGCCCCTGCAGACGCCAGTAGGCACGTGCCAGCTTCAGCGCGGTATCCACCGCCTCCGATCCGGAGCTGGTGAAGAACACGTGGTCCAGCCCCTGCGGCATGAGCGCTTTGATCTTGTTCGCGAGCTCGAACTGCGCAGGATGGCCGTGCTGGAAAGCGGGTGAGTAATCCAGCTTCGCAATCTGCATAGAGACTGCTTCGGATATCTCACGTCGCCCATGCCCCAGCCCTGAGCACCACAGACCTGAAAGCCCATCAAAGATCTTCTGACCATTTATATCGGTGAAGTACGCTCCCTTGGCTTCAACGATGACCCGGGGCGATTCTTTGAACTGGCGGTTTCCGGTGAATGGCATCCAGCAGGCATCGATCCATTGCGGATCCAGGCCGAGGGACGGTTGTTGATGCTTTCCTAGAGAAGTATGCATGGCTGCTTCCAGTTGAGGATGTGAATTCCGTTGATTAGGTAGCGCCGACGCTGAGGTATCGGTCCTTGACGACCTCGTCGGCCAGGAACTGCGCGTTGCTGCCCTGATACACGATCGTTCCTTGCTCGATCACATAGTGCCGATCAGCCAGCTGGGTGCAGACTTCGAGGTTCTGTTCCACCAGCAGGACTGCGACGCCAGCACGCCGGATCTCCTTGAGCTGGGCAACGATCTCTTCGACAATGACCGGTGCCAGCCCCTCGACCGGTTCATCCAGCATCAGAAGCTTGGGGTTGTTGAGCAGCGCGCGTCCGATCGAGAGCATTTGCTGCTCCCCACCAGAGAGCTGCCCGCCTCCGTTCTTGCGGCGCTCACGTAGGCGCGGAAAGATCCGGTAAATGTCGGCCAATGCCCACGGGGAACCGCGCCTCTGACCGAGCAGAAGATTCTCTTCGACTGTCAGCAGTTTGAAGATTCCTCGGTCCTCGGGAACCAGGCAAACACCGCGCGATGCGATCTGATGGGAAGGCAAGCCTTGCAACTCGACGCCTGAAAACACGATCTTTCCGCCCGTGGCGCGTACAGCGCCGGCGATTGTTTTGAGCGTGGTGGACTTTCCGGCCCCGTTTCGGCCGAGCAGGGTCACCAGTTCCCCGTCCCCGAGCTGCAGATCAATGCCCTGCAAAACGTGGCTTTTGCCATAGTGGCTGTGTAGCCGATCCAGGCGAAGAATCATTTTCGGCCTCCCGTGATCATGCTTCCCAGGTAGGCGGTTCGCACGCGTTCGTCATCACGCACGGCCTGAGGCGTCCCCTCGACCAGCACCCGTCCCTGCTGCATCACCGTCACAGTGTGCGATATGTCCATGACGATCCCCATGTTGTGCTCGATCAAAACGACCGTGTAGTCGCGGCCCAGATCGGCAATCAGCTTCTTCATGTCATCCAGATCGTCGATTCCCATGCCGGAGGTGGGCTCGTCCAGAAAGATGGCTTTGGGCTGGGCCGCCAAGGCCATGCCGACCTCCAATCGACGCTGCTGACCATGCGACAGGGAAGCAGCCGCTGAACGCTCCTGACTTCGCAGACCCAGGCGCTCGATCACCCGATCCACAGTCTCTGCGCAGGACCAAAGACCCTGCGGCGAGCGCCAGAGATTGAACGCCCTCTTTGCATTCACGCCCTGCGCCGCAAGGCGCAAGTTCTCGCGTACTGTCAGGGTAGGAAACAGGCTCGTGATCTGGAACGATCTCGCCATCCCCTTGCGCACTCTGACGTGGCCCGGCTCACGGGTGACGTCCTGACCATCGAAGGTAATGCTGCCGCCGGTCACACCATGCGTGCCGGTGAGGGAGTGGAACAGTGTCGTCTTGCCTGCGCCATTGGGACCAATGACGGAGTGCACCGTATTGCGTCTCACACGCAGGTCTACGCCGCCGAGAGCCACGAACTTGCCGTAGTGCTTGGTAACCTGCCGTGCTTCCAGAAGGAATTCCGTGCTCATACCCGCTTCTCCTCGACCCGGCTTGCACCGACTCGTGTGAATCGCGCCGTCAAGGCGCGGATGGCCTCTTCAATGAGCCCCCACAAGCCGCGCTGCATGCCCAGGCTGATGACCACGAGAAGCACGCCCAGCAGCATCAGCCAGCGCGGCCACAGCGTGGACAGCCAATCGGCTGCGAGCACGTAGAACAAGGCACCGATCAACGACGCGGCGAGATTGCCAACGCCACCGATCACCGTCATCATGAGGATCATTTCACTCACATGAAATTCGGCGTTCGCGAGTGGTGCAACACCGACCATCATCGCGTTGAGTGCGCCGGCCAGGGAAGTCACGGCACCCGAAAGCATGAAAGCGAGCAGTTTGAAGCGCGGTACGTTGTAGCCAACGGCACTGGCGCGCACCTCGTTGTCCCGGATTGCCAGCAACGTGCGCCCAAAGATCGATGTCGTCACCCGGTGCAAAGCGACGAAGACCACCAGGAAGACGACTGCCACCATTGTGTAGAACTGCCACGCCGTGGTGTTATCCAAGAGAACCGCTCCGAACACCGACAAGGGCGGTTTCGGGATGTTGAGCAGTCCGTTATCGCCCCCGGTCAGGGAAGGAGTGCTATACGCCAGAAAGTAGAACATCTGTGCGAAGGCGAGCGTCAGCATGACGAAGTAGGTTCCCTTCTGTCGAATCGACACGATGCCAACCAGGCCAGCGGCAAGGCCACCGAGGATGATGGAGGCAACCAGCGCAAGGGGCATGGGCATTCCGGTGCGAGTGAGCATCAGGCCGATCGCATAGCTGCCGAGCCCGAAGAAGATGCCCTGCCCGAATGAAAGCAGGCCGGTATACCCCAGCAGCAGGTTGCAGCCCAGTACGGCCAGCGCATAGATTAAAACTTCGCTGGCCAAGGAGCCAGAACTCAACATGAGCGGCAGTGCCAGCACCACGCCAAGGGCAACCGCGATATCAAGGTTTCGACGCATGGTTCAACCTCGCTTTCCAAGTAGGCCATTGGGACGCAGCAGCAGAATAGCGGCCATGGCAACATAAATCATCAGACGAGCTCCCTCGGGCCAAAGGGTGCTCATCACGCTTTGCACGACACCGATAAGAATGCCCCCCACGAGCGCTCCAGTGAAACTTCCCAAGCCACCGACCACCACCACAACGAACGCGACAGCCAGCGCTTCGATGCCCATGAACGGCTCGACACCCCGGATGGGTGCGGCGAGGACACCCGCGATCGCCGCTGTCGCCGCCCCGAGCGCAAATACCAGGCTGAACAGGCGAAAGACGTTGATGCCGAGCAAGGAGACCATCTCCGGCGACTCGCTACCGGCGCGCACCGCACTGCCCAGACGAGTGCCTTCGAGCACCCACCAAAGCAATACGGCCAAGCCGGCCGTCACGGCGATCACGAACAGACGGTACTTGGGATAGATGAAATCGCCCCACGTGACCACGCCTTCCAGCCCTGGCGGGACTGCTACGCTATCGCCCAGAGGTCCCCACTGCACGATTACCAGTTCCTGGATGATCAGTGCGACACCCACGGTGATCAGGATATGGAACTCGTGCGGCTTGGCGTAGACATGTCGGAGCAGGGTCTTCTCGGCGACCCAACCAACGGCCGCGACGAGCAGCGGAACCACAAGCAGGGCGGCCCAGAAGCTCATCCCTTGCCTTATGGCCTCAAAGCAAAAATACGCGCCGAGCAGATAAAAAGCACCATGGGCGAAATTGACGAATCGGAGCAAGCCGAAAACGATGGACAGTCCAACGGCCAACAGGAAGTACAACATTCCTATCCCGATGCCATTGACCGTCTGCAGAAGGTAAACACTCATATGCGGCGACTCCGTTGGTTCACGGCCGGCTATCAGCTCAGCTTGCAGCCGGTTTGTTCGACGGTCAGGAAGGACTGGCCGGAACTGACCACATCCACATAGTCGTCCGCATCCTTCATCTGCTTCTTGGCTTTTCCGCGCAACAAGTAGTAGTCCTTGATGACCTGATGGTCTTCCTTGCGGATTTGCTCTTGACCGGTAAGGCCCGCGTACTTCATACCCTCCAACGCCGAGATCACCGCCCTCGGATCGGCCGAACCCGTCTTGGCGATTGCGTCGATGATGCATTTGGTGCAGATGTAAGCAGCTGCCAAGTTGTAGTTCGGCGTAATCTTCAGTTCCTTGGTCACCTGCGTGATCAGCTCTCGGTTGGTCGGCGAATCGACTTTATGCCAATACTGTGCACCGAAGTAGATGCCCTCTGTGGTGTCTGCGCCGAGCGACTGAAACTGCTCCAACCCGGACGTCCAGGGCACAAGAATCGTCATGTTCTTGTGCATTCCGAAGCTGATGGCTTGACGCAGCGCGTCGGTTGACTGCGTACCGAAGTTGAGCAGCACCAAGACATCCGGCTTGGCTGCGATGGCATTGGTGAGATAGCCGCTGAACTCTTTCTCCGCCAGCGAGTGGTAGCTGTTACCGACCAGCTCCACGCCCTTTTCCTTCAGCACATCCTTGGTAGCGGCCAGCATTCCTTCGCCAAAGACATATTGGGCCGTGATGGTATACCAGCGCTTCGCCTTCGGCTGAGCCTCGATGAGCGGACGCACTGTCTGCGCGACGGCGCCATGGACAGGTACTGGCCACCGAAACGTCGCGGGATTGCATTCCTTGCCCGTGATCTCGTCTGCACCGGAATAGCAGAAGAAAACCCCACCAAGCCGGTTGACTTCCTTGCCCATCGCCAGCGCTTCGGGAGACAAGATGCCGCCGACAAAAAACTTGGCGTTCTTCTGCTGCGCGGCCTCCTGCACCTTGCGCACCGCGGTCGCCGGCTTTGCCTCGGTATCAAAAACACTGTACGCGAGGCGACGGCCGATCACGGTCCCATACCGCTGGATCGCCATGCGCACGCCGAGCTCTCCATACTTGCCGTTGACGGCGAATGGACCAGACATGGGGAAGGGGGCCCCGAATTCGATCCCTTCGGCCGCTTGCGCTGACGCCAAGCGGGAAAGTGACAACGGGGCAATGCCAGCTGCGGCCAGCGTTAGTACATCACGTCTATTCATTTTCTTCTCCTTAAGTTTCAGTTTGGGAAAGTGACGATGGCAAACGGCGATCCGGCTCGCCGCGAGGGAACCTATGACGAGTTGAGAAGTTGTGCGACAGCGCCCGCAATCGAAAGCAATCGGTCGTCTTCGCCTCGGGCCCCCACCAACTGGATGCCGACAGGGCGACCGTCTGTGGTCAGGCCGCACGGGACCACGATGGCAGGCTGTTGGCTCAGGTTGATTGGAAAGCTGAAGCCAGCCCAATCGGTCCATCGGGACACGCCGCTGCCGGGCGGCACTTCGTGACCCGCCTCGAAGGCGGCCACCGCCGTGGCCGGCGAGACGAGGACGTCGTATTCGTTCAGCAACCGATCCATTGCGCTACCGAACTCGGCCCGACGCATCTGCGCGGAGACGAGTCCTGTGGTCATCTGTCTGCCGAGACGGGCCGCCTCCAGCAACCCAGGATCAACCCGACTTCGATCTTTCTCGGGAATCGAGTCGATGCGGGCCGCCGCGCCACAGAGCCAGTGGTGCTGAAAGATGTCCAAGACGTCGTCGCGGGGCAGTTGCACAGGCTCCACACAAGCGCCTGCGCCTTCGATTCGGCGAACGACTCGTTCGACGATCTGGGCGATCTCTGGATCGACCTTCCCCGCCGCGGGCTGTGACCAGTAGCCAACTCGCACGCTAGCGAGCGCGGGCAGGCCGCGTTCGGATGATGTGGGACTGTGCGCACACTGTGTCCAGTCGCGCATGTCTCTGCCCGCCATCACCGTGAACATGGCCCCCACGTCGGCTACGGTCCTGGCGATGGACCCAATGTGGGACAGGGTTCCGAACGCGCTTACCGGAAAGGCGGGAACGCGCGCGAAAGTCGGCTTGAATCCCACCGTTGCGGTGAAAGAGGCAGGAATGCGCGCCGATCCTCCGCCGTCCGTGGCGAGATGAAAGACACCGGCGCCAGTAGCGGCTGCTACGGCCGCGCCACCGGACGACCCTCCAGCGGTGACGTTGGGCATCCATGGATTGCGCGTGATGCCGCTCGAGGGACTGTCCGTGACCGCCTTCCAGCCGAACTCGGGCGTGGTGGTCAGGCCCAGAAAGACAGCTCCGGCGCGGCGCAGTCGCTCGACCGCTGGCGCATCCTCACGTTGTGGCTGCGTCTGTGTCGTCAGGCTTCCGAACCGAACCACCCAGCCTTTGACCCAGACGATATCCTTGATCGTTGTTGGCACGCCGTCGATCGGCGACAGCGATGTCCCCGCGCGCCAGCGTTGTTCGGACGCACGGGCCAGCTCGATTGCGCCGTGGTGGTCGATGTACGTGAATGCGTTGTAGGGGCTGTTGATCGCTTCGGCCCGGGCGAGCGCCGCACGCGCGACCTCCACGGGCGAGAGTTCGCCCGAGCGATAGAGCGGAATCAGCTCTGCCGCGCCCAGGCGGCAAAGCGGATCGGCATCCGCGAGGGGGGACCGGATAGACAGGTACATGAATCGGCTCCGATATGCAGGGAACGTGCCGAATGGATTCGGAACGGACGTGGGCGCTAGGGATGGTTAGACAGGCCCTTCCGGACCGGTCGTTTGATGTCTCGGACTCGTTGCAAGCACGCTTTTTAATTCTTTGATGGGAGCTGCAATGTCTCGAACCGAGCCGATTGCGCTCACACCACGCAGAACTCCCTCGGCATCGGAGGAGAGAAACAACTGTGAGCGACCAATCGTCTCAACCTTGGTTTCAGTGCCTAGGGAGGGAAGGCCGGCGACTTGAAGCGCAAAGTCGTACTGATTGCTCCAGAACCAGGGGACCGCGTCAAACGCAAGTTGCTGACCGAGCATATTTCTGGCTGCAGAGTCGGCTTGATCCTCGGCATTGCGCCAGTTCTCTACTCTTATCGCCCGCCCGTAGAGTTGGCTGTCGTAACAACACACATCACCGCACGCAAAAATTCGCTCATCGTCGGTGCATAGATACTGATTGGTCCGTATGCCGTTGTCGATCGACAGGCCTGCGGCTGCGGCCAGATCCACATTGGGTCGAACACCAAGGCCATAAACCACAATGTCACATGCCAAGATTTCGCCAGTCGCAAGGCGCACGGTTTGCACCCTGGCTGTCCCTTCGAGTGCCGCGACCTCAACGCCGAATCGTACATCCACGCCTCGCCGTTGATGCTCGGCCACCACCGCCTCCGAGACAATCGCTGGCACGCTCCTGCCCATGGCTTGCGGTGCACGTTCGAGCACCGTGACCGTGCAACCGCGCTCCAGAGCCGCAGCCGCAACCTCAAGGCCGATCACGCCGGCACCAATGACAACCAGGCGGCCGCCGCTTTGCAGCGACTCCGCAATCCCATGTGCATGTTGGGGCGTACGCAACGGCAATACCCCGTTCAAATCCGAACCTGACACCGTGAGCGGATTGATGCTCGATCCCGTCGCCAGCAGAAGCCGGTGGTACGCGAGGTCTCGTCCGCCTTCCAAGACAACACGCCCAGAATGTCGATCAATGCGATCAACGCTCTGGGCGAGCAGCAGATTGATGTCATTCTCCGCATACCAGGATTCAGCGTAGAAGGCGCATTGTTCGCCCGTCTTCTTGCCTAGAAGCACTGCCTTGGACAGCGGAGGGCGATCGTAGGGGAGGCAGTGCTCCGCGCCAATGAGGCTGATGCCTCCGGTCCATCCATGCTTGCGAAGAGCAGCAGCGGCCCTGGCTCCGCTATGACCCGCACCGACGATCACGATGGGCTTTTGGCAAGTGATCATGGCTTTCTCCTCGCGCCCGCTCTTACTGAGCGGCCTTGGCTTGGGCACACGCCAACATGGCGTCACCGATCACCCGCTCGCCTTTCGCATTCAAGGCATCCCCGGCGCTTTGGATATCGCGCACTTCCTTGTTTTGACTCAGCTTGGCCTTGCCCACCAAGCGCGTTACCTCGATCTCAATTCCGACAATGGCCTTGAGCATCGTGTCGATGTAATCCTTGGGACCATCACTCATCTTCCAAGGCACAGGCTGCGACGCCTCATGCGTGCGGGTGAGCCTAGCCACCATGCCCCGGACATATCGTTCATCGTCCCGAATGGTGACCCGCCCGTAAGCGTGGACCACGATGTAGTTCCAGCTAGGTACCTGCTTGTGGAACTCTTGCTTGCTGGGATACCACTGCGGCGAGATGTAGGAATCCCCTGCCCGAAACACAACCAGCACTTCGTCGCCGGTGACGATGTCTTGCCAAACCGGGTTGTTGCGCGCAACGTGGGAGTGCAGCACCCCCTTGGCGCCTTCCTTGGCGCTCAATTCAAACGGAATGTGGTTGGCATCCAAACCGCTTTTTCCGTGCGTGAACAGGGTGCCGAAGGGGTGCTTGGTAATCAGGTCGTGCAGCACTTCGGTGCGCGACTCGTCAAAATGGGGGGGTACGTACATATCAATCTCCTTTTTCGGGGAACAAAGGCATTGCCTGCAGGTCGGGCTCTGTCCTTAAATCTCGGTCATCTCGAAATCGCTTTTACCGGTCCCGCATTCCGGGCATGCCCAGTCTTCGGGTACGTCTTCCCAGCGGGTACCGGGCGCGATGCCTTCCTCGGGCAGGCCGTCCTGCTCGTGGTAGACGAAGCCGCACAGCACACATAACCAACTTTTGAAGGCTGTCATCGATGCTGTTATTGGCACTGCGGTCTCGTGGCTCATGGTGGCTCCTGTTGTCCTCGCGAGCCGTCACACGACTGGTTGCTCGCCTAGTGACTGGAGTGTCTCGTCCCACTGGTTTATGATAAAGAGCCAGTATTGATAATTTTTATTAGGCCAGAATAACCATGTCCAGACGCCCCCAGGCCATGGAACTGCCATCGATCGGTGCGCTGGACCGCTCAGCCGGCCAACTCGGACGCCAGCTGACTCAGGCCCTGCGCGATGCGATACGCTCCGGTGCGCTAAAACCTGGAGAGCCTCTGCCGTCAACGCGCCACTTGGCCAGATCGCTCGATCTTGCGCGCGGCACGGTATTCGAGGCATTCGAACAGTTGGTCGCCGAAGGATTTCTCGAGGCACACTCCCGAGCCGGCACGCGGGTTGCCACCACCCTTACCGACTTGCGTCCGGCCCGCGCACGCGAAGGCAAGCGGGCGGAGACCTCAGCACCTCTTCGCCTCGGTGAGTCCGCAGCTGCTCTTGCGGATATCTCGCGCCAGTTCGCGCCCCTACCGCCCATACCGTTCGCGGTCTCCGTTCCCACGGGCCCGGCGGCTCCGGATGACGTCTGGCGGCGACTCGGCAACCGTATCCGCGCGCGCGGTCCGGGAGCCCCCTCCGGATATGACGATCCGCATGGGGTACCCGTCCTTCGCGAAGCCATCGCCGACTATGTGCGCCGGTCACGGTCGGTGCATTGCAGTGCCGATCAGGTCATCGTCACCACAGGTACGCAGCAAGGCCTGTACATCGCCTGTCAGGTCTTGCTGGATGCCACGGACACATGCTGGGTCGAGGACCCGGCGTACCGCGGTATCACGGGGATTCTGGAGAGCATGGGGCGCAAAAATCGCATGGTTCGGGTTCCCGTCGACAATGCGGGTATTGACGTCGAGGCGGGCATCGCCATGGCCAGGCACGCACGTGCCGCATTCGTCACTCCCTCGCACCAGTATCCACTCGGTATGCCCATGAGCATGGGACGGCGGAGCTCGCTGCTGACGTGGGCCCGGTCGAACGATGCGTGGATCGTGGAGGACGACTATGACAGCGAGCTTCGCTACTCTGGCCATCCGTTTCCATCGCTCCAGGGCCTGGCACCGGATCGTGTGGTCTATCTCGGCACCTTCAGCAAGATCCTGTTTCCGTCACTGCGGCTGGGTTATGCCATCGTTCCGGATGCTCTCGTGCCAGCATTTTGCGGGGCGCGCACCTTAATTGATCGACATTCACCAAGCGCGGACCAGCATGTTCTCGCCGCTTTCATCGCTGAAGGCCATCTGGATCGGCATATTCGACGGATCCGTGGTGTATATGCGGACCGGCGGGAGCAGTTGATGGCAATGCTCGCCCGATGGATTCCCAAGGAGCTCGGCTGGTTGCAGCCAAGTGACCAAGGCATGCATCTTGTGCTCTGGCTGGACAAGGAGATCAATGATGAACTCGTCGCGTCATGCGCCCTGGAATCCGGCGTTGCGGTGCGCGCCGTGTCTCCGATGTATTCGCCGGAGAAGGGGCGGCCTGGACTGGTCTTGGGATTGGGGGGGTTCAGTAACGAGCAGATGGAGACAGCAGTACGGCAGCTCGTCACGGTACTCCTGACCCTGCGAAAGGGAAAACCGCTTGCCAGCCAACGGGCATCAACGAAAACTCCCACCCGATCGTCATCACGTCGGTAGTAGACCGGTGCCCGTCGAACAAATGAAGGCTGCAACCAACACCTCCATACTGCACACTCCATATACCGGAGAAGGGCCGGCAGTGGTCGCGCTACTTGGCGGCCAGGTCGATCTCCTCGCCACGGGACCGTCTACGGTCGCAAGCCATATCCAGGCGGGAAAACTGAGAGCACTGGCTCAATGAGGTAATGGACATCTCCCGACGCTTCCGGAGGCTTCAGCCAGCGATGCCCGCGCCGCACAGTCTCTACAACCCCCGGAACCTATATGCAGTTCCGGGACGCACGTAAATTCACCAGCTTCGTGGCCCAGGATGCGACGGTCATGGCGAAAATCG
This sequence comes from Polaromonas sp. P4_F9, assembly GCF_056401235.1. Taxonomy (NCBI): domain Bacteria; kingdom Pseudomonadati; phylum Pseudomonadota; class Betaproteobacteria; order Burkholderiales; family Comamonadaceae; genus Polaromonas; species Polaromonas sp. P4_F9. The sequence goes on along the minus strand of NZ_JBFUJT010000006.1, from coordinate 100,682 downwards.
CCCAGCGGATTGGCAAGGTTGAGTAAAGGCTTTCAAGGGTTACCGCTCCAAGGATGACCCTCCTGACTCGCCTTTCGTGAACAGCTCCACAAAAAGACGCCGCAGCCATTGATGAGCTGGATCGAGGTTGAACCGGCGGCTCCAGTGCAGTGATACGGTGAAGGTGCTGCGCGGCAAGGTGTTCGACAGCAAGGCGTAGCGCTCGGTGTTGATGAATCTCAGCGCGATGGCGCGTGGCATCACCACCGCAAGGTCCGTGCGCTCAATGATCGCGGGCAGCGCTAGAAAGTGTTCGGACGTCAACACCAGCCGGCTGTCCAGCCCGAGTTCTTGCAGGATGCGGAATGTCTCGGCGTGCGAGCGCACGGCAACGAACTCCAGCCGGCGCAGGTCCTTCACCTTGGGTGGTTTCTGCTTCGCCGCGAGCAGCGGATGCCCGGCGCGCACCAGGACTGCGTAGCGGTCGGTTAGCAATTCCATCCGCTCCGTCCCGCTGACGGAGGGCAGGAACCCCAAGGCAAAGTGGATGGCGCCGGTCTCGAGCGCATCGGCGATCTGGGCGTGGGGCAGCGGTGCTGTCTGTACGCGTATGCCCGGCGCTTCACGGTGCAGCGCGGCCACCAGTTCGGGCAGCAGCCGGGCCTCGCCGATGTCGCTCATGTGCAGGCGCAGCGTCATGGTCGAGCGGGAGGGATTGAATGCATCGTCATCCCTGAGCACGTCCTGGATAGACGCGATCGCCGGCTGGACTACGCTGGCCAGGCGTTCGGCGCGCAGCGTCGGACGCATGCTTCCGCCGGTGCGAACGAACAGGGCATCCCCGAGCGCGAGCCGCAGCCGCGTCAAGCCCTGGCTGGCCGCGGGTTGCGAGAGGCCCAGGGCATCTGCCGCGCGGCTGACGCTGCCCAGCCGGTAAACCGCTTCGAAGAGCCGAAGCAGGTTCATGTCCAGCTGGTCAATATTCATTTGGTGGATTTTACGGTATACGATTCATTGCATTGACGCATGTAACCGCCCTTGCGAGACTTGGCTTCTTTCAAGTTGGAGACATCGATGGATCAACGTGTCGCGCCTGCTGTGCCAGGCCAGGACGAAGTGACGGAGCAGGTGACGGTTCGCGAGGCGGTGTTCCGCTTGCTGCGCTCGTTCGGCATGACGTCCATCTTCGGAAATCCCGGTTCGACTGAGCTTCCCATGTTCATGGACTTCCCGGACGACTTCCACTACGTGCTGGCGTTGCAGGAATGCGTCGTGCTGGGCATGGCCGACGGCTATGCGCAGGCGACGCGCAACGCGGCCTTCGTGAACCTGCACTCGGCCGCGGGTGTGGGCCACGCGATGGGCAATATCTTCACCGCCTTTCGCAACCGCACGCCGCTGGTGATCACAGCCGGCCAGCAGGCGCGTTCCATTCTGCCCTTCGATCCTTTTCTCGGGTCCATGCAGGCCGCCGAGCTTCCGAAGCCGTACGTGAAGTGGAGTGTTGAGCCCGCACGCGCAGAGGATGTGCCCTTGGCGATCGCGCGCGCTTATTACATCGCCATGACGCCGCCGTGCGGACCGGTGCTGGTGTCGGTCCCCTCGGATGACTGGGCCGTGAAGACACTGCCGGTCGACGCGCGCGAAGTCAGCCGTTACCTGCGCCCCGAGCCCGGTCTCCTAGCCAAAATTGGCGACGCGCTGGACGCCGCCCGTGCGCCGGCGATTGTGGTCGGCGCGTCGGTCGACCGCGACGGCGCCTGGAACGAGGCGGTCAAGCTGGCGGAGCGCCACAACGCGCGCGTGTATGTCGCGCCCATGTCCGGGCGTTGCAGTTTCCCGGAAGACCATCCGCTATGGGCCAGTTTCCTGCCGGCGATGCGTGAGCGAATCGTCGAGCGGCTGGCCGGCCACGACCTGGTGTTCGCTCTTGGAGCGCCGGCATTCACCTATCACATCGAGGGGAGTGGGGGCGCGCATTTGCCCGACGGGGCCCGGCTTGTGCAGTTGACCGAAGACCCCCAGGTCGCCGCCTGGGCGCCGACGGGGACCTCGGTGGTCGGCAGCATCCGGCTTGGTTTGCTGGACTTGCTGGACCGCCCCGCGCCCGCGCCCAGGGCCACGCCACCGGTGCATGCGCGGCCCGCGCGCGTGCCCGAGCCTTCGCCGGGTGAGCGCCTGCCGGTGGCCTGGGTGTTGCAGACGCTCACCGATGTGCGTCCGCGCGACAGCATCATCGTTGAAGAGGCGCCCAGTGCGCGGCCCGTCATGCACGGTCATCTGCCGATTTTCGAGTCGGAAACTTTTTACACCATGTGCAGCGGTGGCCTGGGCTGGGGCTTGCCCGCGTCGGTCGGCGTCGCCATGGGCAAGCCGGGTGCACGGGTTATCGCGCTGGTGGGGGACGGATCCGCGATGTACGCGATTCAGGCGCTGTGGAGCGCGGCGCAGCTTGGCCTGGCCATGACCATCGTGATCCTGAATAACCGCCGCTATGCGGCGCTGCACGACTTCGCGCGGATCTTCGGCTATCGGGCCGATGAACCCGTGCCGGGCATTGAGCTACCCGATCTCGACTTCGTCGGGTTGGCTGCCGGGCAGGGTGTTCACGGGCTTCGCGTAGCACGCGCTGACCAGCTCCGCCCGGCGCTCGAACAGGCTTTGCAGTCCACGGAGCCGATGTTGATCGAAGTCGAAGTTGCCTGAGACAACCCTTATTCCAATTACCCAGGAGACAATCCATGAGCAAGATATCGATGTTGATCAACGCCGAAGCGCGGCAGGCAAGTAGCGGCGCCACTTTCGAGCGCCGCAATCCGCTCGACGGCACGGTGGCGACCACCGCGCCCGCAGCGACGGTGGCCGACGCGACCGCGGCGGTCGATGCGGCCGCCGCCGCGTTCCAGGCCTGGTCGCGCACCGGCCCCAGCGAGCGCCGCGCGCTGCTGCTCAAAGCGGCGCACGCCCTGGAAGCCAAGGCGCAGGAGCTGACGGCATCGATGGCCGCGGAAACCGGTGCGGCCGCCCCCTGGGCAGGCTTCAACGTGCACCTGGCCGCAGGCATGCTGCAGGAAGCGGCCGGCATCACCACGCAGATCAGCGGTGAGGTTATCCCCTCCGACCTGCCCGGCAGCCTGGCGCTGGCAGTGCGCCGCCCGGCCGGCGTGGTGCTGGGCATCGCGCCCTGGAACGCACCGGTGATCCTGGGCGTGCGCGCCATCGCGACAGCCCTGGCCTGCGGGAACACCGTGGTGTTCAAGGGTTCCGAACTCAGCCCGGCCACCCACGGCCTGATCGTTGAAGTGTTCAAGGATGCGGGCTTTCCTCCGGGTGTCGTCAACTTCATCACCAACGCACCGGCCGATGCGTCGGCCGTGGTGGAGGCAATCGTGGCCCATCCGGCGCTGCGTCGCGTGAACTTCACGGGATCGACGCGGGTCGGCAAGCTGCTTGCTGCCACCTGCGCCAAGTACCTCAAGCCGGCGGTTCTCGAACTGGGGGGCAAGGCCCCATTGGTCGTCCTCGACGACGCCGACCTCGATGCCGCGGTCAACGCTGCGGCATTCGGCGCCTTTGCCAACAGCGGCCAGATTTGCATGAGCACCGAACGTATCGTGGTCGACAAGAAGATCGCAGATGCCTTTGTGGAACGGCTCACCGCCAAGGCAATGAAGCTGCCGCTGGGTGATCCGCGCAAGGGACCGGTGATCTTGGGTTCGGTAGTCGATGCCAGCACGGTTGAGCGCTGCAATGCGCTGATCGATGACGCGCTCGCGAAAGGCGCCAAACTGGTCTGCGGCGGTAAAGCGGAGAACACCTTGATGCCCGCGACCCTGCTTGACCACGTGACCTCCGATATGCGCATCTACCACGATGAGAGCTTTGGCCCGGTGAAGCCCATCGTGCGTGTCGATGGCGTGGAAGAAGCGTTGCGGGTCGCCAACGACAACCCCTACGGCTTGTCGGCCGCCGTGTTCGGGCGCGACGTCGCACGCGCCTGGGAGGTGGCCAACCGCATCGACTCGGGCATCTGCCATGTCAACGGGCCCACCGTGCACGACGAGGCACAGATGCCCTTCGGCGGTGTCAAGGACTCCGGCTACGGCCGCTTTGGTGGCCGCGCCGGCATCGATGCGTTTACCGAACTGCGGTGGATCACGGTGCAAACCACTGCCCGCCACTATCCGTTCTGACAGCAGGAGTTACCTACGATGAAATCACTGCTAACAACCATCCTGTTCGCGGCCGGCCTGTGTGCGGGCTCGTTTTCTCACGCCCAAAGCTGGCCAACGAAGCCGATCAAGATCGTCGTCAACTTCGCGCCCGGCGGCGCAGCCGACCAGTTGGCCAGGCTCATCGCCCCGCCGCTGCACGAGGCGCTGGGCCAGCCGGTCTTGGTGGAGAACAAGGGCGGCGCGGGTGGCAACCTGGGCGCCGAGTTCGTCGCCAAGTCGCCGGCCGATGGCTACACCTTGCTCATGGCTTCCGGCGGCACGGTATCGATCAACCCGCACCTGTACACGAAGATGCCGTTTGACCCGGCGAAAGACCTGGTGCCGGTGGCGTCGGTTGCCCGTGTCCCGTTCTACCTGGTGGTGCGTGCCGACAGCCCGGTAAAGGATTTCAAAGGACTAATTGCCGATTTGAAATCCCACCCCGGTCAACGCTCCTTCGGCTCGCCCGGCAACGGCAGCTCGCCGCACCTGGCCGCAGAGATGATGAAGAGCGAGACGGGGACTTTCGCCGTGCACGTTCCCTACCGCGGCGCAGCGCCGGCTTTGACAGATCTCTTGGGTGGACAGATCAACTTCCTGTTTGACCCCGGTATCGCGCTTCAGCATGTAAAGACCGGCAAGCTGCGCATGTTGGCGGTCGGCAGTCCCCAGCGGGCGCCCCAGGTGCCAGAGGTGCCCACCCTCAATGAACTGGGACTCAAGGGTTTTGATGCCGATGCGGTGTTCGGCCTTTACGCACCCACGGGCACGCCGCAGGCCGTGATTGACCGTGTCAATACTGAAGTCAATCGCGTCCTGAACACGTCGGCGACCAAGGAGCGCATTCTCGCGATCGGCAACGTGGCACTGCCGCTGAAGCCCGCGGAGTTCGGGCGCAAGGGCGCGGAGGACTCCAAACGCTTCGGCAAGCTGATCCGTGACCGCAAGATACAGGGCGACTGACAGCGGCGACCGGCTGCCGGATGCCGGCGTGAACCGGACGGCCGTGCCCGCTTGTCCCTTGAGTCTTGCAGGCCCTGACCAGGCCAAGGCCATCGCATTGACAGATCACCTGGTCATCGCGGCGGCTGCCATGGCTGAGGGCAAGTTCTTCAGCAAACACCCCATAACGAAGGAACGATACCCGATGCCTAGCCAACCCCAGCCGACCGTGGTCGACACAGATGTTCTGGTCGCCGGCGGTGGCCCCTGTGGCCTGATGCTTGCGAATGAACTGGGCCGCCGCGGCGTGCGTTGCCTGGTGGTCGATGCCAAGCCTGGCACCGCCTTCAACCCGCAAGCCAACGCCACCCAGGCTCGCACGATGGAGCACTTCCGGCGTCTGGGTTTTGCCAATGAGATCAGGGCGCTCGGGCTGCCCGCGGACCATCCGACCGACATCGCCTACTTCACACGCTACGCGCAACATGAGCTGTCACGCATCAGCCTGCCCACCGCGGCCGAGGCGCTGGTCAAGATCAAGTCGATGACGGGCTCATGGAGCGCGGCCGAACTGCCGCACCGCGTGTCGCAGAAATTCGTCGAGCAGGCCCTGCGCCGCCATGCCGAGGCCTGGCCGACGGCCGAGCTGCGCTATGGCTGGACGCTGGAGCGTTTCGCTGAAGGAGCAAACACCGTGAGTGCGACCGTCCGCCCCGCCGGTGGCGGCCCGGCCCAGGAAGTGAGTGCGAAGTACCTGGTCGGCGCCGATGGCGCGCGCAGCTTCGTGCGCCGCCAACTGGGCATCGAATGGGGCGGCGTCACCGGCATCCAGCGCGAGTTCATGGGCGGCAAGATGTTCGCCGTCTACCTGCGCGCTCAGGGCTTCCTGTCGGTGTTGCAACATCCCAAGGCCTGGATGTACGTCGCGGTGAACCACCAGCGGCGCGCCTTCATGGCCTCGGTTGACGGCGTATCCGAGTATGCCTTCCACGCCGCGCTGCGGCCCGGAGAGGATGCCGACAACTGGACGGAAGACGATGCCCGCCGTGTCTTCGCTGAAGCCGTTGGCGCCGAACTTCCGATCGAGATACTCTCGATGGGAACCTGGCTGGCCGGCCACGCGCTCGTCGCCCAGCGTTTCCAGCAAGGCCGGGTGTTCATCGCCGGCGATGCGGCGCACCTGTTCACGCCGACTGGTGGCCTGGGTTACAACACCGCGATCGAGGACGCGGTGAACCTGGGCTGGAAGCTCGCCAGCGTGGTGCGCGGCCAGGCGCCCGCGACGCTGCTGGACAGCTATGCAGCCGAGCGCAAGCCGCTGGCCGAACGCAACACCGGTTATGCACGACGCTTTGCCGACTCGGTGGGCTTGTTTGTTGCCAAGGCCGAGCTCGACGAAGCTTCGCCGAAGGGCGATGCCGAGCGTGAACTTGCGGCCCGCTACTTCGGTGAGCACGCTCGGCTCGAATTCAACATTCCCGGCGTTACCTTCGGAGGCCGCTACGACGGCTCGCCGATCATCGCCGGCGATGGCGCGGTGCTGCCGCCCGACGAACCGAATGCCTACATCGCCACCGCGAGCCCGGGAGGACGCCCGCCGCACGCGTGGCTGGAAGACGGACAGTCGCTTTTCGACCACTTCCACAGTGAATGGACCCTGCTTGCATTGGGTCCTGAGGCACCTTCCACTGCCGCCTTCGAAATCGCCGCGCAGGCGCTTTCAGTCGACCTGCGCGTGGTGCGGCTGCCGCAGGCGTCGCTGAGCGAGTTATATGAGGCGCCGCTGGCACTGATCCGTCCCGACCAGATCGTCGCCTGGCGCGGCAGGGCGGCGCACGAAGCAACGGCCGTGTTGATGCGCGTCACGGGCCGATGACAACACCACCAAGGAGACTTGAATGAAAGCAGCAATCCGCCAATTTTTTCAGCTACCGGCCATTGCCGCAGCCTTGACACTGCTCGCACCGGCACACGCCCAGACCTGGCCCACCAAGCCCGTGCGCCTGGTGGCCTCCTTTCCCCCCGGCACGCCGGGCGACGTAATTGCCAGGCTCATCCAGCCTGCACTGCAGGCGACGTGGAAGCAAGCCATCATCGTCGACAACAAGCCCGGAGCGGGCGGCAATATTGCGGCGGGGGAGGTGGCGCAAGCCAAGGATGAGCACACCCTGCTGGTCGGCCCCGACACGCTACTCACGATCAATCCGCACCTTTACAAAAAGCTCGGCTTGGACCTGCGGCAATCGCTCAAGCCGGTGACCTACTTCGCGAGCTTTAACCAGATGCTGGTCTGCAATCCGGCTTCCGGGGTCAACACGCTCGCGAAGTTCACCCAGCTTCCCGCCACGAACACCTACGCCTCCGGTGGGCCCGGAACGCCCAGCCACATGGCCATGGAAATGCTGCTTGCGGCCACCGGTTCGAAGCAGACGCACGTGCCCTACAAAGGGCCTGGGCCGGCCGCGCAAGACGTGCTGGCGGGCCACGTGGGCTGCGGCTTCATTGTCTCCTCCGTGGTGCTGCCGCATGTGCAAAGCAAGCGGCTCCAGGCGGTCGCCGTCTCCAGCAAGGAACGCTCGGTCCTGTTGCCGGCGGTGCCGACGGTGGCCGAGATCGGCCATGCCGGCTTCGACGCGACTTTCTTCGAAACCCTGATGGCGCCCGCGAGCCTGCCCGCTGCGGTCGCGGAAAAGATCCAGCGCGATGTCCGCGCCGCGCTGATGGCGCCGGCCATGAAGGCGCGGCTGGCGGAAATGGATCTGCGTGTGGAGGCCAGCACACCGCAGGAGTCCGAGAAGCGCAGCTGGGAGGACTTCGCCAAGTGGGGAACAGTCGCGCGGCGGATGCAGCTCCAGCTTGACTGAGCGAAAAGGAGAACAACCATGCGCAACCTTGACCGGAACACCATCACCGAAGCCGTGCTCGAACGCCATGCCGCAACGGCGGACCCGCGCTTCAAGCAGATCATGACCAGCCTGGTAAACCACCTGCACGCGTTTGCGCGCGAGGTTCACCTCACCGAAGAGGAGTGGTTTAAGGGCATCGAGTTCCTCACGCGCTGCGGTCACATCACCGACGACAAGCGCCAGGAATTCATCCTGCTGTCCGACGTGTTGGGCCTGTCGATGCTGACGGTCGCGATGAACAACGACAAGCCTCAAGGCTGCACCGAAGCCACGGTATTCGGCCCCTTCCATGTGGAGGGCGCGCCGCACTACGAACTCGGTGCGGACATCGCAAACGGTGCGCGCGGAATTCCTTGCCTGGTTCGCGGGATAGTGCGCGGCATCGCTGGCGAACCTGTGCCGGGCGCCCATATCGATGTCTGGCAGTCCGACGAGGACGGCCTGTATGACGTGCAGCACACAGAGATCGACCATGCGCAGGCACGCGGAACCTTCAATGCCGATGCGAAAGGGGCCTACCACTTCCGCTCCATCCTGGCCGTTCCCTATGCGATACCGCATGACGGCCCCGTGGGCGACCTGCTCAAAGCCGCGGGCCGCCATCCGTGGCGGCCGGCCCATCTGCATTTCATGATCAAGGCCGATGGCTATGAAACACTGATCACCCATGTTTTCCGGAGCGATGACCCTTACCTCGACTCGGATGCCGTATTCGGCGTGCGCCAGTCCCTGGTGGCCGACTGGAAACCTCAGCCCGACGGCAGCTATCTCGTCGAGTACGACTTCGTGCTCAATCCGGTCAAACCAAGCCGTCCCATGCTCCTGCGTGACGGCCTCGCGAACTGAGAGGCAGGAAATGATCCGTCACATCGTGATGTGGAAGGTACGCGCAGGCACACTCGAGGAGAAGCACGCCGACATCGAACGCGTGCGCCGCGAATTTCACGGATTGAAGGGACGCATTCCCGGGTTGATTCATCTGGAGATTGGCATCGATGTCAGCCAGGTTGACTACGCGTGCGACCTTGTGCTGTACAGCGAATTCGAGTCGCAGGCGGCGTTGGACGCGTATGCGAATCATCACGAGCATCTGCGGGTCAGGGACGAGCTGGTGGGAATCCGTATTGAGCGGCACCAGGTGGATTATGAAGCGGCTGGCGGGAGATGCCCATGAAGGAATTCATCTACAACGGCCATTCCTCGCGGGTGGTGTTTGGCGCCGGTTCCCTGAAACACCTGGAACGGGAGATCGAGTTGCTGGGAGCACGGAGAGCGCTGGTACTGTCGACACCTGAGCAGCGGAGCCAGGCGCAGATGGTGGCGGATCGTATTGGACATCGCGCTGCCGGCATCTTCCCGAGAGCCGTGATGCATGTACCGATGGAGACAGCACGCGAAGCGCGGGAGGAAGCGCGCCGACTGGGGGCGGATTGCGCGATTGCCATTGGCGGCGGCTCCACCACTGGCCTGGGCAAGGCAATCGCGCTGGATTCAGGTCTGCCCATTCTGGCGATCCCCACTACTTATGCTGGTAGCGAGATGACGCCGATCTACGGTATCACCGAGGCCGGATTGAAGAAGACCGGGAAAGATCTGCGCGTGCTGCCGCGCACGGTGATCTACGATCCGGCGCTGACCCTGACTTTGCCCGTGGCACTGAGCGTGACCAGCGGCATGAACGCGATTGCGCATGCCGTCGAAGGCCTATATGCACAGGACAGCAATCCGATAATGGACCTGATGGCCGAGGAAGGCATACGCGCTATCGCGCAGGCCTTGCCCGCCATCGGCCGGTGTGCCGATGATCTAGGTGCGCGCGGCGAGGCGCTGTACGGTGCCTGGCTCTGTGGCGTGGTGCTTGGCAATGTGGGGATGGCCTTGCACCACAAGCTGTGCCACACATTGGGCGGCAGCTTCAATCTGCCGCATGCCGAGGTGCACACCGTCGTATTGCCCCAAGCCGTGGCATTCAACGCGCAAGCCGCGCCAACGGCCATGGCCCGCATCTGCCGCGCCCTCGGAACCGCGGGCCGCGTCAGCGCCGCGGCGGGGTTGTTCGACTTGGCCCGCGACAACGGGGCGCCTGTGGCGCTAAAAGACATCGGCATGCAAGCAGTGGATCTAGATCACGCGGCCGACCTTGCGGTCCGCAACCCATACTGGAACCCGCGCCCGATCGGCCCAGCGCAGCGCGACGAAATCCGACAATTGCTGCAACGCGCCTATGAAGGCGTGCGGCCGGGGATGAGCACTTACTAGTGTTGTGCGCCGTAATTAAATGAACTTATCGTCTCGGGCACACTCGAACGTTCCAGGAGGTTGGAGCGATGCGAGTTGCCGAGAAGATCGAACTGGATGCGCAAACCGAGCGTGCGTTGCGCATCCTGTCCAAGGGCAGGCGTGTAGAGACTCGCGTGCAGCAACGCGCCAGCGTCATCTTGCTGGCGGCCGAGGGTTGGCAAAACAAGGACATCGCCACTGAGGTCAGGCTTGATCGGCGGCAGGTGGCGCTGTGGCGGCGGCGCTTCATTGATGGCGGCATAGACGCGTTGCTGCAAGACGCCTCGCGCTCGGGGCGCACACCGAGCGTGACACCCGAGATCGAGTCGCACATCCTCAACACGACGCTGCACGACAAGCCGGCTGCGGCCACGCACTGGAGCACACGCACGCTGGCGTCGCATTTGGGCCTGAGCGCCACGACCATCCGCCGGGTGTGGCAGCGCAACGGGATCAAGCCGCACCTGCAGGACACCTTCAAGCTCTCGCGCGATCCGCGCTTCGAGGACAAGCTGGTCGATGTCGTCGGGCTGTACATAAACCCGCCCGAGCATGCCCTTGTGCTCAGTTGTGACGAGAAGAGCCAGATTCAGGCGCTCAACCGCACCCAGCCGGGCCTGCCGATGAAGCCCGGACGCGCCGGCACCATGACCCACGACTACAAGCGCAACGGAACGACCACGCTGTTTGCCGCACTCAACACACTGGACGGCACGGTCATCTCGATGTGCCAAGACCGGCATCGGCACGAGGAGTGGCTCAAGTTCCTGCGCCTGATTGATCGCAAGACTCCCAAGCACCTGCAGTTGCATCTGATCGTTGACAACTACGCCACCCACAAGCATCCTGACGTCCAGGCGTGGCTGGCCAAACACCCGCGCTTCGTCATGCACTTCACGCCCACCAGCGCCTCGTGGCTGAACATGGTTGAGCGTTTCTTCCGCGACATCTCCGAAAACCGCATCAGACGCGACAGTTTCACCAGTGTGGCCGAACTCGAGCAAGCCATCGCCCAGTACATCGCGCATCACAACAAAACCCCCTAGCCGTTCATCTGGACAGCCAGCGCTTCTGACATCCTCGCCAAAGTCACCCGCGCCAAGGCCGCTCTGGCGCGAGTCGGGCGATAAGTGCAAAACAAATCGGCGCACCACACTAGGACAGTCTCTATTCCCGCGGAAAATCTTTGATTGCCATGGATAGAGCCTGTCGGGATTTTTTGCAAGACTGGGCCAGACCTCTTCAGCGCAGTTCAACATGCGTATTCCATAGAAACGCTGCGGCGCCTGTACGACACCAAAGTCCGTGCCGTGATCTTTGCGGCGGGCACATAGAGATATGTGCGAATCCGCCCCGCCTGCGTATAACGTTCGGAAAGTTCATTCCGGCGGACGCGATGCGGATCGGGACTTCCCGGTTTTTGGGCGTCGAATCTGGCACCTCCCGTAGACAAAGGCTTCAGGCCGGCCAGCTTTGTGAAATCGAGTAGTTTTCATCGCTTACTTACTTCTCGTCGAGGATCAATGGGTGGGCGATACGCTGGTGTTCATCTTCTGCGCCTGCGAATACTTTGGCTTTGAGCGTGCATAGCCCGCTGATAAATCAAGGCGTTGTTCGAATTCCCGGTACCAGCCCTTCAGCGCATTCTTGGTTGGGTAACCCAACTGGCGACTGGTTGCCCTGACGTTTGCCGAGCTTGATATAGAGCTCGACCGCTTGAATTCTGTCTTCGTACGAATACATGAACTACCTCCTGGTAGTCCAAGTTTTTGTCCGCATCCCCCTCGGGTCAGACTTCAGTGCAATTCAACACTTGCCGTGGAGGTGGCATTGATGAGCGGTAACGTGAGCGGAACAGCGCGGCGCCACGGTATCCAGACCAGCAGATCTACCGATGGCGGGAGCGGCTCGGCAACCGGCGAGGCGCCCCTTCGTTTGCTCGTCTCAGATAGGCACTGCGCCCGTTCCCTGCTCCAGCATCTCCACCAGTGCCGCCGCAGCCGAAGAGAGTTCGGATCGCCGGCGCATCGCCAACAGCAGCAGACGATCCGTCGCAATACCCTCCAGACCTACCATCTTCAATTCAAGTGCCTGTGCATAGAGCGTCGCGGCCGCGCGGGGAAGAATGGCGATTCCGATGCCGGACGCGACCATCCGGCACATCGAATCGAAGCTGCGCACCTGGACACGGATGCGCGGCGCCCGGCCCACCGACTCGCCCGCGGCCATTACCTTGCGCGTGAGGGACGCGCTGCGCGCCAGGGTGACCAAGTCGAAGTCGAAGACCCTTTCGACGGACGCGATAGATCGCTTGCCGAGCGGGTGGCCCGACGGCACGAGCAGGACCAGCTTGTCAACGTTGCAGACGAACGTTTCGAGTCCTTCGTACGGTACGTTGTCGCCAATTACAGCGAGCTCCGCGGTCCCTTTCTGCACGGCACGAATACCATCCTCGCTGAGCGCGTCTTCCAGATCGATCGTTACCTTCGGATAGCGCTTGGCATAGTCGGCAAGCACACTGGGCAGGAAGCCGCCGAACGCCGAAGGGTTGGCGCAAAGACGCAGATGCCCGGTCGCACCCGACTGGAAGTCGTCCACCGCTTGCGCGAGCTGTTCAAGGCGGGCGATCACTTCGATCGTGTGCCTGTGCAGCGTCTGCCCGTCGATCGTAGCCTTGACGCCGCGCTGCCCGCGTTGCAGGAGCGAGATCCCGCAGTGCTGTTCCAGCTCCGCGATGCGCTTGCTCGCCGCGGGCAGCGAAATCCCGAATCGATCCGCGCCCGCCGTAAGGCTGCCCGCATCGACAGCGGCGACGAAGAGGCGCAGCGTGGTGAGGTCGAAGCGATTGAGATTGATCATGGTAAATCAGGCACTTGAGCGCATTTGAACATTAATGGAGCGATCGTGGGTCTCCATCGCATTAACGATGCGTGTAGGCCGGCTAAATGAAATGCGAATTGCTGACGCCGGGTGCCCAAGCCACCATTCGTATCGGCATTCGGCCGAAAAAAAAGGAGACAAGATGCACCCCACCCGACGAAACGTTTTGCACACGACCACTGCCATGGCTCTTGCCGCAAGTGTCCCGACACTCTGGGCACAGAACACGGCTTCCCTCAAGATTTCTCATCAGTTCCCGAGCGGAACCCTCACCGAGGGCGACTTTCGGGACCGACTCTGCAGGCGTTTTGCCGCCGAAGTCGAGAAGCGCACGGGCGGCGCCGTCAAGACATCGGTGTACGCGGGTTCGTCGCTAATGAAGACGAATGCCCAGTTCTCGGCGCTGCGCAAGGGCGCGCTGGATATGAGCCTGGTACCGCTGTCGTATGCGGGCGGCGAAGTGCCCGAGACGAACATCGGTCTGATGCCGGCGCTGGTTCCCAGCTACGAGGTCGGCGCGCAATGGAAGGGCGCCGAGGTCGGAAAGCTCCTGGCCAAACAGCTCGAGGACAAGGGCGTGCTCATCGTCAGTTGGGTGTGGCAGGCGGGCGGCGTGGCCAGCCGCGCACGTCCGCTGGTGACACCTGATGACGCCAAAGGCTTGAAGGTCCGCGGCGGCAGCCGCGAAATGGACATGATGCTCAAGGCGGCAGGCTCGTCCGTGATCACGCTGCCGTCGAACGAGATCTATGCGGCCATGCAGACCGGTGCGATGGACGCGGCGATGACCTCTTCGACCAGCTTCATCTCGTTCAAGCTGGAGGAGATCGCCAAGCACCTGACGTCCGGTCGCCAGCGCACCTACTGGTTCATGTTCGAGCCGCTGCTGATTTCTCGCGACGTGTTCGCGAAGCTGCCCAAAGCGCAACAGGACATCGTCATGGCCGTCGGCGCGGAACTGGAAGGCTTCGCCCGTGACGCTGCGAAGCAGGACGACAGGACGGCCGCGGAGCTGTATGCGAAAGCCGGCGCGAAGGTCTACGACATAGACGATGCGACGCTGCGCAAATGGCAGGCCATCGCGCGGGACACGGCATGGAAAGACTACGCCGACAAGAACGAGAACTGCGCCGCGCTGATGAAGGCCGCGCAGAAGCTGCTATGAGCCACGGCCTCGATACCGGACCGGCGCTCGCGGAGCTTGATCCCGACATGCCGAAGTTTCTGCAACCGGCCGAGCGGCTCATGCTGCGCGTCAACGACGCAATGGTCGTTCTGGGCATGGTCGCGCTGCTGATCGCGTCGGCCGTGCTCACCTACAGCGTGGTCTCCCGCTACGTGATGAAGGCCTCCACCGACTGGCAGGATGAGGCGGCCGTTTTCTGCCTGGTGGGCGCTACGTTCCTCTGCGGTGCGTTCGTCCAGGCGCTGCGAGGACACATCGGCATCGACGCCGTCGCTACCGTTTTGCCGGCCGCGTTCAACCGCGTGCGGCTGCTTCTCGTCGACGCGATGTGCACGGCGTTCTGCGCCTTCTTCTCGTGGAAGTCGTGGACGCTGTTTCACGAGGCCTGGGTCGAGAAGCAGACTACGTCGTCCTCGTGGGCGCCGCCGCTGTGGATCCCGTACGGGCTCATGGCGCTCGGCATGACGCTGCTCGCCGTGCAGCTCGCGATGCAGCTTTGCGCCCGGGTGAACGGCATTTCCAGGAAGCGCACGCACCCGGTCAATTCCATAATCGCCAGAAAGGCCGCATCATGAGCATGCTTGCCCTCGGATCCCTGTTTGGTGCCGTCACCCTGTTGATCATGTTCTCCGGTGCGCCCATCGCTTTCGCGCTGGGCAGCGTCGCCGTCGGGTTCATGTATGTGTTCATGCCGGCGAGCTCGCTCGACACGATCACGCAGAACGTCTACGAGGAGATGGCCAGCATCACCTTGCTGTCCATCCCGCTGTTCATCCTCAAAGGCGCGGCGATCGGCAAGTCGCGCGCGGGCCAGGACCTCTACGCGGCGATGCATGTGTGGATGGGGCGTATCCCAGGCGGGCTGGGGATCGCGAACGTCTTCGCCTGCGCCCTCTTTGCGGCAATGGCGGGTTCCAGCCCAGCCACCTGCTCGGCGATTGGAAGCGCCGGCATTCCGGAGATGCGCAAGCGCGGGTACTCGCCGGGGTTCGCGGCGGGGATCATCGCGGCGGGCGGCACGCTGGGCATCCTGCTGCCGCCGTCGATCACCATGATCCTGTACGCGGTGGCTGCGGAGCAGTCGCTGGGACGACTGTTCCTCGCAGGCATCGGACCCGGCCTGCTGCTCGTCGCATTGTTCGCGTTGTGGGCGGTGATACGCTACCGCAAGGAATACCGGCTCGCCGAAGCGGCATACCGCCATGACGGCACGCACTCGGCCCTGCTCGAGCGGGAGCGCTTCAGCACCGCGCAGAAGTTCGAGATGATGCCGCGGGTCGTGCCGTTCGTGCTGCTGCTGGTGGGCGTGATGGTCGCGCTCTACGGCGGCTTCGCTACCCCCTCGGAAACCGCGGGGCTGGGCGCGCTGCTGGCGCTGGGGCTAATCGCGACCATCTACGGTGTCTGGCGCGTGCGCGACCTGCGGCCGATCCTGTCCTCGACGATCAAGGAGTCGACCATGCTGATGTTCATTATCGGCATGTCGCTGCTGTTCTCGTACGTGATGAGCTACCTGCACATCAGCCAGGCGGCGGCGCAGTGGATCGTCGACATGCACCTGTCCAGGTGGTTCCTGCTCGCCACCATCCTCGTGCTCGTCATCCTGCTCGGCTTCTTCCTGCCGCCGGTAAGCATCATCCTCATGACGGCGCCGATCATCCTGCCCCCGCTCAAGGCAGCCGGATTCGATCTGGTGTGGTTCGGCATCCTGATGACCATCGTGATGGAGACAGGGCTGATCCATCCGCCGGTGGGCCTGAACATCTTCGTGATCAAGAACATCGCGCCCGACATCCCGCTGGGCGACATCATCCGCGGCGTCATCCCGTTCGTGGTCTTGATGCTCCTGGCCGTTGTGCTGATCTGCTTCTTCCCCGGCATTGCCACCGCCTTGCCCGACTACGTGATGGCGCGCACGGGCCAGGCCTGACGCGCATTCAAATCCCATGAACCATCCTCACATCGACATGAAGCCCTGGAACAGCCGCGCCGTCAAGCGGCAGGAGCGCGTGCTGCGCACTGCGCGCCAGCTGGGAGCGGCGCTGTTGCAGGACTGCGGCGGCAAGCGGGTCGCGACGAGTAGCACGGTCGCGCTGCTGGAGGCGGTCCTCGAATGCGGCGACCGGGTCTGCCTCGAAGGCAACAACCAGAAGCAGGCGGACTTTCTCGCCAAGGCCCTCGTGCAGGTCGACCCGAAGGCGGTGCACGATCTGCACATGGTGCAATCGGTGCTGTCGCTGCCCGAGCATCTCGACGTGTTCGAATCCGGCATCGCCTCGCGCCTGGACTTCTCCTTCTCGGGTCCGCAGGGCGCCCGGCTGGCGAAGCTGCTGTCGCAGGGGCGCCTGCAGATCGGCGCAATTCACACCTACCTGGAGCTGTTCGGCCGCTATTTCGTGGACCTCACACCGAACGTGTCCCTGATCGCGGCGCAGTCGGTGGACGCGCAGGGCAACCTCTACACCGGCGCCAACACCGAGGACACCCCGGTGATCGTTGAAGCCACTGCATTCAGCGGCGGCATCGTGATTGCCCAGGTGAACGAGATCGTCGACCGGGTGCCGCGCGTGGATGTGCCGGCGGGCTGGGTCGATTTCGTGGTGAAGGCTCCGAAGCCGAACCTGATCGAGCCATTGTTCACGCGCGACCCCGCGCAGATCTCCGAGATCCAGGTGCTGATGGCCATGATGGCCATCAAAGGCATCTACGCGGAGTACGGCGTGCAGCGGCTCAATCATGGAATTGGCTTCGACACCGCTGCCATCGAGCTGCTGCTGCCGACGTATGCCGAATCGCTTGGTCTGAAGGGCAAGATCTGCAAGCACTGGGCACTGAATCCGCATCCAGCCCTGATCCCCGCGATCGAGGCAGGCTGGGTGGAGTCCATCCACTCATTCGGCTCCGAACTCGGCATGGAGGACTACATCCGCGCGCGTTCCGACGTCTTCTTCACCGGACCCGACGGTTCGATGCGCAGCAACCGCGCGTTCTGCCAGGCGGCGGGTCACTACGCATGCGACCTGTTCATCGGCTCCACGCTGCAAATCGACCTCGCGGGCAACAGCTCCACGGCGACGCTGGACCGCATCACCGGCTTCGGCGGTGCGCCGAATATGGGCGCCGATGCGCGCGGCCGGCGGCACGCAAGTCCCGCCTGGCTCAAGGCGGGCCAGGAGTCGCGCGCGGGCCTGACGGGCGCGCGCGGAACGCCCCGGGGCCAGAAGCTCGTGGTGCAGATGGTCGAAACGTTCCGCGAGCACATGCAACCGGCCTTCGTCGAGGAACTCGACGCCTGGGAGCTGGCGCGGCGGTCGAACATGCCGCTGCCTCCGATCATGATTTACGGCGATGACGTGACGCACATCCTGACGGAGGAGGGCATCGCCAACCTGCTGCTTTGCCGCACGGACGAAGAGCGCGAGCAGGCGATTCGCGGCGTCGCGGGCTACACGCCGGTGGGGCTCGCGCGCGATAAGCGCGCGGTCGAGAATCTCCGCGACCGCGGAGTCATCCGCAGACCCAGCGACCTGGGCATCGACGTGCGCGATGCCACACGCAACCTGCTGGCTGCCCGTTCCATGCGTGAGCTGGCTCTGGCTTCCGGCGGCCTGTATCAACCGCCCCCGCGTTTTCGGAATTGGTGAGTGTATGAACGGAATGGAAACCCTGCATTACGAATTGCGAGGCTCGCGCCGGCAGCCGGCGTTCGCGCCGGTGCTGGTCGGCGTCGTCGCATCGGGCAATCTGGAAGTGCTGATCGAACCCGGTGAATCTGCGGATTGCGTGTTTCGCATCGAGACGTCGGCGCGCGGGTTCGGGTCGATCTGGGAAGCCGTGATCCGCGACTTCCACGACCGGCACGGCCTGGACGGTGCCGTGGTCTCGATCCATGACATGGGCGCAACGCCGGCCGTGGTGAGTCTGCGCCTGGAGCAGGCGGTAGCCAACGTGCAGAAAGCGCGCCCATGAAGACGAGTTTCGCCGAATGCAGCGCGCGTGAGCGCCTTGCGTTTCTTCTCGACCCAGGCAGCTTTGAGGAATGGCTGCCGCCCACGCAACGCGTGATGAGCCCGCACCTGGCCCAGTTGTCGGTGCCATGCGCGTTCGACGATGGGATTGCGATCGGCCACGGCCGCCTCGGTGGCCTGCCCGTGTTTGCGGCTTCGCAGGAAGGTCAATTCATGGGCGGTGCCGTCGGCGAAGTCCACGGAGCCAAACTGACCGGACTGCTGAAGCGCGCTCTGCGCGACAAGCCATCGGCGGTCGTGCTGCTCGCCGAGTCCGGCGGTGTCCGTCTGCACGAGGCCAACGCGGGACTTATCGCCGTGTCGGAAGTGATGCGCGCCGTGCTCGACGTGCGCGCCGCCGGGATCCCTGTGGTGACGCTGATCGGAGGTGCCAACGGTTGCTTCGGCGGAATGGGCATCGTCGCCCGCTGCACCGACCGAATCGTGATGAGCGAGGTCGGCCGCCTTTCGATGTCCGGCCCGGAAGTGATCGAAGCCTCGCATGGTGTGGAGGAGTTCGACTCCCGCGACCGCGCGCTGGTGTGGCGCACGACGGGTGGGAGGCACCGTTTCCTTACCGGCGACTGCGACGAGCTGGTCGAGGACGATGTGCAGGCCTTCCGGGACGCGGCGATCGGGCACATCGTTCGTGAGGACGCATCGCGCCTTGTGACGCTGGAGTCGCTCGAGCAAGAACACGCGCTGCTGTCGCAGCGACTCGCGGCCGCCGCAGATGAAATGAAGGTCACAGCATGAGATGGCAAGATCTGGTGTCTGCTCTTTTCGAGACAGACCACGATGTTCGTCAGGAGGGTGACTTGTTGACGGGCGAAGCCCTCTTCGGCGCCTGCGAGGAGCCGATCACGGTGGTCGGGACGACCAATCACGCGCCGATCGGCGTCGCACTTGCGCTCGCCCAGGCGCGTGTAGTGCTGGACACGATCAAGCGCCATCCGGGGCGCACCCTTCTTCTGTTGATCGACACGCAAGGTCAGCAGCTGCGCCGCCAAGACGAGCTGCTCGGCATCAACCGGGCAATGGCGCATCTGGGTTGCTGCGTCGACCTGGCGCGACGACGGGGCCACCGCGTGCTCGGCCTCGTGTACGACCAGGCGCTGTCCGGCGGGTTCATCACCTCAGGCTTGATCGCCGATGCGTGCCATGCCTTGCCGGAAGCGGAGATTCGAGTCATGCGCATTCCCGCCATGGCGCGCGTGACGAAGCTAGCCGAGGAGTTGCTCACCGAGTTGTCGAAGTCGAACCCGGTCTTCGCGCCGGGCGTCGGCAACTACGTGGCCATGGGTGGGATTCGTTCGGTCTGGGAAGGTGATTTGCAAGCCTGCCTTGCAGCGGCTCTGGATGAAGATCCGACCAGCGACGAGCGCGCGCGCGACGGCGCTGCGCGCGGGGGCCGCCGATTGGCGAGCACCGTCATCGAACGCGTGCTGGTGGCTTGAGTTGCGCCATGCTGCTGCGACGCCACGATCTCGTCTGGTTGTCCGCGCAGGGCTGGGAAGGCATGCTGCAGGAAGCGAGCGAGCACGAAGCACTCGGATGCCTGAAGCATTGGTTCGATCAGCGCCTGCCACTGGTTGTAGGACGGCAAATTCCGGGAGGGAGCGATCTCTCCCTAGGACTCGCGGCACCCGTGTGTTGGGACAAACGAAAACTCCCGCTTCATGCGCCGCGCGACTGCGTGCTCTATCAGGATGGCTTCCCAAAGGCACTGGATGTTCGGATGCTCCTGCCCGTTCGTCGGCGCGCAAGCTGGATCGCGTTGTGCGATCGGCTGGCGGGCCTTTCCGCCAATCCCCGCGTGCATGGCAGCTATGGTTGGCAGCGGATAACGCGGCTGGAGTATGTGACACGTCAATCCGATATTGATTTGCACTTGTCGGTAGCCGGCGCCGCCGTGGCTGACCGAGTCGCACGTTGCCTGGATGAGTTTCGCTGGGATGGGCCCCGGATAGATGGTGAACTTCTGTTCCCGAATGGCAGCGCCGTTGCATGGCGAGAGTGGCTGCGGTGGCGGCGTGGCGAAACCCGCGAGGTGCTGGTGAAGAGCCTGTACGGTGTCGCGCTCCAGGACGACGTCGGTTGGCTTCGCAAGTGCGCAGCCGTAGCAGCATGAACGCGGCATCACTGCATCAGCCTGTCTGGCGCGCCTTGCCGGCGCCCGAAACGCTTCGCCGCATGGGCCGCGCCGCCGTGCTCGCGCTTTACCATGAGCTGGCCCTGGCGCCCAAACCGGGCCTGGTCTCGTTCGTCGACAACGGCAGCCACGCCGACATGGACGCGAACACGTTCATGCGCAGCCTGTTTGCGTTGCGCAGCTACTTCCCAGCGATGGTCAATGTGGGCGCGCGGGGCGTGCCGCTTGATGTGCTGGAGAACATGGGCCGGCGGGCCGAGCAGCGGATGCTGGCCGCGACGAGTGGCGTGAACACCCACCGCGGTGCTATTTTTTCGCTGGGCCTCTTGTGTGCAGCGGCTGGCTGGCGGGTCACGCAAGGCGGGCGCATCGATGCCGACTCGCTGCGCGCCTCACTGGTTGAAACCTGGGGCGCGGCACTGCGCGAACGAGCGGCCCGTCGGCTGGACTCTGCAAGAAGCCGAGGTCAATCCGTGGCGCGCGCATTTGGCCTGCGAAGCGCGGGAGAAGAAGCTGCTCGGGGGTTTCCCGTGCTATTCGAGGTGACCTTGCCGGTGCTTTGCGCGATGCGAGCCGTCGGCGCGCCTGCCGACGCTTCGATGGTCCAGGCATTGATCGCCACCATCGCGCGGCTGGACGACACGAACCTGGCGCATCGCGGTGGCCTCGAAGGACTGCGCTTCGCCCAACGCGAGGCCCGAGCCTTTCTGCAGGCAGGCGGCGTGCTTCGGTCCGGGTGGCGGCACGAGGCCTTTGCTATGCATGAGCGCTTCGTGGCGCGTGGGCTGTCGCCCGGCGGCTCCGCCGACCTGCTGGGCTGTGCCTGGTGGATCGACCGGGTTATCCAATGAGCTACGCCCTGATCTTCTCGGGCCAAGGGAACCAGCATGCGCACATGCTGCCTTGGCTGGAGCAGCAGGAGCCGGCGCAAGCGGTCCTGGCCGCAGTGGCGCGCCACACGGGCGGCGATTGGCGAGGGGTGTTGAGCGACGAAGAGTGCCGCCTCACCAACGCGCTGGCCCAACCGCTGATCGTCGGAACCGCGCTGGCGGCCTGGGCAGCGCTTCGCCCTTTGCTCTCCACGCCGCCCGCAATCGTGGCGGGGTACAGCGTCGGCGAGATCGCTGCCTGCTCGGCTGCGGGGATGCTTTCGGCGGAAGAAGCGGTCACGCTGGCGGCAAGGCGTGCACGGCTCATGGACCGTGCAGTGGCCGGCAACGATACGGGAATGCTCGCGGTCAGCGGCATCACCGAAGAGGATGTCCTGGTCGCTTGCGCGGGACTCGAGACGGCAATTCGCATCGATCATGAGACGAACGTATACGGCGGTGCTCGCGCGGCGCTCGCCAAAGCGCACGCTGCGCTGGGTGACCGCGCCCAGCTGAAGCGAATCTGCGTAGCGCTGGCGTCGCATACGTCCTGGATGCGCGACGCGACCGCTGCGTTTCAGGGCGCACTGAAAGATGTGCGTTTCGGGCCGCCGGATTGTCCGATTGCACTCAATGCGACAGGTGAAACGGCCAGGGACGTTGGCGCGATCGTGTGCGCGTTGGCATCGCAGCTGAGCCGACCCGTCGAGTGGAGCGCGTGCATGGCCGCGATCGCGGAGCGGCAACCCGCCTGCGTCCTGGAAATCGGCGGTGGGCAGGCGCTCGCCCGGATGTGGGCTGCGCGCTATCCGCAAATCCCCGCGCGGTCGCTGGACGAATTCCGAACCTGCGGCGGCGCAGCGACCTGGATCGCTCGTCAAAACCTGCCTTGAAGGAGCTGACATGACTTCAAAACATGACGCGTTGCCGTTTCCTCGTTATGACCACTCGCGAAAGGACAGGAGCATGTGGTCGGAAAAGCGAAGCCGCATGATCTCCGGATATTACTGACCAACACCCTCAGCTATTTGGATGACGTCAGAGTTGCACCAAGCCAGAGCCTGATTTTCGTCAAGATTGGATGGGACCATTTTGCGGACGGCGCGACAAAGAAGTAGCCACCTAGTTGGACCGAGGACGGCAAGACCTCAACCAACTCACCAGCCGCAATGCGATCAGCGCAAATGAGGTCGCTTACTAGAGCAACCCCTTGGCCCAGCCGCGCTGCCTCAAGCGTTAAATGTCCGTGCCACAGCCGCGGTCCGCGCAAAGGCGGGATTTCGGTGAGGCCGCACGCCTGCAGCCATTCCTCCCAATACGCCGTCGACTTCTCGTGAAGCAGAGGCATTTCGAGCAGTTGCTCTACGTGCTGGATCTTTGCGTGA
The DNA here is from genome assembly GCF_056401235.1 of Polaromonas sp. P4_F9. Classification (NCBI taxonomy): domain Bacteria; kingdom Pseudomonadati; phylum Pseudomonadota; class Betaproteobacteria; order Burkholderiales; family Comamonadaceae; genus Polaromonas; species Polaromonas sp. P4_F9. The sequence continues at coordinate 77,882 of NZ_JBFUJT010000006.1, read as the reverse complement.
CGCCTGATCAGCGCGGGGCTTGCCACGGCGAGAATCCTAGGGCGGACGAGCAGCTCGGATCGGATGCCGTCGCGTGCCTCCGGCTCCTCCAGAAAGACGATTTCAGCATCTGCTTCGTCTCGGTCGAAATCGGTGCGCATGCTGGTGGGTTGGAGAATGACGACGGTGCCGGAGAGGGCTGATTCCAGGATTGGAAGGCGGGCAAGCAGGCGATGGCTGGCGAGTCCGGCCATGCAACAGATGTGGATTGCGTCCCCGCGCCCGTGCGCTAGTTCGGCCGTGGCTTCCTCCAGCAGGTCGAAGGCTTTTTGGGCCTTGGACGCGAAGCGTTCGCCTTCGCGCGTCGGTTTGAGACCCCTGCCATCCTTCTTCACCAGCCGCGTGCCGACTGATTCCTCGAGGTTCTGGATGTGTCGCGAAATGACCGTGTGCGAAACCGCCAGTTCGTCAGCGGCAGCGCGAACACTGCCCGTTCGGCTAAAGGCTTCGAAGGCTCTGACAGTTACAAGAGGGGGGATGCGACGTCTCTTCATCTAAATCTCCGCACGAGCATCACGGTGTACCCCCTGGGGGGCGCAGCAGCAAGGGCTTTGTCGAGATATTTTCGCGCCCGACCAGCGCGCGGAGGCGTTCCGCAACTCTGCTCTCGAAAGGGACGGTGGATCGTGTCAGCAAGCTGGCGTGCAGGCCGATCTGCTCCTGAGTCGCGGCAATCGCTCCCGTATCGACATTCTTAAGTTCCAGATACATGTGCAGCCGAATGTGGTCTGCGCCGACGAAATGCAGCGCGACCTCCAGATGCGTCCCCACGCGCAGCTCCTTGAGGAAACGAATACGGGCATCAACGATGAAGAGCCCGTGCTGTGTCCTTCTCGTGTACTCAAGACCCAGGTCGATGCGATCCAGCAGGTCGTAAGTGACGTCATCGAACAGGGCTACATAGCGGGCCATGTTCATGTGGTTATAGGCGTCGATCCACTCCGGCTGGACCGTGTGGCCGCGTGAAACAAGGGCATAGGATTCAGTCATGGTGATTACTCCAATGCCGATCAGTTTAGCTACCAGCAGATGAGGGAGAACCCTGAGAAAGGTGCATTTTAAGAACCTATCCGTACGAAATATCTGCTTGTTTGGCCTCTACCGATTCGTACCATACACATATCAGGTTGTCGCCCCCCTGAAAGGAACTCAAGTGAAACTGTCCGGTGCATCAGCCATTGCAGGCATCCACGAATCGCCCCTAAGGGATGCTCCCCGCAAGCACCCCTTCGCGCTGCAAATGGACTGCGTTCTCGCTGCGCTGGACGATGCGGGACTTGACCTCGAGGATGTGGACGGCCTGTGCTGCGCGTCGGGTGACTGGGCAGAAGGAGGCGCCGTCGAGAGCATCATCGAATTCGCAGAGTACGCGGGTATTCAGCCGACCTGGTTCGACGGCACGGATGTCGGAGGCTGCTCCTACATCGTCCACCTCGGCCGAGCGGCAACGGCCATAGCGGCCGGCTTGGCGGAGGTCGTGGTCATCAGCTATGCCGCATGTCCGCGCTGGTGGCCGCTGCAGACCCCTTCATTCGATCCCTTTGTTCTGCCCGCGGGCCCTGGTCAGTACGAACTGCCGTACAACCCCACGCTCATCTCGGCCTATGCCATGTTCGCACGTCGTCACATGCACCTCTACGGGACGACAGAGGAGCAGCTTGCGCAGGTGGCGGTGACCTTCCGGCAGCACGGCATGGCGAATCCGCACGCGAAAATGCGCAAGCCCCTTACCGTCGAGGATGTACTCGCGTCGCCCTTGGTGGCATCGCCGCTGCACCGCCTGGATTGCTGCGTGGTAACCGACGGCGGTGGCGCGGTCGTGCTGACCAGCCGGGAACGCGCGCGCGACTTGAAGAAAAAGCCGGTCCATGTCGCCGGGTTCGGGGCAGCCATCCACCGTACCCAATTGAGCCAGATGGACCGCGACATCCGAACCCCTGCCGTCCTGTCCGGTCCGCGCGCATTTGCGATGGCCGGAGTCATGCCCGGCGATGTGGATGTCGCGCAGATCTACGACGCCTTCACCATCACGCCGCTGCTGGCACTCGAAGACTTGGGCTTTTGCGACCGTGGAGAAAGCGGCCCGTTTGTCGCTGCGGGAAATCTGGGCATCGGTGGGCGGCTTCCGACCAATACGGACGGGGGCGGCTTGGCTTCCAACCACCCTGGAAAGCGCGGGATCTTTACCTTGATCGAAGCGACCCGGCAACTGCGGGGGGAAGGTCCCGGAGTGCAGGTCGAAGGCGCCGAAGTCGCGCTGGTCCATGGAATCGGCGGCACTTTCTGCTCGGCGGCCACTGCAATTCTCACCGTATGAACATGAACACCATCCCTGTCCCAGACGTCACGAGCGAGCCCTATTGGGAGGCTGCCCGCCAGCGCAAGTTGATGATCCAGCGCTGCCCGGTAACCGGCCGTCACCAGTGGTATCCGCGAGACCATTCCCTCTACGTCCCCGGGGCGAAGCCGGAGTGGGTGGCTGCCACCGGCCGTGGCAAGGTCTTCACCTATTCTGTGATCCACCGCGGCCATGACGGCACACCAACGCCCTATGTCTGCGCCGTCATCGAACTCGAAGAGGGCGTGCTGTTCACCTCGACCCTCAAGGGGGTGGCGCACGAGAAGATCGACATCGGCATGCCGGTGGAAGTTGACTTCGAGATGGCGAGCGATGGCATTTCTCTTCCATTCTTCAAACCTGCAGACAAGCAATGACCGCACGAATCCACCTCCACCAGATCCAACCGGGCGATAGCTTCCAGTCCAGCGGGGTTACGGTCACCGAAGCGCACATCGTCTGGTTCGCCGGGCTGACCGGCGACTTCAACCCGCTCCATATGGATGCGGAAGCTGCCCGGCAAGGCCCCTTCGGACAGCGCATCGCCCACGGAATGCTCTCCTACTCGATGAGCACGGGCATGCGGTCACGCATCGACGACTGGGCCATCCTGGCATTCCTAGAGTCTGGTCGCCGCTTCAAGGCACCGGTTTTCGCTGGCGACACCCTTTATTACGTGGCGACAGTCGTCGACGTCAGAGCAAGCGCATCGAAGAAGGACCGCGGCGTGGTTCGCGTGGAGATGTCCCTGCGCAAGCAGGATGGCAGCGTGGTGCAGGAGGGAGAGGATGTATTTTCGGTGCAAGGGGGAGAGCAATCATGAAGACACGCCCGAGTGGTCGCGTCGCCCTTGTGACCGGCGGGACCGGTGGGATCGGGGCTGCCGTCTGCCGCCGGCTCGCTGAAGACGGCGCAGCGGTTATCGTTGCCGATCTGCACACGGCCCGTCCGGCCGATTTCGCGCGGCGGCTTCAGCTGGACGGTCACGTGGCCGTCGGCGTGGACCTCGATGTCGCGAGCCGCGAGAGCTGGGAAGCCGCGGTCGCCAGTTTGCCGCCAGAGTATCGCGGATGGCAGGTGCTGGTCAATGTCGCCGGGATCGTGCGGGACCGCTCCTTGGTGAAAATGTCCGATGCCGAATGGGACGCGGTGCTCGGCGTCAATCTCCGCGGCGCGTGGCTGGGCAGCCAGGCCGCGTTCAAATCCGTCGACAGCAGCGGTTGGGGACGCATCGTCAACATCGCTTCGACCGCCATCTTCGGCACTTTCGGGCAAGCCAATTACTCTGCTGCCAAGGCGGGCCTGATCGGCCTGACACACACCGCCGCGCTCGAAGGCGCAAAGCGCGGCATCCTAGTGAATGCCGTAGCGCCAGGCGTGGTGGACACCTCCATCACAGCCGATGTGCCTGAGTCGGTCCGCGCCGACTGGCTGGCCAAGACGCCGCTTGGCCGAATCGGGCGGCCGTCCGAAATCGCTTCCGTCGTCGCCTTCCTTGCATCCGAGGAGGCGAGTTTCATCACCGGCCAAACCATCATCGTCGATGGCGGGGCCACCACCGGCGACTACTAGCGCCTTCACTTCTGGAGCATTCAATGATGTCAAACCAAGTCACTCGGCGCCGGTTCGTTCAGACCGGTGCGGCTCTCAGCGCGGGCTTCGGCCTGTCGCAGCAATACGCGGCGGCACAGGACGATCCCCTGTACCAGGCGGCCAAGAAGGAGGGAAAGCTGTCCCTCTACTGGGGATCGTACGAGCAGAAGACAGCTGAGGAGTTGCGCGACGCCTTCAAGGCGAAGTACCCGGGCATCGAGGTCGGCCTGCTTCGCCAGGCTTCCCAAACCGTCTACAACAAGCTGCGCCTTGAGTTGCAGAACGGTGTAGCGGAGTGCGACTCGCTGGGCACCACGAACGTGTTGCATTTCATCGAACTGAAGAATGCCAACGCCCTGATGACCTATGTGCCACAAGACGCCGCCGCGCTCCCCGCAGGGGTCCAGAAGATCGATCCGGACGGGACCTATCACGTCGGCGCGGTGAGCTTGACCAGCATCAACTATCAACCGGTGAAGGTCAAGAACCCTCCAGCTGGCTGGCAGGCATTGCTAGAGGACGAGTGGCAGGGCAAGATCACCATCGGCAGCCCGGCGGCATCTGGAGATGTGGCCAGCTGGGTCGTGGCAATGCGGGCGAAGTATGGCGATGACTTCCTGCGCCGCCTGGCCAAGCAGCGTCCGAAGATAGGCCAGTCCAACGTCGACACCGTCACGGACATTTTGTCGGGTGAGCGCGTGGTCGGCGCGGCGGCTCCGTTTAGCTACACGCTGGCGCAAAAGGCTGCGGGCAAACCGATCGATGTGGTTGTCCCAGCCGACGACCTTATCCTTAACCTGGGCGTCATGGGTATTCCGAAGAATGCCCCGCATCCGAACGCTGCCAAGTTGTTCCACAGCTTCCTGTACTCCAGGGAAGTCTCGCAAATCCTGTCCAAGAACTTCTGGCCGACGCTGCGGGCCGATGTGCCCTGGGCCGAGGGCCGGTCGCTGGACAAGCTGAAGTGGTACCGCAACTCGCCGGCGAATCTCTCGGCCGAAGTGGCGGAAGGTATCGCCAAGTGGAAAGAGATCATGCGATGAGCGCCGCGGCGGGCAGTCCAAGTGACCCATTCGCGACGTCCGGGGCAGCCGCCCCGTGGCAGCGCCTGAGGCACATCCAGGTTTCGAAGGCCATCGTGGTGGCCGTGGTGGTCACTTGCCTGGCGCTGCTGGTCGTCTATCCGATTGGCTTCGTGGTGTTCAACAGCCTGCATGACGATGTTAGCAAGGCATGGTCGGCATCGAACTACGTCCGGGTGTTCATCGATCCCGAGCTGTACCGTCCAGTGATCAATTCGGTGCTGCTGGCAACCGCCGTGGGCATTCTGTCGGTCCTGCTTGGCGTACCAGCCGCCTGGCTTGTCGCCCGCTCGGACATGCCCTGCCGAGGATGGGTGAGGACCTTGACACTCGCGGCATTCGTGACGCCGTCGTTCGTGGGCGCTACGGCTTGGATCCTGCTGGCGGCGCCCAATTCGGGATGGCTCAACAACGCGTGGCGCTGGATAGTTGGGGGCGATGCGCCGCTGTTTGACATCTATTCGATGGCGGGCACTGTCTTCGTCAGCGCCATCTACACGGTGCCGTTCACCTTCACCATCGTGGCCAGCGCCCTGGACTCGATGGCCGTGGAACTCGAAGATGCCGCGACCACATTGGGAAGCGGCACCTGGAAGACCATGTCAAGCATCACCATCCCCATGGTGATGCCCGCGATCATCGCCGGCTTCATCCTGTCGTTCATCCAGGGCCTCACGCTGTTCGGCGTTCCCGCCTTCCTGCTGGCGTCGAGCGGCACGCAGGTTGTGACGACCAAGCTGGCCGAACTCTACCAGCAGTTTCCGCCGCAGCTCTACCTGGCGGCGGCGTATTGCATGCCTCTCCTGCTGATGACCTCGGCGCTTTTCGTGGCACGCAGGCGTCTGCTCGGACGCAAGCGGTTCACGGTCATCTCGGGCAAGAGCCGGAGAAACCGGACGGTAGCCCTTGGGCGCTTGCGCTGGCCGGCGCTTGCCGCTGCGCTGTTCGTCCCTGCGACCACCATCTTCCTGCCGTACCTGGCCCTGCTGGTGGTCTCCGTCAGCAAGGCTTGGGGCAAGGGCCTGAGCTTGGACAACCTGACGTTCGACTGGTATCTGCGCTTGCTCACCGGGAACGCCGAGACGCGCACCGCCATCACCAACTCGTTCACATACGCAATCGTCGGGGCGACGTGCTGCCTGCTGCTCGGGACCATCGTGGCATACCTGGTCGAACGCAGGGCCGTCCGCTGGACCGCTCTGTTCTCCAGTCTCGCGACCATGCCGATCGTCCTCCCGGGCGTCGTCCTGTCAGTGGGGTTCTTCGCGGCCTACACGAAGTGGCCGTTTCAGCTGTATGGCTCACCGTGGATCCTGATCGCGGCGTTCTCGGCGGCATTTCTTCCCATCGCCTTCACGCAGAGCGCCGCGCTGCTGAAGGGGATCTCGCCTGATCTGGAGCGAGTGGCACGCAGCCTTGGCGCAAGCGAAGCGCGGACCTTCTGCGTCATCACCGCCCCGCTCCTGCGCCATGGACTGGTGGCCGCCTGGCTGCTCGTGTTCATTCCCATCATCCGCGAACTGTCGGTCGCGATCTTCCTCATCACCCCGCGCACGAATGTCATGACAACCATGATCTACAACGCCAAGGACGGTGGCGATTACGAGTTGTTGTGCGCGATGAGCGTGTTGCTCGTACTCAGCACGTTGGTCCTGATCGCCATTGCCCAGCTGGCGACCCGCAAGAGGCGAGAGCCCACCGCCAACCTGGAGATTCCCACATGAGCCGGATCCGCATTGACAAACTGTGCAAAAGCTACGGCGCGCAAGTAGCACTTTCCGGCATCAGCCTCGACGTCGCCGACGGGGCGCTCCTGGCACTGCTAGGCCCCTCCGGCTGCGGCAAGTCGACCACGCTGCAACTGCTTGCCGGCTTCGAGGAGCCCACCGGTGGCGAAATCTGGGCCGACAACCAGCTCCTGTCCAGTCCGCAGGGATGCGTGAGCCCGGAAAAACGCGGCGTCTCGCTCGTGTTCCAGAACTACGCAGTCTGGCCGCACAAGACAGTCGCCGAAAACGTCGGCTTCGGCCTGAAACTGCAGAAACTTCCGGCCGCCGAGTTCGATAAACGGCTTGCCGAATCGCTCAAGGCCGTTCAGCTCTCTGCGCTCAAGGACCGGTACCCCTCAGAGCTTTCGGGCGGGCAACAGCAACGTGTCGCCCTGGCGCGGGCACTGGCGGTGCGGCCGCGGATTCTGCTGCTCGACGAGCCGCTGTCCAATCTCGATGCCAACCTGCGCGAGGAGATGCGCTTCGAGATCCGCCGGGTGCACGACATGCTGGGCATTACGACGGTGCTCGTCACGCACGATCAGGCGGACGCCCTTTCCACCGCGGATGTGGTGGCGGTGATGAACGCGGGGCGCATCGAGCAGGTCGGCACACCCGAGGAGCTGTTTGCAAAGCCCTCCAACGCATTCATCGCGAAATTCATTGGAAGCAACAACGAATTGCGCGGCAAACACCTCGGAGGCGGCCGGGTCCAGGTCAACGGCTTCGAGCTGAATGGCCAGCTGCCGTCGCCGCTGGATCTCGGGGCCGATGTCTCGCTGTGCATCCGACCATCCCAGATCGTCCTTGCCGACGGGAACAGCTCTCCCGGCAACCTCGTCCGAGGCAAGGTGCTCCGCGCTTCCTACCTTGGTGAGTACCGTGACGTCCTTGTGGACATCGATGGCGATCAATCGCTTCGCATCAGCGTGAGCCCCGAAATCAACGTCGCGGTCGGCGATCACGTCACGCTCGACCTGCCGGCGGCGCAGTGCCAGGTCCTCTCTCCGGGGGGCGCCCAATGAAGTTCGCATCTATTGAGAGTTCGGAGACCCTCATTCGCCGTCGCGAAGGCAAAGTCGAGTGGCTCATGTTCAATCGTCCTGCGGCACGCAACGCCCTGACGCACGAAATGGAGTCCAGGTTGACTGCGATCTTTCGTGAGATCAACGAGGACGATGGTGTCAGGGCCGTCGTGCTCACGGGGGTCGCCGGCGGCAGGCCCGCGTTCATGGCAGGTGCCGACATGGGCGACCTGAAGGACGCGGCGACACCGGAAAGCTCCATGCAGATGGAAGCAGCCTCCGAAGAGATGATGACTGCACTCGAACAAGTCCGGGCGCCGACCATTGCCGCAATGGCGGGAGCCTGCGTGGGTGTGGGCGCGCTGCTGGCCGCCGCCTGTGATGTGCGGATCGCGGCTCCTTCGCTTCGCTTTGGATTTCCGATCGCCAGGACCGTCGGCAATTGCCTGTCGACCAAGAACTACGCTCGGCTCGTTTCCGTGCTGGGATCCGCTCGTACCAAAGACCTCATCTTCGACCCCACCTTGCTTTCAGCGCCGCAAGCAGCGGGGATAGGCTTGGTGAGGGAGGTTGTGCTAGACGAGGACCAGTTGACCGCCAGAGCACAAGAGATCGCGGAAAAGCTCGCGGAGCTTGCGCCGCTGACCCTCTGGGCCACGAAGGACTCCCTTCGGCGCATGCGTGACGAAGCCCTGCCTGCTGATGCTGATCGCGACCTGCTCCTCGGTTGCTATCTCTCCGCCGATTACCAGGAAGGCATCGCTGCCTTCCTTGCAAAGAGACCCCCACTCTTCACGGGCCGATGAGCGGCCCATTCTCTGGAATATAGAAATGAACGACATCGACAAGGACTCCACGGGACCGCTCGCCGGCATCCGGGTTCTGGATCTCACGCACATGCTTTCGGGCCCCTACTGCACGTGGCTGCTCGGAGCACTCGGCGCAGAGGTGATCAAGGTGGAGAAGCCGCGAAGCGGTGACTTCACGCGGATCATCGAGCCGATGATCGAGGATGAGAGCCTGTATTTCCTCAGCGTCAACCGCAACAAGCGAAGCATCACCCTGAACCTCAAGGATCCACGCGGCAAGGAACTTCTCAAGAAGCTGGCTGCGACTTGCGATGTGCTCGTGGAGAACAACAGGGCGGGCGTGATGGACCGGCTCGGCCTCGGAAAAGCGGACATGGCTCAGGTGAATCCCGGCCTTGTCTACGCCTCCATCTCCGGGTTTGGCCAGGACGGCCCCTACAAGCACCGTGCCGCCTTTGATGTGGTGGTGCAGGCGCTTTCCGGAATGATGAGCGTCACCGGCGAGCCCGGCGGCCAACCCTGCCGCGTGGGGACGTCCATCGGCGACATTGGGGCGAGCCTGTTCGCCGCGGTCGGCATCCTGGCTGCCTTGCAGAAGCGCCAGCGGACCGGACGGGGTGAGGCTGTCGACGTGGCCATGCTCGACTGTCAGATCGCTCTGCTCGAGAACGCAGTCGCCCGGTATTTGAACGCCGGCGACGTGCCGAAGGCGCTAGGAAGCCGGCATCCGCTCATTGCACCGTTCCAGGCATTTGACACCGCCGACCGGCCGCTGGCGGTCTGTGTTGATACCAACGAGCAATGGGAGCGCATGTGCCGCGCAATGGATATCGAGCAATTGATCGTGGACCCGAGGTTCCCGACGGGATCCAGGCGCAACGTCAACCATGCGGAACTGGAACCGCTTCTGAAGCAGGTCTTTCGCACTCGCAGCAGAGAGGAGTGGCTGCAGCTCTTCGACGAATTCGACGTGCCATCGAGCCCGATCAATTCAGTCGCGGAAGCCCTGCAGGATGAACAGGTCCGGCACCGGGGGATGGTGGTGGAAGTGCCGCCTGGATCCGGCCGCAAGTTCGTCGACGTGCCGATCCGGATGCCAGGTTGCGGCCGCCCCGAATCGGCACCTGCGCCACGGTTGGGCGAGCACAACCGGGAGATCCTCGCACAGCTGGGGGTCGCGGACGAAGACATCGACGCGCTGGAGCGCGAACAAGTTATCTGATCAGGAAGGAGCATACGATGAATGACGTAAATACGCGCCGTCTCGCCGCCTGCCCACGTGGAGTCGGGGTGCTGTGCAACTTCTTTGCCGACCGCGCCGAGAACGCAACGCTCTGGGACACGGAAGGCCGACGCTACATTGACTTCGGCGCCGGCATCGGTGTGCTGAACACCGGGCACCGGCACCCTGCCGTGATGGCGGCGGTGACCGCGCAGATGGAGCGGTTCACGCACACCGCTTACCAGGTCGTCCCCTACGAGTCGTACATCTCGCTCGCCGAGCGGCTGAACTCGCTCGTGCCGATTTCGCGTGCCAAGACCGCGTTCTTCACCACGGGTGCCGAGGCCGTGGAAAACGCGGTCAAGATCGCCCGAGCGGCGACCGGACGCGCCGGCGTGGTTGCGTTCTCGTCTGCGTTCCACGGCCGCACGCTGCTCGGCATGGCACTGACAGGCAAGGTTGCGCCCTACAAGACGGGTTTCGGTCCGTTCCCGGCAGACATCTACCACGTGCCGTTTCCCAGCGGGCTCCAGGGCGTGTCGGTGGCGCAATCGATTGCTGCACTGGAACGCCTTTTCAAGGTCGAGATCGAGGCCGAGCGGGTGGCCGCCATCATCGTGGAACCGGTGCAAGGCGAGGGCGGCTTTAACGTCGCTCCGGCGCAATTCATGACGCGCCTTCGGGAAATCTGCGACGCGCACGGCATCCTGCTCATCGCCGACGAGGTCCAGAGCGGCTTCGCGCGCACCGGCAAGCTGTTTGCCATGGAGCACTACGGGATCCAGCCCGACCTCATCACCATGGCAAAGGGGTTGGGCGGCGGCTTTCCGCTGGCTGCGGTCTCCGGTCGTACAGAGATCATGGACGCTCCGGCGCCCGGAGGACTCGGCGGGACCTATGCGGGAAACCCCCTTGCAGTAGCGGCATCGCACGCGGTGCTAGACGTCATCGCCAAAGAGCGGCTCTGCGAACGATCGGCCGAATTTGGTGATCGCCTCAGCGACTTCCTGAGAGACTTTGCCGTGGGAAATCCTGCTGTTGCCGAAGTGAGAGGGCTTGGCTCGATGGTTGCAGTGGAATTCTGTGAGCCAGAGACCGGATCGCCCAGCGCAAGGATTGCGACAGCCATTCAACAAGCAGCGATCGCAAAAGGTCTCCTTCTCCTGACTTGTGGAGCACACGGGAATGTGATTCGCTTCCTGTACCCCCTAACGATTTCTAATGACGAGTTCGAGTCGGCCCTGCTGATTCTGAAAGCTGTCTTCGAGCAGGCCGTACCTTCGACGGTGCACGCATGAGAAACGAGATGGGCCGGGGGAATTTGTTTGCCGCGCTACGCGACGCTTTTCCGTCCGACCTGAGCACTTAGTCGTTATCTCTATTTTTGTATCACGGCGCTTTGATCACACTGGTGAGTGCAGTGTTTAGAAAGCGGTACGTAAACCCGCTTGCAAAAGCGTCTTCTGACTGATGTAGTCCTTCAGGTTACCCGTTGCAAGCCATGCCCCCGAATACAGGAAAGTGTTCTTTGATAAACCATAGCGAGCCGACACGGCAATCCTGCCAAGATTGGCATTTGCGCTGGTTGCCGATTCGTATTTCACGCCGGTGTAGTTCACGCCAAAAACGGTCGACGTGCCAACAGGTATCTCGGCGCCAACCGTGTAGACGCGGGTTTGGTTAAGGGTAAAGGTATTGGAGCCGGTGACCACCAGGTTGCTGACGCCCACTGCCGCTCCATTGCCACTGGTAGTGGTTAGCTTGTTGTTGTGTTGAATCCCTCCCATTATTCTAAAAGCACCAAAATCGTAATTGGCGCTCAGGGATGAGATCTTGTTTGTCATATCTCCCGTCGTGCGGTCTTTATTCCATTCGTAGCTTGCACCAATGTAGAACGGTGCTTTGTCATACTGCAGACGTAAACCATGGAATATGTCGTTGACACCTTCACCAGGAGCGTATTGCACTGCGGCGTTTGCCCCTCCCATATTGGGGGTCTGGTACTGCAGAGCATTGTCAGCCCTCGGTGCATCAATCCACATCGGCAGATTTTTGCCCATATTGGTAACACCTATGCCGGAGTTGGTCACGGTATTGGAGCCGAATGGCGCACCTCGGCCGAGAATACCGTCGCTGAGAATGGTTTGACGCCCGGCACGCAATTCACCAGCAGAGGCGGAGCTCAGCGAAATGTATGCCTGGCGACCAAAGAGGCGGCCACCTTGGCCGGACTGACCGGTATCCGCATTGAAGCCCGACTCGAGCCAAAATCCTGCCTTCAGGTCACCGCCCAAGTCTTCCTGGCCGCGCATGCCCCAGCGAGAACCATTCAGGCCGTTGACGGTACCGTCATTCAGCACCGTCTGAGTTATACCGCCGGTTTGCTGGCCCGCCCGGTAATGTGTCAAGTTCAAATCGAGAACGCCGAACAGGGTCACATTGGATTGGGCATTGGCGGCACCGATGAGAGCCATAAGCGCCGTGGGAACAGCAATTTGTCTCTTTGTTATCTTCATTTTTAGCCTCGTTTTATAAGCAATTGGTTGTGATATCCGGCGGTGTATATGATTTACCGCCAGCATATGAAGCACGAAATGCATTCGTGGTGATCTTGATATCCATTAATTTCACGAAGGGGAACAGTGCTTGAATATGCCAATGGCATGCTAAAAAACATCCAATGAATTAACAAGTCGCTGACATGCAAGGATGTCTATTCGGTTCCATATATTGAGATAAGCAGGAAAATTGGCATTGAATTTAGTGATGTAATTTGGTTGATTGAAAAATGGATCGATATTTCTTGTCTTCACCGTGGTTAAGGAACTACTTATCGATCGACGATGGTCAGCCAAGTAATATGGCCAGCTTCAGATCGGCAGCGATATCCATGGGGACCATCGCCAAGTGTTAATAAGTAGAAGATGCCATTTGAGGCAGTTCTAGAAATTGAAATGCAGTCTGCTGCAGTGGCCGGCCGAAGGTCGGACCTTCGGCCGGTCCATCAGACGGCGTAGTCCACCGCGCCCCATTCGAAATATGGCTTCAGGTCGGTGACCAGGGCCTGGTGCAGCGGATGAAACAGGTACACGTCGAGCGCGGCGGCATCGTCCACCGCGGACTCGAGTACGACGTCCCAACTGATCGGGCGTACCAGCTCGTTGACACCCACGCGCCATTCACGGATTCCGGGGATCTGCGCGCCGAGCCTGTGCATGCGCGCTACCAGCGCCTGCTCGCGGGATGGGTCCTTGGTGACGTCCGGCCTGCGCCGGAATAGAACGATATGTCTCAGCATGCTTGTCCTTTGCGAGCGATGAGCCAGGCTGGTGCGTCCTGCAATGCCACGGGGCGCAGGAAGCGGTTGACCGCGGCATAACCCACCGAAGTTGAGAAGGGCTGGGTGGACGCGGGATAGGGACCACCGTGTTGCTGCGCAGCGGTGACGGCAACACCGGTCGGCACGCCGCCGAACAACACGCGGCCCGCCACCTGCGTGGCTGCGCGCACGAGGCGGCGGTTGTCCGGCGTATCTTCGTCGGCGCCCCACAGCGTGACCGTGAGCGAGCCGCCCACTGCCTGCAGCACCGCCAGGGCCTCGGCGGTCGATGCGGTGCGCACTACCAGCGCGGCCGAGCCGAAGACCTCTTCATGCAACTCGGGCCGCGTGATGAAATCGGACGCAGCGACTTCCGCGAGGAAGGGCCTCGGTTCCAGCGCCGCAGCGTCCGAGGTGGCCGGCAGCAGCGGCTTCAGCGCGGCATCGGCGCGCCAGCGCGCCACTCCCCGCTCGAACGTGGCGCGTATGCCTGCCGACAACATGGCATGCGGTTGCAAGGCCTGCAGTGCGGCGGCGAGGCTTTGCGCAAAGCCGTCACCGGCCACCCCCCTCGGTACAACGATCACGCCCGGACTGGTACAGAACTGGCCCGCGCCGAGGCAGATCGAACCGGCCAGGGTCGAGGCGAGTTCGGCGCTCCGGGCTTCGAGCGCGGCGGGCAGCACCAGCAGCGGGTTGATGGAGCCGAGCTCGCCGTAGAACGGGATCGGCTTGGGACGTTCGGCCGCAAGCTTGGCCAGCGCCGTGCCGCCTTTGAACGAACCGGTGAAAGCTACGGCGGCGATTGCCGGCGCATTCACCAGAGCGACGCCGATGTTGATTGAGCCACCCTGCACAAACTGGAACACGCCCGCAGGTAAACCCTGTGCGGCCACCACCTTTTGTGCCAGTGTGGCGGTCGTGCGCGAGAGCTCGGGATGCGCGGGGTGTCCCTTGACGACCACCGGGCAGCCCGCGGCCAGCGCCGAGGCGGTGTCGCCGCCGAGCACGGAGAAGGCGAACGGGAAGTTGCTGGCCGCGAACATGGCCACCGGGCCGAGCGGCACCCGTGTGCGCGTCAGCCGTGGCCGGCCCGTGGGCGGCGGGCCGGCCACGGCCACATCGTCGACCACCGCATGGATGGTGCCGGCGGCCAGCACGTCGGCGAAGCCGCGCAGTTGAAAGTTTGTGCGGTCAAGTTCGCCATTCAGCCGCGGCAGACCGAGACCGGTTTCGCGGTCCGCCAGAGCCACTAGGCTTTCGCGTTCTGCTTCTAGCGCATTGGCTAGCGCGCGCAGCAGTGCGCTGCGTTCGGCGGCCGCGCTGGCGGCGAAGTCACCGGACGCAGCGGCGGCGGCCTGTACGGCGGTATCGATGTCGGTGGGCGAGGATTCCGGCCAGCCGGCACCGATGGTGCGGCCGGTCCGGGCTTCGATGGATTGCAGCATCGGCGTCCTTATCGGCTCTTCAGCGGATAACCGCGGCCGGCGTAGTCGAAGTCGACCAGTTCGTTGATCTTCACTTCCTTGTCGGCTGGCGAGGCGTAGTAAGCGCGGATCTCCTTGATCTTGCCTGTGGTCGGATCGAAGTCGTACCACTCGGCGCCGCGCAGCGCCGTGCCGAGCTTGTTCTTCCAGTGCGTCCATTCGATCATCGCCTGGGGCGTGTTGTGGCTCACGATGAGCTTGTCGATGGTCCATTGCGAGCCGAGCGTCTCCACGCACCATTGCCATTTCTTGGCGATGGTGTCGGCCGTACGCCAGGGGATCTCGGGCAGGCCGGCGGGAAAGTAGTGCACGGCGTCGGGGGTGAAGCACGAGACCAGTGTGTCGTAGTCGGCCGCGTTGCAGGCGTCGAAGTAGCGGCGGATCAGCGCGGCATGGTCTTCCGGGGTGAATTTGATGGTCATTGGTGTTCCTTAGTGTTCAATTTCGGCTGCTTCGCAGAGGTCAGGATCCTGCTGGTTTGGCTGCTGCGATGGCCGGTCGTCCGTCTGCCACCCATCGCGTGTGCTGCGCACGGGTGGCCGCGCTCGGCGGGTACAGGCCCCACAGCGCTTCGCCGGCCTGCACACGCAGAGCTAGGTAGGCCTCGATGTCGTCGCGCTTCTCGCAGAGATCGGCCATTTCCTCGGCCAGATGGGCCGGGATCACAGTGATGTTGTCGCCGTCGCCGTGGATTACGTCGCCGGGATAAATGGCCACGCCCGCGCAGCCGATTGGCACCTGCAGATCAGCCACGTGGTGGTAGCTCAGGCGCGTGGTGGCTGTGACGCCGGTGCACCAGATCGGGAAGTCCATCGCGCTGAGCTCGGTGCCGTCGCGGAACGTGCCATCGGTGATTACGCCGCGCGCGCCGCGCATCATCATGCGGGTGATCAGCATATTGCCCATCGAGGCGGCGCGGCCGTCCTTGTTGCTGTCGATGACCAGAACGTGGCCGGGCTCGATCTGCTCCACGCCGACCCATTGCAGGTTGTCGGCGCTGGGCTCGGTGGTCAGGTTGCCGTAGACATCCACGTCCTCACGCGCGGGAATGAAACGCATGGTGTAGGCGCGGCCGGCGAAGGGCTTGATCTTCTTGTTGAGCGCGGTCAGTCCGTGCAGCACGGGCTGGCGGAACCCCTTGATGTAGAGCTGGGTGGTCAGAGAGCCGCTGGTGGCCTTGGCCAGGCGGTCCAGTACGGTGTCGGAAACGAACGGCGCCGGTGCGCGCTGCGGAATCGTGGCGAGCGGAGGGGCGGAGGTATGGTTCATTGGGCTTTGTCTCAAATGGTGGGAATAAAAGCCGCACCTGCCTTGCAGCAGTGGCTCAGCTCCATCGTAGCCAGCAGCAAGCGAAAATAGAATGATCCGCACACCGCGTCAGCACTGGAAGGCGTGCCAAGTACCATCATCTGAGACAAAACGTATGTCGACCACAATTGGAGAAGGCACGGGCTCTTTGGAGAAGGCGCTGGACATACTCGACGCCATCGGCGCGGCGCCCGAAGGCTTGGGCCAGAGCGAATTGGCCGAACGCCTGTCGCTGCCGCGCACCACGGTCTACCGCCTGCTGGCCACGCTGGTGGCGCGCGGCTTGGTGCGTCGCGATCCGCTGCGCAAGGTCTACTGCCTGGGTTTTCGCTGCTTCGAGATGGCGCGCCAGGCCTATGCCATGCCCGACCTCGTGGCCGCGGCCGCGCTCGAACTGCGCGCGCTGCGCGACCTCACCGGCGAGACCACCTATCTCGCTACGCTCGACGGTCGCGAGGTAATCTCGCTCGAGCGTTGCGACGGCGCGCACAGCCAGCGCTCGGCCGCGGTGCTGGGCCAGCGCAAGCCGGTGTACTGCACCAGCCAGGGCAAGGCCATCCTCTCTGCCATGCCCGACGAGGCGCGCGACACCATCGTGCGCGAGGTGGTGCTCAAGCCGCTGACCCCGCTGACCATCACCGACCGGCGTCGCCTGCAGGCTGAGCTGCGCATCACCCGCGCGCGCGGCTACGCGATCGACGACGAGGAGATCGTGCTCGGCGTGCGTTGCGTCGGCGCGCCGGTGGTCGACTCATCGGGCCAGGTCCGCGGCGCCATCAGCGTTGCGGGGCCGGCGTACCGGCTCACACAGGCGCGGCTCGAACTGCTGGGGCCGGAGGTCGCCGAGTCGGCGCGGCGAGTCGGCGCGCAGTTGCCGCCTGAAACGAAGCCTGTTGCCGGCGCCGCGTCGGCGGCGGCAGTGGTGGCCCTTCCTGGCCCCTGGGCATTCCACGGCGCTCATCCCGCGTGGTCGGCCGACGGCAGCCGCATGTGGTGGGCCGACGTGCTCGCGCCATCGGTCCGACTCTGGTCAGACGGACAGGACCATGAACTGGCGGTGGTCGAATCTCCGGTGGTTGGGCTGTTGCGGCGTCTGCGCGACGGGGTCGAAGAATTGATTGTCGTGTTCGAAAACGGCGCGCAGCGGCTCGGACCCGATGGCCACCGCACGCCGCTCCTGCCATGGCTCGGCCAGCCGGTGCTCGCGGTCTGTGAAGGCGACGGCCAGGGCATATGGGCGGCTGTGGCGTTGCCGGAGTCGGGCGCCGCTATCGGGCTGGTGCGCGAAGACGGTACGCTCGACGTGCGCTGGCGCATCGGCGAGCCGGTGCAGTGCCTCGCCTGGAGTGCGAAGGACCAAGCGCTCTACGCCACGGCGCCGCAGTCCGGCGCGATCCTGGTGCTCGCGCCGGGGCAGGGCGTGCGCCGCCTCGCATCCGTGCCCAAGGGCTCGGGTCGCGTCAGCGGCCTGGCCTTCGACAACGAGGGCGGCATTTGGACGGCGCTGTGCGACGGCTGGTCGCTGATGCGCTTCACTTCCGACGGTCAGGTTGACCGCGTCATCGGCCTGCCGGTGCCGTGTCCCACCGACCTGGCCCTCGCGTCCGACGGTAGCGGCCGGCTGATGGTCACGACCGCGCGTCACACCGTGTCGCTGGACACGCTGGCTAGCGCGCCGCTGTCCGGTCGGCTTCTCGTGCTTTCGGCGTTGACGCACAAGGCAGTTGAGGGCACAAGGGCTGGCTGAAGTGCACGGGTTCAGGGGAAGCTGCCAGGCGTTTCCCAGCCCAGCGTCATCTGTCCCGCCAGGGAGGCACCGGTGGTCAGGAACACTGCGCCGGTCCTATTCACACCGCGTTCGGCAAGGTTGAACGCGTCCGCCACATGGCTGACGGGTTCGATGCACACATAGGGTGCCCCTTCGGGCTGGTGCAGCACCAGGTGGTTGAGTGTGGTGGAGGCACCGAGCAGTAGCCGCGGACCCGTGGCCTGGCGCAGCGCCAGCGGGCTTTGCCAGTTTTCATAGAAGGCGGTGAAGGCCGCGTCGGTAAGCGGCTTCTCGTGGCCAAAATCGCTCTCCGCTGGAATGACCATGGGCCGCACGGCGAGATAGTCGAGGGTGGACTCCCAGCATCGCTCGGCCTCGAGGCGCAGCCGCAGCATCGGGTGGCGTGGTAGATACGGATGAAAGCCGATGCCCGCGGGCATGGTGGCTTCGCCGGTGTTCGTCAGCACCAGGTCGGCCGTCAGTTGCTTCGCCGTCAGCACGAGCGCCATGCTGGCCACGAAAGGCCAGGGCCAGTGCGCATCGGGCGCATGCGTGTAGGTCATGACCGCCGCGTCCGGCGCGGTCTGCTCGGCGCGCCATGGCCTGCGTTGCGCGATGCCGTGCAAGGTGTGGGGCGCCGCGTCCGGATACACCTGCAGCGGGTAGGTCTGGCCTTCATGCCGCAACGTCGCGTGGTCGATACGGCCCCAGTACGGCACCAGCGGATAGATGCCGCCCTTGGCCCACTGTTCGACCTGTGTTTCACCTTCCGGAAAAGGATGTATCACCGGTGTGATGCAGCCATCGGGCTGTTGCAATTCACATGCGGCAATGCGCCCGCCGAGTGATGGCTCCAGCCGCGCAAAGGCCGAGCCACAGCGGAGTGTGATGCTCGCAAGGGAGGACGACATGATGTTTCCAGGTAAGTTGGCGTCAATGGGATAGACGTGAAGGTTAAGGGTTTGTTTCGGCGATGGGGCGCCTTGGAAAACGTCTTGCTCCGGTTGTGTCTCAGAGTATGGGAATCCGGTCCGAGTTGGCTTGGCCACCGGCTTTCTGGAACTGTTTCGGCCCGTGGGAACGCCCTAAGCTTTGAAGCTTTGAAGCTTTGAAGCTTGGACGCAAGGCGCACGACGCCATTTTTCTGATTACCATGAAAATACATACGATCGAGGTTATCGAGGCCGTCATTCCTTTCGACGATGGCGGTACCGGCATGGGCATCACCCCCGGCCGCTGGAATACACTGGATTTCGTGCTGGTGAGGCTGGAGACTGATACCGGCCTCGTGGGCTGGGGCGAGTGCTTTGCCTATGCCTGCCGCGAGGCGGTGGCTGCGGCCGCGCGTACGATGGTGGCGCCCTTGCTGCAGGACCGTGAACTGCCTGTCACGCCCGAAGCCTTGACTCTGGAGTTACAGCGTCGGCTGCACATCTTCGGACGCTACGGCATTGCGATGTTCGCGATCTCCGGATTCGACATGGCCCTGTGGGACATCGCCGCCAAGGATGCCGGCAAGCCGCTGTGCGGCATGTTCGGGGATTCCCACCGCAGCGAGGCCTCCGCTTACGCGAGCCTGGTGCGTTATGGTGACGCAGCGTTGGTCGACAAGTACTGCCGCCAGGCGCTGCAGCAGGGTTATCGCCACGTGAAGCTGCATGAAATCGATCCCGATGTCATCCGCGCGGGACGCCGTGCCTGCGGACCCGACATCCACCTGTCCGTTGACGTGAACTGCGCCTGGACCGAGGACGAGGCCATCGCGCGCGTCAAAGTTCTTCAGGAGGTCAACGCCGCATGGATTGAGGAGCCGGTTTTCCCCCCCGAAGCAATCGACGTGCAATCGAGGCTCAACATCCGCTTTCCGGTTGGGGCTGGCGAAAACGCCTGCACGCGCTACGAGTTCGCCCGGATGATGGCGTCCGGCGCGGTCCGTTACCCCCAACCTTCGGTGACCAAGGTCGGCGGCATCACTGAGTTCTTGGAGGTGGTGCGCATCGCGGGCCAGCATGGCCTCACGCCGATGCCGCATTCACCGTATTTCGGCCCGGGCTATTTCGCGACGCTGCATTTGCTCGCGGCCATTCCCGGCGAGCCGCTGTTCGAACATCTCTATGTCGAGCCGCAGGGCGATCTCGCCCTCGGCGGCACGCCGCTGCCCCGTAACGGCAAGGTCCAGATTCCGCAAGGACCAGGTCTTGGGTTCGATCCGGACCTGACCGTGCTCGACCGCTTCCGCGTCTGAATTTTACTACCCCAAGGAGTCAATTATGAAACTGATTGCCATCACCGGAGCTGCCGGTCTGGTCGGTACAGGCCTGCGCCAACAACTTCGCGAACGTGGCTACCGGCTGCTGTCGCTCGACATCAGGCCGATCACCGACTGTGGACCGCAGGAAAGCTCGGCCGTGGTCGATATCTGCGACCAGGCGGCGCTGACCGCGCTGCTGCGGGGATGTGACGCCGTGGTCCACCTGGCGGCCTGCACCACCGACGCGGCCTGGCCCGAACAGGTGCGGCTCAGCGTCGAGGGCTGCATCAGCCTGTTCGACGCGGCCCGCGACGCCGGCGTGATGCGCGTGGTGTACGCCAGTTCGCACCACGTGGTCGGCCTGCATCCGCGCCAGCCCCACGGCCCGGCCATGGGCGTGGAGGCCACGCTGAGGCCCGACAGCCGCTATGCCGTGGGAAAGGCCTTCGGCGAGTCGGTCGGCGCTTTGTACGCCTACAAATACGGCATGCAGATCATGGCCCTGCGCATCGGCAACGTCAACACGCGGCCCATCGATCGCCGCCGCCTGGGCAGCTGGTTCAGCTGGCGCGATCTGGGGCAACTCGTCTCGATCGGCATCGAGCACCCCGATGTGATCTTCGACGTGGTCTACGGCATCTCGGATGCGACGGGCCGGCACTACGACAACAGCACGGCGTTCGCGCTGGGTTACCGTCCGCAGGACGGCGCGGTAGACGCCGCGGCGGAAGCGGCCGTGCTGCGCGAGGACCCGGTGCCCGCGGCCGGCAGCGATGCGTCGTGCTCGGCGGCAGAACTCACGCTTGGCGGGCAGTTCTCGCAGTCGGAATACGTCGGTGACACGGAGCGACTGCTGGCCTGATCGACGGATTTTCACAAAAAAGGCGCACGGTTCGCGTGCGCCTTTTTTGTTCCCGGCTGGCGTTTCAGGCGGCCGGCTTGCGCACTTCCTCGGGCAGGTCGGCACCATGGAACTTTCTGTAAATCGCATTGAGCTTGCCGTCGGCCATGTGGGTCTTGATCCACTGGTCGAGCCAAGTCTTCAGCGCAGGGTCGTTCTTGCGCAGACCGATGCCGACCGCGAACTGCGTCAGGATGAACTTCTGCTCGATCTGGCGGCCTGGGTTGCGCTGCGCCACGGCCGTGAGGGTGGCGGGCTCCTGCACCACGATGTCGACCTGGCCGCTGGTCAGAGCCGTCATATTGGTGGATTCATCGTCGAAGCGCACGATCTCGATGCCGCGGTCCTTGGCGACCTTGGTGATTTCGGTGTCGCCCGTGGTCGCGCGCGTCACGCCCACGCGTTTGCCGGCCAGGTCGGCCAGGCCTCGCAGGTGTATGCCCCTGGGCGCGGCGATGTACTGCACCGCGCTCGCGTAGGGCAGCGAGAAGTCGATCACCTTCAGCCGCTCGGGCGTGATGGAGAAGGTCGACAGCACCACGTCGGCCTTGTTCGACTGCAGGAACGGGATGCGGTTCGGCCCGGTCACTTCGACGATCTCGAGCTTCACGCCGAGATCACTGGCCAGCAGCTCGGCGGCCTCCAGGTCGGAGCCGGTCATCTTGAGTTGCGTGTCCTTGAAGCCCCAGGGCGGGCGTCCGAATTCCAGCGCAACGCGGATCTTGCCCGCGGAACGGATGGTGGCGAGGGTGTCCTGCTGCGCGTGGACGGGCAGGGCGGCAAGCAGTGCGGTGCCGGCGCAGAGCGCGCTGCACAGCAGATGGCGACGTGACGGCATGGGGCTTCCAGTCAAGAGAGGTTGATAAAAAAGAGAACGATGTACGGTGGGGCGACGGTCAGACCACGCGCAGCGACTGCAGGGCCTGCCAGTCGAAATCGACGCCATGGCCCGGCGCTTCGCCGGCTTGTGCCAGCCCTTCGCGCAGCGTCATCGGCTGGCGCATGTAGCGCTGCAGGCCAAAGTCGTGCACTTCCATGAAGGAGCGGTTGCCGAGCGCGGCCATCAGGTGGATCGAGACATCCTGAACGCCATGCGAAGTGACAGGCAGGCTGAAGGCTTCGGCCAGGTGGGCGATCTTCATGAAGGCCGTGATGCCGCCGCAATTGACGACATCGGGCTCTGGAAAACTCACGCCGCCGGCAACGATCAGGCTGCGGAACTCCCACAAGGTGCGCAGGTTCTCGCCGGTGGCGATCGGTGTGCCGCCTTCGCTCAAGACGCGGGCATGGCCGGCCACGTTTTCCGGGTCGATCGGCTCCTCGATCCAGGTCAGATCGAAGTCGCGGAGTGCGCGGCAGGCGCGCACGGCCTCGTCCACCGCCCATTTCATGTTGGCGTCGACCATGAGCGGGAAATCAGTGCCGAGATGTTCCCGCATGGCGCGCACGCGTTCGACGTCTTCCGAGAGACGCTGCCGGCCGACCTTCATCTTGATGGCGCGGTAACCCCTGGCGAGATTGCCGTCGGTCTGGCGAAGCAGCTTGTCCAGCGGGAAGTCGAGGTCGATGCCACCCACGTAACACGGCACCGCGGGATCGTTGCCGCCCAGCAGGCGCAACAGCGGCAGGCCGGCCCGTTTGGCTTTCAAGTCCCATAGGGCAATGTCGAGCACCGACATGGCGACCACCGGCGGGCCGCCGCGTCCGCCGTAGTGCTGGCCCCACCACAGCTTGTTCCAGATGCGGTCCACCAGATCGGCATCCTCGCCTTCGAGTTGGCTCGGAAAGTCTTGCGATAACACGGCATGCACCGCCGCGCCATTGCGTCCCGGCAGGTAGCCGTAGCCCACGCCCTCCACACCGTCCGCGTCGCGGACGCGCACGGTGTTGATCTCGAAGGCTGTGACCAGGCCGTGGGTGGCGTCGCTGAGCTTGTCGGCGAGGGGCAGCTTATAGTAGCCGGGTTCGATGGCGGTGATGCGGGACATGGCTGCAGATGGGTTGGGATGGACGGATGGGAGAGGTAACGCGCCGAGACCGTGCGGCGCGCCGCCGCGGGTCAATTGCCGTTGGCGATCAGCTTGGCGGGCAGGTCCACGCCCATGAACTTGTGGAAGATCTGGTTCAGCCTTCCACTCTTCAGGTTGGTTTTGACCCACTGGTTGGACCAGTCGCGCAGCGCTGCATCATTCTTACGCACGCCGATACCGAATAGCACTTCTTCGAGAACGAACTTGGTTTCGAAGTCCTTCGAGGGGTTGCGCTTCTGCAGCAGCGGCGTCAACGCGAACGACTGCGCCACGATCTCGACCTGGCCGCTGACCAGCGCCGTCATCGTGGTGGCTTCGTCTTCGAACCGCACGATCTCGGCGTCGGGCGGCGCCTTGCTCGTGACCTGGGTGTCGTACGTGGTGCCGCGGGTGACCGCCACGCGTTTTCCCGACAGGTCCGCCAGACTTTTCAGGCTCACGCTCTTCGGCCCGACGATGCCGTTGAAGCCTGCGGAATACGGCAGCGTGAAGTCGACAACCTTCTGGCGTTAGGCTGTGATGGCCAGCGTGGAGATCACCAGGTCGACCTTGTTGGTGATCAGGAACGGAATCCGGTTGGCACTGGACAAGGGAACGATTTCCAGCTGCACGCCCAGGTCCGCGGCCAGCGCCTCGGCCACCGCGGTATCCGAGCCGGTGAGTTTGAGCTTCTCGTCCTTGAACGCATAGGGTGCGACGGCGTCGTCCATGCCGATGCGGATTTTCTGGGTCGATCGAATGGTGGCCAGTGTGTCTTGTTGGGCATGGGCCGGTGCGGTGGCGGCCAGAAGACCGATGCCGGTCAGCAGGGCGCCCAGAAGCTTGTGGAGATTCATGACGGTGTTTCCTTTGGTTGAGCAAGTCTTCCGACCCATCGCCTACTGAATCTGCTTGAGCACGTCCGCGGGCACTTCCGCGTTCTGGTTCTTCCTGTAGATCGCCTGCAGCTTGCCGTTCTTCAGGTTCGCGAGGATCCACGCGTCGACCCATTCCTTGAGACGCGTCTCCTGTTTGCGCATTCCAAAACCGAACAACGAGCTCTGCAGCAGCAGTTTGGTCTCCATCTGCTTGCCAGGGTTGCGTTGATTAATGATGTTGATCAAGGTGGTCGCCAGCGCCGCGGTGTCCATCTGGTTGCTGACGATGGCGGTCATGGTGGTGGCCTCGTCCTCGAAGCGAACAATCTCGGCATCTTTCGGCGCCATGCGCGTGATGTCAGCGTCGTTGGTCGTGCCTCTGGTCACGGCGATGCGCTTTCCCGAAAGATCCGCGGGAGTTTTGATCACGAGCGACTTGGGGGCTGCAACGAAGGTCGATATGCCGGAATAGGGAATGGAGAAATCAATGGTCTTCAACCGTTCCGGTGTGATGGTCAGTGCGGAAATGACCAGGTCCGTGCGGTTCGTGACCAACAGCGGGATACGGTTGGCGCTGTTGGTGGGAACGAGCTCCAATTCGGCGCCAAGGTCACGGCTGAGCAGTTGCGCCGTCTCGACCTCGGAGCCAGCCATCTCCAGCTTGTCGTTCTTGTACGACCAGGGCGGCACGCTGAGGTCGATCGCGATGCGGATCTTCTTGGTCTGCTGGATGCGGGCCAGCGTGTCGGTCTGGGCCTGCGCATGGCCGGCCAGTAGCGAAAGGGCGAGTGCGGCGAAGCCGGCGAGTTTTTGAATCTTCATGCGTTGTCTCCTGTGGTGGATGGGGTCGGCTCAGTCTTCGCCGCCGACGAAGCGTGCGAGCTCGGGTGTGGACGGTCGGGTCAGGATGGCTGCGGTGCCCTGCTCGTGCACCACGCCGTCCTTCATGTAGATCACCTGATGCGCGACGTTGCGGGCGAAGGCCATCTCGTGGGTGACGAGCACCATGGTCATGCCGTCCTTGGCGAGTTGCTCCATCACGCGCAGCACTTCGCCGGTCAGCTGCGGGTCGAGCGCCGAGGTGACTTCGTCGAACAGCATCAGCTTGGGTTCCATCGCCAGGCTGCGGGCGATGGCGACGCGCTGCTGTTGGCCGCCCGAGAGCTGCTCCGGATAGGCGCTCATCTTTTCCTTGAGCCCGACCTTGGCGAGCACGACATGCGCGATCTCGCGGGCCTCCGCGGCCTTCATGCCCTTGACCGTGCGCGGCGCCAGGGTCACGTTCTGCTCGACCGTCAGGTGCGGAAACAGGTTGTAGCTCTGGAACACGATGCCGACGTCGCGGCGCAACGGCTTGAGATCGACATGCGCGTCGTGCAGCGCGTGGCCGCACACGGTGAGCTGGCCGTCGTCGATGGTCTCGAGCCGGTCCATGCAGCGCAACGCCGTGCTCTTGCCGGAGCCGCTCTGGCCGATGATGGCGGCAACCTGGCCACGCTGGACGTTGAAGCTCACGCCGCGCAACACGTGGTTGCTGCCGAACTTCTTGTGGACGTTGTTCAGTTCAACGATGGCTGACATTGAGCTTCCTTTCGAGCGCGCGTGCTTGGCGCGACAGGGGGTAACAGATGGCGAAGTACAGCATTCCGGCCAGGCCGAAATATAGGAACGGCTGGAACGTGGTGTTGTTGAGGATCTTGGCGTTGTAGGAGAGCTCGGCGAAGCCGACCACGAGCGAGGCGATCGAGGTGTTTTTGACGATCTGCACCATAAAGCCGACTGTCGGTGGCGTCGCCAGCCGCAGGGCCTGCGGCAGCACCACCTTGCGCATCCGCTGCCAGCGCGAGAAGCCCAGGCATTCGGCGGCCTCCCACTGGGCCGTGGGCACGGCTTCCAGGCAGCCGCGCCAGATCTCGCCGAGATAGGCGCTGGCATACAGCGTCATCGCAAAGGTGGCCGCGGCCAGCGGGTCGACGGCCTGGAACCCGAGCAGGCTCGGGCCGTAGAAACACAGGCCCATCAGCACCAGCAGCGGCATGCCCTGCATGAACTGGATGTAGAGGCTGGTGAGTCGGGCCAGCGTCTTGAGCGGCGAGATGCGCGCCAGCGCGATGACCAGCCCGAGGATACCGCCGCAGAGAAAGGTCAGCAGGCTGAGCTGCACTGTTCCCCAGAGACCGCTCAGGAGGGAGAAGAGGTATTGCTGGTTCATGGCGTGGCCTCAGATCGGCGTGCCGAGCTTGCGCCGGCGGGTGAAGATCAACTGGTTCAGCAGCCAGAATGCGCCGCGCAGCACGACCGACAGCACCAGGTAGGCAATGCCCAGCACCACGAACACCTCGAAGTTGCGGAAGGTATCGCTCTGGACGCGGTTGGAGATGCCGAACAGCTCCTCCACGCCCACCGAGGACAGGATGCTGGAGGCGAGCATCAGCAGCACATACTGGCTGGCCAGTGACGGATACACACGTTCCATGGCGGGACGCAGAACCACGTGCAGGTAGATCTGCGTACGCGACATGCCCAGACATTCCGCGGCTTCCAGTTGGCCGCGCTGGATGGACTCGATACCGGCACGCATGATCTCGGTGGTGTAGGCGCCAATGTTCACCACCAGGGCAATGATCGCGCCCACCAGGATCGGCAGACGCAGGCCGATGCTGGCCATGCCGAAGATGAGGAAATAACTCTGGATCAACAGCGGCGTGTTGCGAATCACCTCGACGTAGCTGGCGACCACAGCACTCAGCCAGGCTGGCCCGCTAGTGCGTGCGATCGCGCACAGCGTGCCAAACGAAAAGCCCAGGATCGTGGCAAAAAACGTAAGCCGCAAGGTGACCCAGGCACCTTCGACGAACATCGGCCAATATGCCAAGACAGCACTGAAATCGAACTCATAGCTCATGGGGCTGCACTCCGCCGGGCCGTGCGACCGGCTGCGGCGAGCGGCCGCGTCGGGAAAATAATAGTGTTCATATGCGGGAAGAAAAGGAAGCTCCAAACGAAAACGCCTCGTGTGCTGGACGAGACGTTGATCATGCAACGGCGGGGTCGCCGCGGGAGCAAAGGGTTACTACTAGGGGGTGCCGAATCGTCCCATCATTTGAGATTGTTCAGAACTTCGCAGGCTCTCACACACCGGCTGCGCGAGCGACTTCGACCGAGAGATCGGCGCCATGGTGCTTGCGGTAGATCGTGTTCAGCTTTCCGTTGCGCAGGTTGTCTCGTACCCATTGGTCGAGTCTGTCTTTGTAGCGCGCCTGGTTCTTGGGCACGCCGATGCCGGTCAGGTTGGTCTTCACCACCAACTTGGGCTCCATCGCCAGATCGGGCTGACGCGAGTTGACGGGTGCCAGCAACGCGGGAGCCGTGCAGTAGAGCTGCGCCTGTCCGCTGAGGATCGCGGTGATGGCGGTGGCGTCGTCATCGAAACGAATGATGTTGGTGCCGGGAGGTGCCGCGCGAGTCAGTTCCGTGTCGTTGGTGCTGCCACGCACGACGGCGACGTTCTTTCCAATCAGATCGTCGATCCGCCCAATGGCGAGCTTGCGCGGCGCCGCCACAATGACTTGAATGCCCGAATACGGCACGGAGAAATCGATGACCTTGGCCCGCTCCGGGGTGATCGACAGGGTCGAAATGACAAGATCGGTCTTGTCTGTCAGCAGATACGGAATGCGGCTGGCCGGGTTGGTGGGGACGATCTCGAGTTGCAGGCCCCAATCCCTGGCGAGCAGTTCTGCGACATCGACCTCGGAGCCCGCGAACGCGAGTGTCGAGTCCTTGGCCGAGTAAGGCGGGGCGGCGGGGTCGATGGAGATGCGAATGCGCCCGCTCTGCTGGATTTTGTCGAGCTGATCGGCGTGCGCGGGCCGCGTGGCGCACAGAGTGCTGTATACCAATGCGGCCATTACTGACGATTGGAGGAAGCGGCGGCGTTCAATGGGTTGGTTTTTCATTTTTTGTCTCTTCATGTTGTGCTTGCTGGGTGGTTGGGATGGTTCAGGCGGTCTGTTCTCGCAAGGGCTGCGGCATGGTCAGGCCCAGTGCCTGGGCGTACGGCGCGAGTCCGTCGACAATCTCCTGCCCCAGCGGAACGCCATGGCTTAACGCCTCTTGTTTGCGCCGTCCGGCCTGATCGCCCGGAACGCGCACACGATCGATGTCCGGGCGTGGCGGATTGCTACGGCAGGCTTCGATCAGCCAATCAGTTTCCGCTGCGAACGCTGCTCGGCCACTGAAGGCCGCAGGATCAATGACCTGCAAAAAGGTATTCATTGCAATACCGGTCGGATGGTCTCGACGGCCATAGCCGGAGAGGCCCTGGGTGAGTGCTTCGACCAGCAGCGCCATCGCATAACCCTTGTGACCGTGGTCTAGCCCGCCGACGGGAAGAAGTGTGCCTTTCCCCGTCAGCAGTACTGTCGGATCGTCCGTGGCCAGGCCCTCGGCGTCCATCACCCAAGCCCCAGGCAGTCGCGCCCCTGCCTTCGCGGTCTGGGTCGAGCGCTTGATGGTCGTGATAGAGCAACTGATGTCGAGCAGAATCGGATCGCCCGTGCTCGGAATGCCCGCCGCCAACGGATTCGGCGTGAACACGCCGCGTGTGCCGCCGAACGGCGCCACGCCGTTCGCCGCGGGGCCGGAGCAGGCGAGAACGACCATCAGCCCCCGCTCCGTCAGTCGGGGTAGATAGGTGGCCAAGGCTCCCGTGTGGTGGCCATTGGCGATGGTGCAGGTGACCACACCATGCGTGGCTATGCGCTCCAGGGTCTGGTCGATGGCGCGGTCGATCAGCCAGGCGCCGGGCAGCCTTCTGCCGCTCCAGGCAAAACAGGCGCCCCGGTCTGAAAGCACGGTGGGCTCGCCATCGAGCGCCATGCCCTGCGAGCGAATTTCGTCCAGGTACCAGGGGGCAATGGCCAAGCCATGGGTCGCGTGCCCCATCATGTCTGCGTGCAGCAGCGAGGTGCTTACGCTGCGCACCTTGGCCTCCGACATGCCGGTGGCGAGGAACAGCTTTTCCGTGAGCGCGCGGACCTCGGAGACGTCGTAGCGCCGCTTCATGCGCCTCCTGCGGCGACGGCTTCGTCGACCATGTCGAACAAGGAATATTTCGGAACGAAGCCCAACAAGGATCTGGCTTTTGCGGCGCTGCCATGGGTGCGCCCCAGCTCCACCGGGATCCGGGCCTCGACATAACGGCGCCCGGTGGCTTTGGCCAGGTAGGGGATGAATTCCGCGAGGCTCACAGGCGAAGCCGGCGCTAGGTTGAAGGTTTCGCCGATGGCTTCCTGCTTATCGTGGATCAGCAACAGGCCCTGGACGATGTCTCGCACATCCACCAGCTCCTGGGTGTGCGGGTGGCCGTGTTGGTCATAGGCCAGCAGCAGCGGTTCGTCTGGAGCAGTCAAGGGTTCGAGAATGTCCAAGATGCGAAGGAGCTCGCCCTGGCTGGTTGCGCCCGCGTGGTGCGTACTCGCCGCCTTGAGACTGCGCACACGGCCGTTCACGTAGAAAGCCGCGCCCGAGTATTCGCCTTGCGGGTCGATCAATTCGTGGGCGGCTTCGATGTGCGAAAACACGGCCGTGCTGATTTTTAGGCCGGGCTCTGAGCGGCCGTAGAACTTGGCCATTTCTTCACCGAGGACCTTGCTCATGCCGTAGAAGGTGTAGGGCTCGCGAGGGTGGAGCTCGTCGGTGGGCCTGTAGCGGGCAAACCGGGTTGGGTAGACCTGGTCGCTTGAAGCGAACACCAAGCGCACCGGCTTGTGCTGGGACTGCTCGGCAGTAGCCCGCAGCACGTTGTAGGTGCCGACCACGTTGGCGTCCCAGATCAGCTGGCGCGCCTGCGGCTGAAACGAGATCACCGCAGCCATGTGGAATACCGAGTCCGTGCCTTCGACGGCCTTCTGTACTGATGATAAATCCGCGAGGTCGCCGACGACGCATTCGACGCCCATTGCGCGGGTGGCCTCGAGTTGGCGGTCATTGGGCAAGGCCAGCGTACGCACTTGCCAGCCGCGCTGCATCAGCGACTTCGCCAGCGTCCCACCCACGCGCCCGGTGGCGCCCGAAACAAAAACCTGCATGCTTGAATTCCTAAATTTATAGAGACAGCGTTGAGAAATGCCTTGGGGAAGGACGTTGGCCCTTCGACGCAGTAGCAAGAGCCGGACTTTATGCTGCGGGGCATAAAATGAAAATTGAAGAAATTTCAGAAAGTGATACGCAATGGTTATCAGCCGTAAACCTCCAGTAACGACCGCGAGCGAGCGGCTCGGACAGCAACTGTTGGGCCGGCTGCGCCTGAAACACCTGCGGCTTATCGACGCACTGGAGCGGCTCGGCAGCCTGCGCCAGGCTGCCCAAGCCATGAGCGTTTCACAGCCAGCGGCGACCAAGATATTGCAGGACCTTGAGGACGTTCTCGGCCTGCAGTTGTTCGAGCGGCGCGCGCGTTCCATCGAGATCAACGACTTTGGCCATTTCGTCGCGCTGTATGCACGCCGCATTCTTGGGGAGACCCAGCGCTTCGCCAGTAACCTGAGTACGTTTGTGGAGACCGGCCACGGTACCGTGTCTGTCGGGGCCATCATGGTGACTGCCGCTCAACTCATGCCCGCGGCGGTGCTGGCATTGAAACAGTCCCGGCCCGGCACGACCGTGCGTGTGGTCGAGTCTTCAAGTGATCGCCTTTTGGCCGACCTGGCGCGTGGCGAATACGATTTCGTGATTGCACGCTTCGTCAAGCCACAGGATACGGTGCATTTTGACCTCGTGCCGCTGAGCGAGGAGCCACTGTGCGTATTCATGTCGAAGTCGACACGTTTTTCCAAGCGGACGCGCAGCCTGGCGGATCTGCACGGGTTGCAATGGGTGATTCAGGATTCGCCGACGCCGACGCGGCGCCTGCTGGAAGAGGCCTTCGCGCACGAGCGATTACCTCTGCCGCCGCACGTGGTGCAAACGTCTTCGGTCTATGTGATGTTGAACATGGTGCGCAGCGCCGGGCTGGTCGGCGTGCTGCCCAGGGCTATGGTGGAAAACGAGGGAGATCGCTTTTGTATTCTGCCTGTGGCGCTGCAGGGCGCGCTATCGCCCTACGGAATCATCACTCGCCGCGGCATAGAGCAAACGATGCCGTGCAAGGAGATGATCGAAATTGTGGTGCGCTTGGCGGAGGGCAGGAGCTTCGCATGAGTATCACGCGGTCTTGTACCCAGAAGGCTGTGGTGTTCTTACCTGAGGCAGATCATTTTCGGCCAGCGGTTGGCGGTGCCGACCGCCTTCGCGAGCATCTCCAAGGTCTGCGGATTGAACAGCTGCTCCGTGAACCCGTGCTTCTCGGCGGCCGCGATAAAGGCCCCCGGGGCCGCGATGCCGTAATTGGCCTCCAGAATCGCCGCGACATCGGCGAGTGTCAGCGGTTGCAGCCTGAAGACCGGTTCTGTTGCGATAGTGGAGTCGAGACGAAAACAGCTGCACGGTTCGACTGGTGATCAGGCCGCAAGGCTGTAAAACTTGGTTGCCTGCAGACACGGGTTGGCCATCGGGACAATCCAACTGTCCGTTGCGGATCATGTGCATCGTTTCGATTCCCGCAATGATGATCCTGGCGCTCCAGAATGACTTGAATCCAAGCATCGGTCGTGTCATCCGCTTGATGGCCCGGTGGTCCTGTTCGATGTTTTGGCGCATCAAGATATCAACACAGGTGTCGGCCTTGACGCTTTCAATGGCGGCCGTGTTGGCGCCGCTCTTGTCGATGGTGATCTTTTCTGGCACGTCGTGCAGGTTGATGGCACGTTCCAGAAATCGCCGGGCCGCAGCCAAATCGCGCTTGGCAGTGAGCGGAAAATCCACCGTGTCTCCGGCACGATCGACGGCGCGATAGAGATATTCCCACTGCCCTGAAACCTTGATGTAGGTCTCGTCCATGCGCCAGTTTCTACCCACGGGGCGCTTGTGCTGGCGGAACACGGCGGCAAGAACCGGCAGAACCTTGATCGCCCAGCGATGAACCGTGACGTGATCCACGAAAACACCGCGTTCCTGCATCATCTCCTTGATGTGGCGCAAGCTCAGCGGATAGGCCACATACCAGCGCACGCAGGTCCACATCACCTCGAGAGGGTAGTGCAACCGTTTGAGGACCTTGTGCAACGTGCTGTTAATCAGACTTTCGCGGAAATCAAGCATGGCTCAGATTGTCGTCTGTGCTTACTGCAACAGAACCCTCAGCAGTGCGTGCTCGTCTGGCGACTGGACCAGGGCCTTGTTGAATTGGTACAGCATGCTCAGCGCGCGATTGGCGCGCCCCAACACTTCGGCGCTGCGAACGACGCGCCGATGCACGGTCTGCGTCAGGTCGAACGACTGGTCCAGGGCCGCCATCAGGCCCCCGATTTCACTGTCCGGATAAGGTTTGCCGATACGCGCGCCGAAGTCGCCGCCGCTGAACCGCGCGACAGCCGTAGTGATGCGGGCCACCGGGCGGCGAACGGCCAACTCCACCAGCACCTATGCGCCAGCGAACGCCAGCAGCGAGACCACGGCCAGAATCGAGAGTGCCTGGAACAGGGTTTGCTTCGCTGCCACGAGCAATTCCTGCTTGGAGACGCCGACCAGCACGTGCAGCCCGGCTTCGGGGTAATCGGGCAGGGCGCTGGCCGCCCAGATTCGGGATGCGCCACCGGCCTCGGTGAACTCCCGCGCGTCGACGCCTTGCTGCCCACAGGCAAAACGAAACAAGGCGAACCTGCGATCGACGTGCCGCGCAGTTTTTCTCCGCCGGGATGCCAGGTCAGGAGCGTTCCCTTGCTGTCCACCAGCACAATCACCGCAGTTGCCCGCGACAGGGCCTTCGACTGGGCCTGCATGAACTGCTCGCGATCCAGCGATGCCAGGAGAACGAAGGCCGGCTCGCCGTTGTCGCGCCGCGCGGCATAGGCGACCTGCAGCACCGCGCTTCCGGTGAGGCGGCCGAAGACCGGGTCGACGGCGAGCGGGGTCCCTGGGCGTAGCGCGTCCTGGATCATCCACTCCGCCCAGGCTTCCTTGCTGACTTTTTCCCAGAGGCGTTTCGGGGTAGGGGGACGAGGCATGCCATTTGATGAGTTCTTTCGTGGGTAAAGATGTTTAAGGAATAAAGAACTGAGTTTTTATTCGTTTAAGTTTTTATTGATTGCTTTAAGAATCCATTTTGTGCGCATTTAAAAATGTCTTTTTGGAAAAGAGAGCAACCATGACTTCGCCGACCGCGTCATCCTCATTGAAGACGGCCGCATTGCGCTGGATGAGCGCATCCCATTGGCCCGCCCGCGTGAGCGCAGCAATCCGCAGTTTGGCGTCCTTGAAAAGAAGATTCTGGACCGCGTGCTGCAGCAACCGGGCGAGGCCATATCGCCGAGTGAGGCGGCCTGGCCGGGCAGGCTGGCGCATGGTTTGCGCTGGGCTGTCTGAGTGATAAGGAAAGTGGCGCCAGACCAATATTTACAGGCGCATGGAGCTATTTATTCAATAGCGGTTTCATAGCGTTTTGATAGTGTTTTCAATCGTGTTTTTAATCTTGTTTTTTTAACCCAAAGGAGTTTATTCATGTCCATCCAGGCCATCAACGTGCGCAACCAGTTCCGCGGCAAAGTCAAAGAAATCATCCGCGGCGACGTGGTCTCTGAAATCGATATCGAAACGCCCTGGGGCATCGTCACCTCCGTCATCACCACACGCTCGGTCGACCAGCTCGAGCTGGCCACCGGCAGCGACGTGGTGGCGCTGGTCAAATCGACCGAAGTCTCCATTGCCAAGGTCTGAGCCCGCGGTCGATGATTGAACTGCAAGGCATCTCACAAACCTGCGCCAAGCCTTCGGGCCCGGTAGAGGTCCCGCGCGGCATTGACATGAAGGTTGGCATCGGCGAAATCTTCGGCGTGATCGGTCGCAGCGGTCGCAGCGGATTTCCGGAGTAAAGAGCATGAGCCAGCTGCTGATACTGCCCAATGCCGGTGCCTTGTCCATCCGCGCCAAGGCGCTGGTGTTCGAGGACCCGGGGTCGGTGGCCTTACTCGAGCGCGTGGAACAGGTAGCGCCTACCGATGCCACGGTGTTGATCATCGGCGAAACCGGCACCGGCAAGGAGCTGCTCGCGCGCCGTGTGCACCAGGGCAGTGGTCGGCGCGGGCCCTTCCTGGCCGTCAACTGCGGCGCGTTCAGCGAGTCGCTGATCGACGCCGAGCTGTTCGGCCATGAAACCGGCGCCTTTACCGGCGCGAGCCAGGCGCGCGCCGGCTGGTTCGAGGCGGCCAACGGCGGCACGCTGTTCCTCGATGAGATCGGGGACTTGCCGCTGGGCCTGCAGGTCAAGCTGCTGCGTGTGCTGCAGGAGCGCCAGGTGGTGCGGCTGGGGTCGCGCAAGCCGATAGACGTCAACGTCAGGCTGGTGGCCGCCACCAACGTCAGGCTGGAGCAGGCCGTGGCGGCCGGGCATTTCCGGGCCGACCTGTATTACCGCCTCAGTGTGGCAACCCTGCTTTTGGCGCCGCTGGCACAGCGGCCCGGCGACATCATTGCGCTGGCCGAACATTTCATCGGCGTGTACAGCCGTAGGCTGGACCTGCAAGGTGTGCGCCTGGGGTCGGACGCACGCGCCGCACTGCTCAGCTATAGCTGGCCAGGCAATATCCGCGAGCTGGAAAACGCCATTCACTACGCGCTGATCGTCAACAACGGTGGGGTGCTGGCCGTCAGCGACTTGCAGCTGCGTGGTGTCAGCGGCCCGCCTTATGCGCCCACGGCTTCTGCAGCCGCCCCCCCGGCTTGGGTGCAGCAGGAGCCTGTGCAGGGTGTCGCAGCTTCGGGGGCCAATGAATCTGCCCGTTCCAATAAAGACTCTCTTGATGACCTGGCCGCCGTTTTCACGCAGTTATGCGAAGAGGGTGGTGCAAATTTGCAGGAGCGGATTGAACAGACGCTGATAGAGACCGCTTACACCCATTGCAAGCGCAACCAGGTTCATACCGCCGATCTGTTGGGCATCACCCGCAATGTGCTGCGGACCCAGCTCAAGCGTTTTGGCTTGCTGGCGGGAGCAAAGTCCATTGCTGACCAGGACTTTCAAGCCGATGAAATTCAAGAGCAAGCTGTGCCTGCGTAAGTTGCTATTTTTATGATAGCTTCTTGCGCTTGTGGGACGGGCGCAAGAGCCTGTTTTTATTTAAACATAGTAACTGACGCAATGTGCAGCCTTGCAAAGGTCGAAGTTGCTGATCGGGTCAAACGACAAGGAGCATTGTGAACAGGAACACTCAAGCACGCAGGGCATTGCTGGGGATTTGCTTGGGCTTGGCTGCAGCCTGCGCACAGGCCGGGCCCGATGCAGCCGCCACGCAGCAGGTGCGGGCCCAGCTTGTCGCTTCTGCGAGCGCTGTGCATGCCGGAGACCGTCTGCTGCTGGGGCTTCACCAGCAGATCGCGCCCGACTGGCACACCTACTGGAGCAACCCGGGCGATACCGGTCTGGCCACCCGCATCGACTGGAGCCTGCCTCCAGGGGCCACAGCCGGTGAGATTCAATGGCCCACCCCGCAACGCTTTCAGCTCGGGCCCATCACCAACTTTGGCTATGCCGGGGAGGTGACCCTGCTGACCGGGATCGACGTGCCCAAAGGCTTGCAAGCGGGCCAGCAGTTCCAGGTTCAGGCCCAAGTCAACTGGCTGGTGTGCCGTGAAAGCTGCATTCCGCAGAAAGTCGAGTTGCGCCTGAGCCTGCCGGTGCTTGAGCCCGGCCAGCCCAGCGGCGCGGGCAGCCCGCTGATCGACGCGGCCCGCACGCGTCTGCCTATGGCCAGCCCCTGGCCCGTCACGCTGCAGTACGCCACCGACCATGTGACCCTGCGCCTGGTGAACCCTGGCTTGTCCCAAAGTGCGCTCAATGCGCTCGCCTTCTTCCCGACCCAGCGCCATCAACTGTCGAATGAGGTGGCGCCAACGGTGGAGCAGGTCGGCAACGACGTTTTACTGCAACTGCCCTATGGCGACGAGCCACCCTCGGCACAGGCGGCCTTGAGCGGCGTGCTGGTGGTCATTGACCCCGCCCAGCCCGCCAGTCCGGCCCGTGGTTATGTGGTCAACAGTGCGCCATCGCCCCTTGCCAGCAAGCCCGCCAGCGTGGTTGAAGCCGCCGCATCGACGTCATCGCCCACCACACTGGCCTCGGTGCTGCTGCTTGCGCTTCTGGGTGGCATCGTGCTGAACCTCATGCCTTGCGTGTTTCCGGTGTTGTCGATCAAAGCCCTGTCGCTGCTCCAGCATGCCGGGCGACCGGCGCGTGAAACCCGTCGGCATGGACTGGCCTATACCCTGGGCGTGCTGGCCAGCTTTGCGCTGCTGGGCGGGCTGCTAATCGTGCTCAAGCAGGGCGGAGCGCAGATCGGTTGGGGCTTTCAGTACCAGTCGCCGGGCTTTGTGCTGGTGACCGCCTACCTGATGTTTGCGGTGGGCCTGAGCCTGTCCGGCGTGTTTTCGGTGGGTAGCTCGGTGGCGGGATGGGGCTCCTCGCTGGCCTCGCGGGTGGGCTACAGCGGCAGTTTCTTTACCGGCGTGCTGGCCGCCGTGGTCGCCAGCCCCTGCACCGCCCCCTTCATGGGCGCCGCGATAGGCTATGCGCTGACGCAGTCGGCGGTCATGTTGCTGGCCGTTTTCCTCACCCTGGGACTCGGTCTGGCACTGCCCTACCTGCTGCTGAGCCACTGGCCCGCGCTGCAACACCGCCTGCCACGGCCCGGACGCTGGATGGAGCGCGTCAAGCAAGGCCTGGCGTTCCTGATGTATGCCGCCGCCGTCTGGCTGGCCTGGGTGCTGGCCCAGCAGGCCGGCCCTCATGCGGTGGGCGCTGCGCTGGGCGGCATGGTCGCCATTGCGTTTGCAGCCTGGATTTTTGAAGCCACGCGGGGTCACATCCGCACGAGCATCCAGCGCAGCGGGATTGGCCTGGCCCTGCTTGCCGTGACGGCGGCCTTGCTGGGCGGCCAAGCCAGCTTGCAGGCGCTGCCAGTCCAGCGGTTGACGCTGGCCGAACCGGTGCACGGCGCAGAACCCTACAGCGCGGAGCGGCTGCAAAGCCTGCGCAGCCAGGGCCAGCCGGTCTTTTTGAACCTGACGGCGGCCTGGTGCATCACCTGTCTGGTCAACGAGCGGGTCGCGCTCATTGACTCCAATGTGCAGCAGGCGTTCGAGCGCGCTGGCATCCACTACCTCAAAGGCGACTGGACCAATCAGGATGAGCAGATCACGCGCAAGCTCGGGGAGTTCGGGCGCAGTGGCGTGCCTCTGTATGTGTACTACCCCGCACATGCTGGCGCCGACCCGGTGGTGCTGCCGCAAATCCTGACGCCGAAAATGGTGCTGGATGTCTTGCAATCACCTGCAGAGATGTCAGTGGCCCGTGCGCCCCTGAGCTGATCACGCAGGGTCAGCGGCCAGCCACTGCAGCTTGGGTGTCTTGCTCCTTCCCGCCTTTGGGGGAAGGTTGGGATTGGGGTGGGGGCTTTTGGTTATAAGCCGCATTTATGGACAGGCACAGATCCCCAGGATGGGGTGCAGGCAAATAGTGCGCAAGCAGTTATGAATTTGGTAGCAATCAGGTCGCCGCCTGGAACGCTGCTATCGCAAGCCAGGATGATTTTGCTCTAGTTGAAAATGCTGGCTCAGCGCTGGGCCGGGCAAGGCCTGATCCAGCTCGCCGATTACCTGGCAGCGAAGCAATAGAGCAGGCCGGCCAGCAAGGAAGAGGCAGCCAAGTGATGGGGTTGGCTCATCGCATCAATCCTTCTTGCGGTAGTCGTCGTGGCAGGCCTTGCAGGTGGCTTGCAGCTTGCCCAGCTGGGCCTTCACCACCGCCACGTCACCCAGCGCGGCGACGCGGGCCAGTTCGCTGGCTTCCTTGCTGAAGTGGCCGGCAATCTCGCGCGCCTTCGGGTCGGTGAACAGCTCGGGTTTGACGTTGGTTTCCCTCCAGCCCTTGCCGGTTTCCGTGCCGGGCGCGTAGAGCGCGCCCAGGCCGGAATTGGCAATCGCTGCAATCGTGTTGGCAGCCTTGATCACGTCCTCCTTGTTGTACTGGCCATCGACATTGGCCTTGACCCGGCCCGTGTTCCAGGCGATGAGCTGGTAGGCCGACTGGCGCCACTTGATCAACTGCTCGGGCTTGGGCGCCTGCTGGGCGATGGCCGTGGCTGTAGCAGCCAGGGCGCCTATCGCCAGCACCGATGCGGCGATGAGTTTCAAGGGTTTGTTCATCTGTTTTCCTTCAATTTTTCTTGGGGGTTGGAAAGGCCTGGCGTTTACACCAGGCAAGAGGGGATGCGGTTGAATCGCCCTGCGCTCAGGTGCGCGGGCGCTGTGGGCCTGTCAACTCCTGGGTGGCTTTACTTGGCGCGCCCGGCATAACCGGCCGTCAGTACCGGCAGGCGGTAGGCGGCGCCGCGACCGACGACATACAGGGTCTTTTTGTCCGCACCGGCAAAGGCCAGGTTCTGCGCTTTTTTCGGCAGGGCGATGATGCCCAGTGCCTCGCCCTGGCTGCTGAACACCTCGATCCCCTTGTTCGTGACCACGTACACGCGGCCTGCTTCGTCCACGGCCAGGCCATCGGCGCCGCTGGAGCTGCCGGTTTCGGTCTTTTGCCAGCCGTCAAGCCGGGCAAAGTTGCGCCGTGGCCCCAGCGTGCCATCGGGCGCGAGGTCATAGGCCAGCAGGTGCTCGCCCAGGGTGTTGGCCACATACAGCACTTTCTCGTCCGGGCTCAGCTGGATGCCGTTGGGACGCTCGATATCAGCCGCCAGGCGCTTGAGCTCACCCTTGGCCGAGATGCGGTAAACCGCAGGCTTGGCTGGCGCGATGGAAGGCACCGGCGGCGCTGGCTGGCCGGCCGCCGGTGGGTTCACGCCCGAATCGGTGAAATAGACATTGCCCTGTCTGTCCACCACCAGATCATTCGGACGGCCAAAGGGCGCGCCTTCAAAGTTGTCGGCCAGGACCCTGGCCCTGGGCTGCGGAAAGATGATGCCCACGCGGGCTTTCAGCACCTGCACCGCGTACAGGTCGCCATTGGCGGTGAAACCCAGCCCGTTGGCGCCATTGCTGCCTTCGACGAAGGCTGAGGTGGAGCCATCGGGCGCGATGCGGGTCACGCGGTTGGCCGCAGTCTCGGTGAAGATCAGGCTGCCGTCGGGCAAGGCCACCGGCCCCTCGGTGCCATTGAACCCTTCCTTGATCAGCTCAATCGGGGTTCCCGCCGCCACCACACCGGCAATGGCCACCGTCACCGCCCCGGAAGGGGCCGGCTTCTGCGCCTGCACCGCTGCCGAGGCGAAAGCCCCGGCCGCACTGGCGGCCAGCAGGGCGCGCCCAAGGATGTGTGTTGTTTTCATGCTTTCTCCTGTCTTTATGTCAACGGGTTCAGGACTTGGTCGCAGCCGCCGCCTTGGTCGCCAGGCTCTGGACCACTTCCAGCGCCTTCTCGACATTGGCCACCGGTGTCAGGCCGCCCACGGTCGCGGCAATCTTGCCGTCCGGCGTCACGATGAAGGTGGTGCGCTCCACGCGGGCATGGTCGATATCGGCGCCGCGCGTGTCCTTGCGGCCAGCCGGTGTGTCGCTCACGCTCAGGTCAAAGGCCTTCGAGACCTTGCCGTCTGCGTCCGAGGCCACGGCGACCTTGCCGGCGCAGTACTCGGGGTCCGCCGAGAAGGTATTGAGGCGCGCTATGTTGTCAAGCGACACTCCGATGATGGAAGCGCCGACCGCAGCGAATTTTTCCGCGTTGACGGCAAAACTGCGGGCCTGGATATTGCAGCCGCCGGTGTAGGCCGAAGGGTAGAAATAGACCACGACCGGGCCTTTCCTGAGGGACTCCTTCAGCGAATAATTGAAATCCTTGCCGTCCAGGGATGCCTTCAGCCTGAAGTCAGGCGCCGCATCGCCTTCTTTCAGTGCGGCAGCCACTGGCAGGGCCAGCAGTGCGGACATTAGCGCGGGCAGGGCCGCCTTGAAAATCCAGTGTTTCATGTTGGTCTTTCCAGTTCTTACAAAAAAAGTGATTCAGATACCCGAGAGGTAATTCGCCAGGGCTTCGATTTCAGCCTCGGTCAGCGCCCTGGCGGCCTGGGTCATGACGCCGCCATCGCTGTTGCGTCGCTCGCCCGAGCGCCAGTCGCGCAGTTGTTTGTCGAGGTAACGCCATTCCTGTCCGCCTATCACCGGTGCCAGCGGGCTGGCTGCCAGGCCCTTGCCTTTGACCCCATGGCAGCTGATGCAGGCCACAACACCACGCGCCGGATCGCCGTTCTCGTACAGCGATTTCCCCAGCGCATGTCGCTCACCGTCCTGCGCATTCATGACCGGCTGGCTGGCGAAATAGGCGGCGATGTCGCGCACATCCTCATCGGACACGCTGCGCGCCATGATCTGCATCTGGTCGTGCCTGCGCGCGCCGGAGCGAAAGTCCCGCATCTGCTTGAGGATGTAGTCGGCCTGCTGCCCCGCGAGCTTGGCAAACTTGCCCTCCGGCCCATTGGCGCCGCCGACGCCATGGCCGTCCACGCCATGACACTCGATGCAGCGCTCCGATTCGGCCTTTTCGCGGCCCAGCACCGGGTCGCCTTTCACAGCCGCCGCCTTGATCTGTCCGGTAGCGGCCGCCCGGGCCTTGCCGGCAGGCGTTACCGCCATCACAGAGGGCAGCAGGCAGGCCGATGCCAGCACGGTATAAAACAGGGCTTTCACAAGCTAACCTTCACGTCAGGAATGCTTGTAGAAGTTGTGGCAGGCCTTGCATGTCCTGGAAATGCTTCCGGCCATTTCGGCTGCCTGGTCGAACTGCCGGGAATCCACCGATTTGACAATCTCGCTGGCCAGGTCCTTGCTCTTTCTGGACAGTGCAACTGCGTCGGCGGCATCGCCCTTGGCCACGAAATGCGACTCCACCTGTGTAAACATGCGGTGCAGCTCGGCCGCGTCAGCCTTGCTTTTTTCGGCATCCTTCAGGGCGATATTCGAGGCCATACTCAAGTTGGTGTCTTCGATGGTCTGCATCAGGTCCATGTCCAGCTTGATGTCGGCGGCGCACACGCCGCCTATCAGAAGCGACACCAAGCCCATCACAATCAGCGCCCTATGCATAAATGGCATAAACAAAAATCCCTTCCAGCGCGGGGCCGAGGCCCCGCTTCGTTGTGACGCCGTGATCAGGCCAGGATGTCCTTGACTACCTTGCCGTAGACCACGGTCGGTCGTTCGGACCGGCCGTTGTGCAGGAAGGTGGTTTTCATGTGATCCAGACCCATCAGGTGCAGCACGGTGGCATGCAGGTCGTAGGTGTCCACCGCCTTGTCCTTGTCGGCCGTTTGCAGGCCGATTTCGTCGGTCTCGCCGTAGGTGAAGCCGGCTTTCAGGCCACCGCCGGCCATCCACTGGGTGTAGCCCCAGGGGTT
The DNA here is from genome assembly GCF_056401235.1 of Polaromonas sp. P4_F9. Taxonomy (NCBI): domain Bacteria; kingdom Pseudomonadati; phylum Pseudomonadota; class Betaproteobacteria; order Burkholderiales; family Comamonadaceae; genus Polaromonas; species Polaromonas sp. P4_F9. Next base: position 36,592 of record NZ_JBFUJT010000006.1, on the reverse strand, counting down.
GTGGTCGCGGCCGCTGCCGCTCTCGCCCCAGGAGGTGCGGCCGAATTCCGAGGTCCAGACCACCAGCGTGGTGTCGAGCAGGCCGCGTGATTTCAGGTCGGCCAGCAGACCGGCGATCGGCTTGTCCACCATCTTGGCCATCAGGCCGTGGTTCTCCTCCAGGTCATCGTGGGCATCCCAGTCCCGGCGGTCAAGGGCGGTGCCTTCCGGCAAGCCTGACATCACCTGGACAAAACGCACACCGTTTTCAATCAGGCGGCGCGCGCGCAACAGCACCTCACCGTAGCTTTGGCTGGTTTTGTCGTTGATGCCGTACAGCGCCTTGGTGGCGGCGCTTTCCTTGCTGATGTCCACTGCTACGGGCGCGGCAGCCTGCATGCGGTCCGCCAGCTCGTAAGACTGGATGCGGGCGTGCAGTTCGCTGTCGGACGGATAACGCTCGGCGCCCACAAGGTTCAGTTTCTTGAGCAAGTCCAGCGACTTGCGCTGCTGCTGGGCCGTGCGCAACTCGGGGCGGTCCAGGTACAGGATCGGAGAGTCGCCTGGACGGAAGGCCGTGCCTTGGTACACCGCCGGCAAAAAGCCCGAACTCCAGTTGACCGAGCCGGCGCGCGGCTCGCGGTCATCGTTGTACAGCACCACATAGGGCGGCAGTTCCGGATTGGCCGAACCCAGCGCATAAGTGATCCAGGCACCGAGGGACGGGCGCCCTGGGTTGAGGTCGCCGGTGTAGAGCTTGAGAACCGAAATGTCGTGCGTGGCACCCACCGTCACGCTTGACTTGATGAAGGTCATCTTGTCGGCTTGTCCGGCCAGGTTGGGCAGCAGGTCGGAGAACCAGGCGCCGCTCTCGCCATGCTGCTTCCAGCTGCGTTTGGACGCATACAGCTTGCCAACCCCACCCTGGGTGCTGGTCTTGATGCCCTTGAGGAAGGAGGCCGGGGGTTCCTGGCCAGCCAGCTTGATCAGGTCGGGCTTGTAGTCATACAGGTCCAGCGTGCTGGGCGCGCCGGCCTGGTGCAGCCAGATCACGGATTTGATCTTGGCCGGGAAATGTGGCCCCTTGGGCGCCAGCGGATCGATCAGGTCGGCGGCATGGGCGGCAGAAAAGCTGCCCAAACCCGGTATCACACCGCTCATGGCGGCGGCACCACCGAGGTACACCCCGGATTTGCGAAGAAAGTCGCGGCGGGAATCATGGCTCATGGGAATCTCCTTGTCTTGTGTCAGTAATGCAGTAATGGGAAATGGTCAGAAGCGGTAGGCGAATTCGTTGGAATTTGCGACGGTATGAACCAGGTCGACAAACGCTGCGGACTTCACCGGGTCGAATTTCGTTGTGTCCTTCAGGCCCGAGGGCACGGCCACCTCGAACTTGCCGTTGACCGCCTTTTGCTGGACCACGATCTTCTGCTCGGTCAGGAAAGACTTGAGCGCGATGCGCTCCGTCTGGTTGGGCTCGCGTGAATACAGGATCTGGTAGAGCCGGTTGAGCTGCGCGGTCTCGTCGGCGCCTGCTTCGTTGATCACGCGGCCCGCCAGGGCCTGGGACCAGTCGAACACCACCTCGCTGTTGAACAGCGTCAGCGCCTGCAGCGGCGTGGTCGTCACATCGCGCTTGTGGTGCGGCGAATTCGGGTTGGCCGGGTCGAAGTTCTGCGTGATCGGGTAGCTGAAGCTGCGGCGCGTGAAGTTGTAGAGGCTGCGGCGGAACCAGTCTTCCTTGTTATCGGAGACGGCCCAGGCGCGGTTACCCTGGTTGTCTTCGCGGTTGCCTACCGTGCCGACCTTGAGCACCGGCGGGAACACCGACGGGCCACCCACCTTGTCCACCAGCAGGCCCGAGGCATACAGCAGCGAGTCACGGATCACCTCAGCCTCCAGGCGTTTGCGCGGGTAGAAGGCCAGCAGCTTGTTTTCCGGATCGGCCTTGACCGCGTCAGGACGCTCGTCGGACGACTGGCGGTAAACGCTGGACAGCAGAATTTCGCGGTGCAGCTTCTTGACGCTCCAGCCGTTCTTGACGAAGTTGCTGGCCAGGTAGTCGAGCAGCACGGGGTTGGTCGGCTTGGTGCCGGCACGGCCGAAATCCTGCACCGTGGAGATGATGCCCTTGTCGAAATACTGGGCCCAGACGCGATTCGCATAGACACGCGCCGTCAGCGGGTTGCTGTCGCTGCTCAGCCAGTTGGCCAGTGCGGTGCGACGGCCCGATGAAGTCGCGGTCGGCGTGACCGCCACTTCGCCCTTGCCGCCCCACAGCGCGGGAATGGCCGGCTGAACGGCTTCGAGCGGGCGCTCGTGGATGCCGCCGAAGCGCACATGGGTAGGCGGCACATCCTTGCTGGTCAACTCGAACGCGGTCGTGAAGTTGCGCGAGCCCTTGGCGGGCTTGAGCTTGTCAAACTTCTTGAGTTCGGCCTCCAGCTTCTGGTATTCCTTCCAGTTTGGCAGGTTGTCGGCGTTGTAATACGCCACGGCTGGCCTGGTGGCGCTGTCTTCCAGATAGGACTTGATTTCGTTGTCGGAAGACACGGCCTGCTTGCGCCAGTTGACCCAGCGATCCAGCGGCGTCCACTCGCCCTCGGGTTTGAAAATCGCCTCGCGGCTGTCGGTCAGGTAACGCTCGTTGTAGTACTTGCGGGCTGCCTCGCGCACCGTGTCGAGAAGTGCTTTCTGTTTGGCACGGATGTCCTTGGTGGCATCCTGGTAAGCCGCCTGGAGCTTGTCATATTCCTGATCGAACACCGTCTCGCTGCCCTTGGCCAGCGGTGCCTTCTCGTTGAAGGCGGTGTTGGCCAGGAAGGCCTGCAGCTGGAAGTATTCCTTCTGGCTGACCTTGTCAGCCTTGTGGTTGTGGCAGCGGGCGCAACCGATGGTGCTGGCCAGGAAGGCTTCGCCCACCAGATCGGTCATGTCGGTCTCGATCTGGTACTTGCGCTGCACCAGGTCGCGCGAGTTGTAGTTGTCGGGGTAGTTCGCCAGAAAACCAGTGGCGATCTTGGCATCCTGGCTTTCGGGCCACAGCTCATCGCCGGCGATCTGCTCCTGAACGAAGCGGCTGAATGGCTTGTCCTGGTTGAAGGCGCCAATCACATAGTCGCGATAGCGCCAGTTGTTCGGGCGGGTGTTGTCGTTCTGAAAACCGGTGCTGTCAGCGTAGCGCGCCAGATCGAGCCAGCGCCGCGCCTGCCGCTCACCGTAGTGCGGCGAGGCCAGCAGGCGATCAGCGAGCTTTTCGTAGGCAGTGGGCGACTTGTCGGCCACGAAGGCCTTGACCTCATCAGGCGTGGGCAGCAATCCCCAGGCGTCCAGCGTGGCGCGCCGGATGAAAGTGGCACGGTCAGACTCCTTTGAGGGCTTGAGGCCCTTGGCTTCGAGCTGGGACAGCACAAAAGCGTCGATGGGTGTACGCACCCAGGCCTTTTGCCTGACCTCGGGCGCCTGCGGCGCCTGCACCGGCTCATAGGCCGACCAGCCCTTGGGCGCCGCTTTTGGCGCAGTGGCCGCATCCACGACCGCCGGGGTCTGCGCCAACACTGCAGACCCGGCCAGAACGCCGAGCATGACTGATAGATATACCGCCTTGTTCTTCATTACCGTTTACCCCCCAAAACATGAATCGAGTTAGGCATTTACTTACTCCATTTTTAATATAAGGCCATGCATTTTTTTTAATTACCACTGCCCATCCACAGCTCCGACAAACACACAAGCAGATGAAAAATAGTAAAACCAGATCACCAAGACGCAACCATCGTGCCAGCCATATAAAGCCTCATATGAAAAACAATTTTGGAACACAACATATTGTTTTTATTGGATATTTTTTTATATTCTTACTAAGTAATATATTCAGCCAAAACAATGTAAAGAACCTTGAGTGTGGCCTGCGCAGATATCAACAGGTCATCTGTTCAAACTTCAACAGTTCAGTTAAGAAATCAACATAAATAACTAAAAAATACATAAAAAACATGGCACAGATAATGCTGAACCTTGCCGGTAAATCATTTTTCAAACCAGTAAACAAGGGTTATTCAGGTGCCATCTTTTAAAACAACAGCACTGGCCACTGCCGTGCTGCTCGCTGTGTCGAGTGGTGCGGTGCAAGCGCAGCCAGCCAACGAAATCCAGTCCTTGAAAGGCACTGTTGAGGATCTTCGCAAGCAACTCGATGAGCTGCGCGGGCTGATCCAGCAACGCGGCTTTGCCGCGCCTGCGCCGGGCGCCGCCAGTGTTGCCACCGCAGAGGAAAGCCAGGAGGCCATTGAGGCCAGAACCCTGGCCAGCAAGGCCGATATCCAGGGCCTGCGCACGGATCTGGAAAACTACAAGTACGACCAGTCTCGCCTGCAGGAGCGCAACATTCCGAGTGTGGTGCGCAACACCAAGATAGGTGGCTCCGTCACCGTACGCTACGACATCCAGAATCCAGAGGCGCCGCCGTCGAGCACCTCCAGCGGCTTTGGTCCGACTGACCCGCGCAACAGGGGTTTCAACGCTTCGGCGTTCAGCCTGAACTTTGCCGGCAACCTCTACCGCGACTATGACGAAGGCCGTAATCTCACCTACCGCCTGGCCCTGAGCAGCCAGAACACGGCCAGCAGTTCAACGACCAGCGTCAATTTGACCGATGCCTACCTGCGCTATAGCTTCCAGCCGGCCTCGGGCAACGCGGAAGATCCGCTCGGCACGATCACCCTGGGCCAGCAAACCGTGCCCTTCGGACAGGATGCGCAGGCGCTGGACCCTGAAGTCAAGTCCGTCATTGGCAACGCGGGCTTTGTGTCCGGCCTGGGTTTGAACTCGCGCCAGACAGGTCTGGTCATTTCTGGTGACTACAAGCCCTATGTCGACTTCACCAACAACTACCGTGCGCCTTTGCTGGCCTACTCGCTGGGCCTGTTCAATGGCAACGGTGCCAACAAGGCCGACAACAACAACTACATCGACACCGTCGGCCGCCTGGTTTACACCTTGCCGGTTGACTACAGCAGCTGGCTGCGCCAACTGCAAATTGGCGGCTCCTATTACCGCGGCTACAACTCGCTCGGCGCGGCCAGCACAACGGCCACCACGGTAGCCAGCAAAAAAGGTCATAACGACCGTTACGGCATGGACATCAACTGGACCCATCTGCCCTACTCGGTGGCCTACGAGCGTGCTTATGGCAAACAGGAACTGCTGGCGGCCACTGCTGCCAATCCCGACAGCTACCAGCGCGGCATGGGTCAGTACATCAACTTCGGCTACACCTGGGGCGAGCAGTTCCTCGCCAGTTCCAGGCAGCAGGGCAAGTTTGACGACTACTGGCCGAAGTCCTTCCAGACCTTTATCCGCTTTGACGACTGGGATCCCAACCGCAGCGGCTCCGTTGTCAATGACAAGCAGTTCATCACCACGCTGGGTCTGAATGTGTTTTTTGCTGAAACCACCAAGTTCCAGATCAACTACCTGCACATCCGCAACCAGCTCGGCGGCGCCGCGCCGACGGCGGCTCGGCCGGCTTCGGTCAATGCCATCCAGGCGCTGCTCAACGCTACTTTCTAACCCCAATCGATTCTGGAGCACACCCACATGAAACGTCGTTCATTCAATTCAGCCCTCATTGCAGGGCTTGGCGCATCCGCCTTGACCGGCCTGAGCAGCCAGGCCCGCGCGGCTGGCAAACCAGCCACCATCCGCATTGGTTTTTCCAACGCCGGCAGCGGCGGCCGCCCCTTGCCTTCGAGCGGTTACTCTGCCAACGCCGTTTTTCGTGGCGATATCGAACAGGAGTTTGCCGCCGATGGCATCAAGATCGAATGGAAATACTTTGTCGGCGCCGGCCCGGCCCTGAACGAGTCGTTTGCCAACGGACTGGTGGATTTCGCCTTCAGCCACGGCGACCTGCCGCTGCTGGTCGGGCGCTCGACCGGCCTGAAACACAAGCTCATCCTCTCGGCAAGCCGGGGCGGCGATGTTTACTTCATCGGCCCGGCCAACACAAGCGCCAAGAGCCCGCTCGACCTCAAGGGCAAGACCCTGTCGGTCCAGAAGGGCACTGCGGGACAGCTGACGCTTTACCGTCTGCTGGAAAAATATGGCATCACCGAGCCGGAAAAGGAATTTCGCATCATCAGCCAGATCTCGGATGACCGGCGGGCCTCTCTGGCTACCGGCGCGATTGCCGGCTGCATCGATACGCCCTTCGGCCTGGAAGCGCGAGGCGTGGCCAAACGGATCGTCGAGGTGTTCGACGACCCGCAGATCAATTCACCCGGCAGCATCTGGGTGGGCGAGGCCTTCGAGGCGCAGTACGGTGACATCGTGCAGCGCGTCGTCAATCGCCTGGTCAAGGCCGCGCACTGGAGCACTCTGGAAGCCAACCGGGAGACGATGTACCAGTGGTGGACCCGTTCGGGCAGCAATGCCTATATCGACAACAAGCAGAGCTGGGGCCGGGTCAAGGACTTGCGCAACCGCATCAATCCGATGCTGGACGACTACCACGTGGGCAGCCTGGAGAAGGCTATCGGCGAGGCCAAGAAGTACCGCTTGCTGCGTCGGGACGTGAAGGTGGACGGCTGGATCGAGCGCAAGTACCTGAACAACGCGCTGGCTGAACTCAAGCTCGAAAACTACTGGCCATTGCAGGACGCTACGGGCAAGTTCATCCGTACCTGATCGCCAGTCCGGGTGATCCGGCCGCCGGCCCCCGCCGTCGGCCTTTGTTTAAACCATTGGAGTCCGTGCCATGAGCGCCTCTACCGCCGATATCAATGTATTTCCTGTTTCGATGGCCCAACCGCAGGTAGCTGGCTGGCTGCGCCATGGGGTGGATGCTGCGCGGATCAGTCTGGCTGCAGCGCGCACGGTCCTGCTGGGACTGATCCTTCCTGCCCTGCTGTTCGGGCTGTGGTGGCTGACCGCCGAGCGCGGCTGGATTGCCGAGCAGATCCTGCCGCCACCGGCCTTTGTCTGGGAGTCTTTCCGGTCGGTGGCCCAATCGGGTGAACTGCTTGAGCATGTCGGCTTCAGCGCGGCCCGCGTTGGCTGGAGCCTGCTGCTGGGCGGCGGCGCAGGCCTTGTGCTGGGCTTCGGCATGGGTTTGTCGAGCACGCTGCGGGCTTATTTGCTGCCGACTTTCCGCGCCCTGGCCCAGGTTCCGGTACTGGGCTGGATTCCGCTGCTCATCATTTTCGTGGGCATCGAGGAGCCGCTCAAGGTCTGGGCAGTTTCGCTGGCGGTCGTGGTGCCGGTGACGTTCACCACGCTCGATGGCATCGCCAACATCCAGAATTCGTTGCTGGAAGTGGGGCGCGTTTACTGCTTCTCACCCCTGCAAATCCTGCGGCGCATCGTGCTGCCGGCCACCGTGCCCAGCCTGTTCACCGGCTTGCGTCAAGGCGTCATGCAGGCCTGGCTGACGGTGATTTTCGTCGAGCTGTTGTCTTCCAGCGAGGGTCTGGGCTTTTTCATGGCCTACAGCCGCTCGCTGGGTCAGATCGATCTGGTAATCGTCTCGATGTTTGCCATTGGCGCCGTGGGCATCCTGATCGAGTGGGCCTTGCGCCTGATCGAGAGCCGTCTGCAAACCTGGCGTCGCGCCGCTTTCTGATTTTTCCGGGACCTCCATGACCATGCGCTCTTCTTCTCCAACCAAACGGAATTTCCGCCCCTTTGTGCTGCCTGCACTAATCCTGATCGTGTGGGCCTTTTTCACCAGCCAGAAGCTGGTGGACACCAAGGTCATCGTGCCGCCGTTGCTCGTGCTGACCACGGCCTTGGCCGAACTGGCCAAGCCCGGTTTTTACCAGGGCGTGGGTCTGAGCCTGTGGCGCGATATCGCCGGTTTCTCGCTGGGTGCCGTGTCGGGCATTGCGCTGGGCGTGCTGCTGGCGGTTTCGCGGTCGGCCAGCCATCTGATTGGCCCGACCTTTCACACCGCCCGCCAGATTTCCCTGTTCGCCTGGCTGCCGCTGCTGTCGGCGTTTGCCGGAACAGGCGACACCTCCAAGATCGTCTTCATCGCTTTTTCGACCTTCTACCCCGTCGTGCTGGCGACGCTGGAAGGGGTGCAGGGCGTCAGCCAGTCGCATGCCGAGGTGGCACGCGTCTATGGTTTTTCGCGCCGTCAGCTGTTTTTCCGCTTGATCCTGCCTGCCGCCTTGCCGCAGATCCTGTCGGGCATCAAGCTCGGCCTGATGTATGCGTGGCTCGCCACCATCGGTGCCGAGTTTCTGCTGGTCGATCATTCCAATGGTCTGGGACGCATCGTTTTCAGGGGCCGGGCCACCTTCAGTGTGGACGTGATCCTGTTCGGCCTGCTGGCCATCGGCCTGATCGGCTACGGCTTTGGCCGCAGCACCGGGCTGGCCGAACGCCGCCTGCTGCGCTGGCGCGCCCCGGCGCTCTGAGCACACCATCCTTCCAAACACCACGCTGTCATCACATTCACCTATCTGAAAGGAGCCCCGTCATGGCCCATGCAGGCACCATCGAAATCAAGAACCTCCACAAGCAGTACGAGGTCAAGGGCCAGCCGCTCAAGGTCCTCGACAATATTTCCCTGTCCATCCGTCCGGGCGAATTCATCAGCATCGTGGGCTCCAGCGGCTGCGGCAAGTCCACGCTGCTGCGCTTGCTGATCGGGCTGGAAAGCGGCTACGAAGGCCAGATACTGCTGGACGGAAAACCCATCAAAGGCACCAGTCTGGACCGCGGCATTGTGTTCCAGGAGCACCGGCTCTTTCCCTGGCTCACGGTCGAACAGAACATCAGCCTGGGCCTGCTCAACGCGCCTGGCACGCAGGCGGCCAAGGACAAGAACGTGCAGGAACACATCGCGCTGGTGGGCCTCAGGGGCTTCGAGAAGGCCTACCCCTACCAGTTGTCCGGCGGCATGTCGCAGCGCGTGGCCATTGCCCGTGCGCTGGTCAATCGCCCGGAGGTGCTGCTGCTTGATGAACCTTTCGGTGCCCTTGATGCCCTGACCCGTTCGCACCTGCAGCAGGAACTGCAGCGCATCTGGCAGGCCGAAGGCATCACCGCCATCCTGGTGACGCACGATGTCGAGGAGGCCGTTTTCCTGGGCGACCGTATCGTGGTCATGCAGCCCCGCCCGGGCCGTATCAAGCGCATCGTGGACGTGCCGCTGACCCGCACGCGTGAGCGCGGCAGCCACGACTTTGCCGCCATCAAGGACGACGTTCTGGGCGAATTCAGCCACGAGCCGCGCGCGCAAGACCCGGTCCCCGCCGAGGCGCTTGCAGCCTGATTCAGCCACCCGTTGTTTCTCCCCAACTCAACCTCAACCATCCTCTCTCTCTGAAAACAAGCTCCCATGACTCCTTCTCTCAAGACTCCCCCCTTCAAGGCGTCCAAAGTACGCACTACCGCCTGGATGTTCGCCGCCGTGGCGGCCGTCCCGCTGTTGGCGCTGGCCCAGTCGGCCAGTCCGCCTCCCCCGCCCGCTGCGGTGTCGGCCGCTGAAGCGGCCAAGCTCTTCAGCTTCTTTGTCACCAGCCAAGGCCCGGGCAAGGGCGCCGACCTGGGCGGCCTGGCCGGAGCCGATGCCCATTGCCAGAAGCTGGCCAGCGCCGTCGGCGCTGGCAACAAGACCTGGCACGCCTACCTGAGCACCCAGGCCAGCGGCGGCCAGGCGGCCGTCAATGCACGCGACCGGATCGGCCAGGGCCCCTGGTACAACACCCGTGGCGCGGTCGTGGGCAAAGACCTGGCCCATCTTCATGGTGACACTCTTGAGCTGGCGCGCCTGGGCAACAACCTGACCTGGGCCACGGCTTTTTCCGAGAAGAATGAGCCGGTGAAACGCGCAGGCGACAAGCCCAACGAGCACGACATCCTCACCGGCTCGCAGCCCGACGGACGCGCCTACACCGACGACGCCGACCACACCTGCAAAAACTACACCAGCAGCGCGCCCGATGGCTCGGCGCAGGTGGGCCATTTCGACCGCACCGGGGGCGGCAACACCTCATGGAATTCGACGCACCGCAGCCGCGGTTGCGGCCAGGAAAATCTGGTCAGCACCGGCGGCGCGGGCCTGCTTTACTGCTTTGCCGTGAACTGAGGAGGAGAAAAGGGCAACCCGGCAGGCTCAGGCCCGGCGACCGCAAGGCGCCGGGCCTTTTTTAGTGTTGCGGCGCAAATTTTTAAGTGCTTTTGGCCTCTAGCGCACTATGGACGGGCGTGAGCAGCTATCAATAAAGGAGTGGCTCAAGCGGCTCGGGACAGGCCGCCTTCAGGTTTTCCAGAAACGAGCGGGAACGCTGGAATCTTCTGTACATCACTTTGCGTCTGGCCTTGCCCCCGCTTTGGCACGCCCCGCCAACGACTCGGCTTTTGCAATGTTGTCGGTAATGCCCTGCGCCACGGGGGAATCGGCGGGTGCATGCAGCAGCACCTGGCGCCACAGGGCCACCGCACCGGCATAATCCTGGCGCTCAAAACGCACGCTGCCTGCCAGGGCCAGGGCCTGCACGTTCTGCGGTGCCAAAGTCAGGGCCTGCTGGATCAGCTGTTCCGGCTCACCGACTAGCTGCTGGTTGCCGCTCATGGCCAGGGTCACCGCATAGTCCAGCAAGATGTCGGCATCGCCCGGCGACAGTTTCACCAGTTGCCGGTAGGCCTCCACCGCTTCCTTGAAGCGCTGTGCCGACTCGTAGGCTCGCACCAGCCGACGCCAGGCAGCGGCATCGCCGGGCCGGGTTGTCAGGTGTTCGACCAGCTCGGATACGGTCTCGGCTGCCTGCGTAGCCTGGAGCGATGCCGGCGTTCCAACGCTGGCGTAAACAAGAACGGCGGCAAGCACCAGCGCTACGGACAGACCCACAGCCAGCCTGGGTTGCGGGCGACCGGGGGGCGTTGAGCGCACAGGATCGGCACCGGGCGGCACAAGTTGCAGCCGCAGCAACGCGGGCAGCACAACGCACAAGGCCAGCAAAAGCAACAAGGCCGCCAGAACAACAAAGGTGGTCATGCGGTGTACGTCTCCCCGGCGGAATCGCCGGCATCGCCCTGCGGCTGGCGCTGGCGCACATTGACGAAAAGCAGGCCCAGGCCGGCCAGCAGCATCGCCAGCGGGCCAAACCACAGCAGCCAGGTGCTGGGCTTGACGGGCGGGCGGTAGAGCACGAAGTCGCCATAACGCTGCACCATGTAGTCCAGCACTTCCTGGTCCGAGGCGCCCCGGACCAACTGGTCGCGCACCTGGTTTTTCAGATCGACGGCGAGCTGGGCATGGGAGTCCTCGATCGTCTGGTTCTGGCACACCAGGCAACGCAACTGTCCGGTCAGCTGCGCCACATGCTGTTCAAGCGTGGTCTCGGCCAGGGCCGGCGCGGCGGCCAGCATCAAACAAAGGAAGAGGCTACGCACGGTTCAGCGCCTTGATCAGCGGCAGCAGTTTTTTTTCGATGATCTCGGTGGTGAGCGGCCCGGCGAGCTTGAGGCGAATCACGCCCTGCTTGTCGATGACAAAGGTTTCCGGCACGCCGTAAACCCCGTAGTCAATGCCGACCTTGCCATCGGTGTCAAGAATGGAGAGCCGGTACGGGTTGCCATGCTTTTCCAGCCATTTTGACCCGTCAGCGCGCGCATCCATGTAGTCCATCCCGATGATGCTCACCTTGCGTTCGGCCAGTTCCAGCAGCAAGGGATGCTCCTGCCGGCAGCCGGTACACCAGGAGGCCCAGACGTTGAGCAGCCAGACCTGGCCCTTCATGTCCTGCGGGCCAAACGTCTTGTCGGGCAGCGCCAGTTGCGCCAGCGCGAAAGCCGGGGCTGGCTTGCCGATCAGGGGCGAGGGAACTTCTTGCGGGTTCAGGCGCAGCCCGGCCCCGAGAAGGCAGACCAGGGAAAAAAACAGACCCAGGGGAAACAGAAAACGTCGCATGGCAATCTCTAGGTGGCAAGTTGAACGGAAGGGGTGGCGGCGGCATCGGCATCGGTCAGCGGGCGTTTGGCGCTGCGCTGGCGGGCCTGGCGGTAGCGCCGGTCCGAGGCGGCCAGAGCCCCGCCCAGCGCCATGAACAGCGTCCCGCCCCAGACCCAGTTCATGAAGGGCTTGTGCTGCAGGCGAACCACCCAGGCGCCGTCCTTGGTGGCCTCGCCCAGTGACACGTAGAGGTCGCGCAGCCACCCCCGGTCAATGGCCGCGTCGGTCAGCGGCATCTGCTGGACGACGTAAAAGCGTTTTTCGGGGTACAGGATCGCCACCGGATCGCCCCCCCGCGAGACCTCGAAACGCGCCCGCGCCGCGATGTAGTTTTTCCCGTTCACGCGCTCAAGCTGGGCAAAGGTGAAGCGGTAGTCGCCCAACGTGGCGCTGTCGCCCACGCGTATGCTGTGGTCGCTCGATGCATCCAGCCCCTTGACCAGGGTGACGCCGATCACGAACACGCCGATGCCCGCATGGGCCAGCACCATGCCCCAGTAGCTGCGCGGCAAGCCAGCCAGGCGGCGGCGCAGCGGCATGCCGGCCGACGCATGGCGCAGGCGCCCGGCAAGCTCCGCGGCGGTGCCGAGCAGAACCCAGGCTGCCACGGCCAATCCCACCGTCACCATCACCGAGGTGTTGAGCAACAGCGCCACCACCAGGGCAAACAGCACTGCTCCCACGGCGATCCAGCGCAGCCGGCGCAGCACGCCCTTGAGGGAAGCCTGCTTCCACGAGGCCAGCGGACCCACCGCGATCAGCAGCAGGAAGGGCAGCATCAAGGGCACGAAAACGGCCTCGAAATACGGCGCGCCGACTGAAATCTTGCCCAGGTCCAGGGCATCGAGCAGCAGCGGGTACAGGGTGCCGAGCAGCACCGTGCCAGCGGCCACCACCAGCAGCACGTTGTTGACCAGCAGCAGCGACTCGCGCGAGAACAAAGCAAAGCGCCCCCCCAGGCCCACGCCGGGCGCGCGCCAGGCATAGAGCGTCAGCGCACCGCCCACCACGATGGCCAGGAAGATCAGGATATAAATACCCCGGCTCGGATCGCTGGCAAACGCATGCACAGAACTGAGCACCCCCGAGCGGACCAGGAAGGTGCCGAGCAGCGACAGCGAGAACGCCAGAATCGCCAGCAGCACGGTCCAGCTCTTGAAGGTGTCGCGTTTTTCGGTCACCGCCAGGGAATGGATCAGCGCCGTGCCCACCAGCCAGGGCATGAAGGAGGCGTTCTCCACCGCGTCCCAGAACCACCAGCCGCCCCAGCCCAGCACATAGTAGGCCCAGGCGCTGCCCAGCGCGATGCCCAGGGTGAGGAAGGCCCAGGCCAGCAGCGTCCACGGGCGTGACCAGCGCGACCAGGCCGCGTCCAGCCGCCCCTCCAGCAAGGCCGCAATCGCAAAGGCAAAAGCCACCGAAAACCCCACATAGCCCATGTAGAGGATGGGCGGGTGCGCAATCATGCCCAGGTCCTGCAGCATCGGATTCAGGTCGCGCCCGTCCGCTGGGGCTGGCAGGGTGCGGCCAAAGGGGTTGGAGGTGAACAGCAGAAAACACAGGAAACCGACGCTGATCAGTCCCATCACCCCCAGCACGCGCGCCACCGTGCCGGCCGGCAGGGAGCGGCTGAAGAGGGCTACGGCGATGCTCCACAGGGCCAGCATCTGAATCCACAGCAGCACCGAGCCTTCATGCCCGCCCCAGACGGCGGCCACCCGAAAATGCAGCGGCAGCCGCGAGTTCGAGTTCGCGGCCACGTAGCTCACGGAAAAGTCGTTGACGACGAAGGCATAAACCAGCGCAGCAAAGCCCAGCGTGACGAACAGGCACTGGCCAAAAGCCGCGCTGCGCGCCAGCGCCATCCAGCGCGGTTTGCCCCGGTGCGCGCCCAGCAAGGGCAGGCTGCCCTGCACGCAGGCCAGGCACAGCGCCAGCACCAGCGAGAAGTTACCCAGCTCGGCGATCATTTCACGGCTCCTGTCAGGCCCGGCGCAGCGGCCTGCTTGAGCGCATAGGCGGCCTCGGGCGGCATGTAGTTCTCGTCATGCTTGGCCAGCACTTCATCGGCCACGAACAGCTGGTCCGCATTCAGCCGGCCCTGGACCACCACGCCCTTGCCTTCCTTGAACAGGTCCGGCAGGGAACCGCGGTAGTTGACCCGCAGGCGCTGCGCGTTGTCCGTCACCAGGAAGCTGACCGTGATGCCGTCGGCCTGGCGCTGTATGCTGCCCAGCTCCACCAGGCCGCCGATGCGAAAGCTGCGGTTCTGGGGCGCCTCGCCCGCCGCCACCTGGCTCGGGGTGAAGAAGAACACCAGGTTTTTTTGAAATGCCGACAGCACCAGGGCCACGCACAGGCCCAGCGCCGCCAGCCCGCCGGCCACCAGGCCCAGGCGCTTGTGCCGGGCCTTCATGCCTCGCCTCCGCCCGGATGCTGCTGGTCATGGCGGAGCTGGCGCAGGAGTTCCTTGCGGCGCCATCCCAGCGCCAGCCCTTCCCAAGCCAGGCCGCCAAGGAACACCCCCACCGAACCCCACACATACAGCGCATAGCCGCCCATGGCCAAAAAGTCGCCCAGATTGCGCCAGATCATGCCGACACCTCCGGCAGTTGCGCCACCCATTTGGCATGGCGCTCGCGCTCCAGCACAATGCAGCGCAGGCGCTTGAGACAAGCCGCGATGGCATACACCCATGCGCCTAGCGCGGCCAGCAGCAGGCCCGCCAGCATGCCGGGCGCCATCAGGGGCGCACTGCTCAGGCTGATGGAGGCGCCCTGGTGCAGGGTGTTCCACCATTTCACTGAGAAATAGATCACCGGCACGTTGACGACGCCGACCAGCGCCAGCAAGGCGCCCGCCCGGTCGCCGCGCCGGGGGGCGTCGATGGCCGACTGCAGCGCCATGAAGCCCGCGTAGAGGAACAGCAAAAGCAGCTCGGACGTCAGCCGCGCATCCCAGACCCACCAGGCGCCCCAGGTCGGGCGGCCCCACAGGGCGCCGGTCCACAGCGCAAGGAAGGTGAACATGGCACCCGTGGGGGCAATCGCCCGCGCCATCATGAACGACAGGCGGCTGTTCAGCGTCAGGCCCATCGCGGCCCAGAAGGCCATGGCCAGATACAGCACCATCGACAGCCAGGCGGCCGGCACATGGACAAAAATGATGCGGTAGGCATCGCCCTGCTGGTGATCCGTGGGGGCCAGCAGCAAGCCAACCACCAGGCTCAGCGCCAGCAAGGCCACGGCCACGGCCTGCAGACCGGGAATCAGCCGGCCTGCCAGCGGGTAAAAAGCAGAGGGGGAAGCGTAGCGCCACCAGCCGGGACGGGCACCGGCGAAAAAGCGCACCGCGAAGGGAGAGGGAGAAGTGGGTGGGGTGGGTAACACAGGATGTCCTTGATTCAGATCGTCATTCCAGGGCGATGCGCAGGGCTGCCGAGGCAGCCCAGGGCGCCAGCGCCAGGGCGCCCGCCAGCGCGCCGCCCAGCAGCAGCAAATGGGTGGCGGCGTCCAGGCCGCCGGCCTGGGCCTGCACGGCGCCCGCGCCAAAAATCAGCACCGGCACATACAAAGGCAGCACCAGCAATGCCAGCAGCACCCCGCCGCCCCGCACGCCCAGGGTCAATGCGCTGCCAATAGCCCCCAGCAGGCTCAGGATCGGCGTGCCCAGCAGCAAGCCGATGCACAGCACCCGGGTGGCTGCGCCCGGCAAGCCAAACTGCAGCGCCAGCAGCGGGGACAACAGCACCAGCGGCACACCGGCCACCAGCCAGTGCGCCAGCACCTTGCCCAGCACGATGACGACGAGCGGCTCGGCCGACAAGGCCATCTGCTCCAGCGTTCCATCGGCAAAGTCGAGCGCAAACAGCCGCCCCAGCGACAGCAGCGAAGCCAGCAAGGCCGCCACCCACACAATGCCGGGCGCCATGCTGCGCAGCAGGCCAGCCTCCGGGCCGACGCCGAGCGGAAACAGCATGACCACGATGGCAAAGAAAAACACCGTGGCAAGCAGGTCGGACCGGCGCCTGAAGGCCAGCAGCAAATCGCGCTGAATCACCCATAACAACACCTTCAGCATGGTTGCGCATGACCCAGTTCAAGCAGATGCAGCCGCGCCGCCTGCAAGGCCAGGGGCTGGTGGGTCGAGTACACCACCACGCCGCCTTGCGCGAGGTGCTGGTTCAACGCCGCCTGCAGACCGTCGGATGCCGCCTGGTCCAGCGCATTGAAGGGCTCGTCCAGCACCAGCAGGCGCGGTATCGGCGCCAGGTGCAGCCGGGCCAGGGCCACCCGCTTGCGCTGGCCTTGCGACAGGCGCGCCGCCGGCAGGTGCGACTGCGCCGCCAGGCCCACCTGCGTCAGTGCCTGTCCGGCCTGCTGCAGCGTCACCGGCTGCCCGGCGATGCGTGCGCCTAGCAACACGTTTTCTGCCGCCGTCAAATCATCCTTGATGCCGCCAGCGTGGCCGATGTAGAGCAGGTCGCGGTAAAAATCCTCGCGCAGGCTGCGCACATCGCGGCCCAGCCAATCCACCCTGCCCGCACTCGGCAGCGCCAGGCCGCACAGCAGCCGCAGCAGGCTGGTTTTGCCGCTGCCGTTGCTGCCCTGAACCCACAGGGCTTGCCCGGCCGAAACGTCAATGTCCACGGCGCGAAACAGCTCGCGCCCACCACGCTCACAGGCCAGGGCCTGGGCGCGCAAGCCGGTCTCTACCATGCCGGCGTGCCTTGTGTGGCCGTGGCCGGTTTTGCAGCCGCCGCTGGCGAATCCGGCAAAGCCGCGCCACTGACGCCATACACCACAGCCACAGCCACGGCCACGGCCAGCGCTACCCCAAAGGCGATCCCTTCGCCTCTGCGACCGGACGATTTTTGATGATCCGCTGGCGGCGCGTCATGCCGCTCAACGTCCTTCCAGCCCGTCACCATGGGCTTGACCAGGTTGTCGCGTTTGAACACGGCATAAAACGCAATGGCCGCCACATGCAAGGCCAGCAGACCCCACAGGACATTGGAAAACTGCTTGTGCAAACTTGTCAGTCGGCCAGCCAGGGCCTCGTCCACCAGCGCGAACAGCGGGCCGCTGAAGGAAATATCGTCATTGCTGAACAGTCCGGTGCCAGCCTGCGCGGCCAGCAGGCCCAGCAGCGCGATGACGGACAGCGCGCCCAGCGGGTTGTGCCCCACGCCGCGCCAGCGCCCGCTCAGGTAAGCCTTGAGCCGGGACGGCGTGGGCAGAAAACTCAGGAATCTGGCATGGGCAGAACCGATGAGGCCCCACACCAGCCGAAACACCAGCAGCCCGACGATGCTCAAACCCGCCTTGCCATGCAGCGCCATCCACGCACCGCCCAGTTGACCCGTGATGAGCGCCACCGCCACCGCCAGCACCAGCAGCCAGTGAAACAGCCGCAGCGGCAAATCCCACAGGCGAATGCGCGTCGGCATGCGGACCGATGGCGCAGGCGTGGCGTGACGAGGTGCGTTGTCAATAAGAGCTTGGGCTTTCATGGCTGTTCTCGCAGGTCAGGGGGCGGCGGATACCGTGGCGGGCTTGGGTGGCGGCGCTGTCACGCGGGTGATCGTGCCGCCCTGGTCCTCGTAATCCAGAGAACCGGCTGCACCGGCCACCTTGAAGCCCTTGCTGGTCAGCAGATCACCCACCGCACCGGCACGGTGGGCACGGTTGGAGACGGTCAGAATGGCGCGATCCCTGGGGATGTAGGCCAGGCTTTTCTCCACATCCTTTACCTGGATGTTCAGATAGACCGGAAAACTTCCCTTGGCGGTGAGTTCATCGGGGCGCCGCACGTCAATCACCACCAGCTTCTGGGGCTTGGCCAGCAGCGCGTCCACGCCTGCGCGGTCAAGCCGCCTGGTCTTGTATTTCCACACATCGGCTGCGGCAGCGGCGCCGGGACTTGCAGCAGGGCTGGCCTGCTGCGCAAACGCGGCGCAGACGCTCAGACTTAACAGGGTGGCAGCCAACACGCTCTTCTGGTATTTCATGTGAATTCACTTCTTTCGTTGAGGGTTCCGGCATTCCCCTGGCCTAGGCTTGGTGGGGTGTGCCGACCCTTCTACCGCAATAAGCACGCCATCTTTATGGCGTGCCCTCTTCCGAGGGAAACACCCTTCACAGTCGCATCAGAGGTGTTGAAAATTCAGCAGCTCTGCAGTCTGATCAACAGTGCAGCCCATCAGGCTGCTGCTTCAGCGACAGCGCCTTCATTGAGCGTCTGATTGCGTTGGCCGGTGCCTCGGATCAGGCATCTTTGAAACATTGATTGCTATTTTTTTAATAGCTGCTTGCGCTTGTAGGATGGGCGCTAGAGTCTGTTTTTGCTGTGATTCTGATGCTGAACGCTCGCTTCGGCCAGCTCATACAAATACGCCCATGGGTAAATGCCGCGGTCATGGCCATCGCTGAAATGAAGTTGCAGACCATAGCTGCCGACCGGCGAGGCATTGGCCAGTTGAATGTCCACGCCCGGGATGCCTGGCGTACCTTGCAGTGCCAGTTGCTTACAGCCGGCACAACGGCAGTGGCTGCGAAGGTGAGCCGCTTCCAGCCGGAATGTTGTGTCATCCCAATGGACGTCCAGGCCGCGGGCGTCCAACTTGATCTCGCTGGGCGGCGCGGTTGTGCCGGTGTCTGTCATGCAGCCTGCTGCCAGCGGGCTAGTCCCAGCCGCGCCAGCTTGCGGACTTCGGGATCAGGATCGGCGAGAGCGGCTTGCAGCAGCGCGATGGCGGTGTTGCCACCTATCTCGCCGAGCGCAATGGCGGCTTCCTTGCGCAGGTTGCTGATCTCGTGCTGCAGAGCGCGGCCCAGCGGCGCGACCGCAGCGGCAGCCTTCAATTGGCCCAGCGCGCGCGCAGCGCGCAGCCTGACCTGCCAGTAGGCGTCGTCCAACGCGGCAATGAGGGCAGGTGCGGCGTCCAGCCGAAGCTTGCCAAGCGTGGCGGCTGCTTCCTCGCGCACATTCCAGGCCGGGTCCTTCAGTGCAGCGAGCAAGGCCTGGTGCACCTGGGGTGCGTCGTCCTGCAAAGCCAGGCCGAGCGCACCGGTGGCGGCGCGCCTGACTTCTGCATCGCTGTCTTCAGCGGCGATGCGCGCCAACTCCGGCAGTGCCGAAGACTGCTTGAGCCAGCCCAGCACGCCGACGGCTTCGCGACGCACTGCGGCGCTGTCATGCCTGAGCCCTTCTAGCGCCGGGTCGACCGCTTGCTGCAGCCGCAGCTCGCGCAGAGCACGTAGGGTGGATGCGCGCACAAAGGCGTGGGGGTGGTTCGCCCAGGGCAGCAGGGCATGGCCGGCTTCGGTGCTTTTGAGTTCGCTCAGTGACTGCGCAGCGGCAGTTTGCACGGCCTCGGTGTCGTCGAGCAGCGCCCCGGCCAGGGCCCGCACTACCGCAGGTGTCTCCCAACCCGCGAGGCGCTTGGCGGCTTCGGTACGCACCTCCGCGGCGATGTCCGTGAGCGCTGCCACGAGCCATGGCAGCAGGGCTTCTTCTTCGTGATCGGCCAATTCGAACAGCGCCACGCGGCGCACGCCCGCGTCGTTGCTGGTTAGGCGTTGCTGCAGGGCTGGGGACAGCAGGTTGCTGTCGTCAATGAGAGTGGTCATGAATATCTTGAAAAAGTTGAAGGTCAGACCGCAAAATGCCAGGCCGCTGCAGTTTCTTCGGTCGGCGGCTGGCCCAGCGGCGTCAGCCGCGCCAGTGGCAGCGCGGCGGTGTCGTGGTTGAGCAGGGCCAGGCAATGGCGTTTGAGTGCCACAAAATGCGGGTCGGTAACCAGGTCGGCATGGCGCGGGCGCGCGAAGTCGGGGCGCAGTTCCTCAATGATGCGGCCGGGCCGCGGGCTCATGACCAGCAACCGGTCGGCCAGGAACAGTGCTTCGTCGATGTCGTGGGTGACAAAGACCAGCGTGGTGCGAACACGCGACCAGACGTCCAGCAGCAGTTCCTGCATTTTCACGCGGGTCAGGGCATCGAGCGCGCCAAACGGCTCGTCCATCAGCAGCACACGCGGGTGGTTGATCAGCACGCGGGCGATTTCCACGCGCTGCTGCATGCCGCCCGACAGTTCACGCGGGTAACGGTGCTCAAAGCCGGCCAGGCCGACCAGTTGCAGCAGCTCTCGCGCCTGCGCATCGCGCTCATGTTTGCCGAGGCCTTTCATCTTCAGGCCGAACCCCACGTTGTTGAGCACCGTCTTCCAGGGGAACAGCGTGTGATGCTGGAACACCAGACCGCGCTCAGGGGCCGGGCCGGCTATGCTCACGCCATCCAGGTCCAGTCTGCCTTGCGAGGGTTTCAAATGGCCGGCGAGCGCGCCCAGCAAGGTGGACTTGCCGCAGCCCGAGGGACCCAGCAGGCAGATGAACTCGCCCGGGGCGAAGGTCAGTGAGACATCGTGCAGCACTTCGACACCGGCGCTGCCACCAGCGTCGCCGAGCCGGATCGACACATGGTCGATGCCGATATGGCCAGTCAGGATGGCCTGGGGGTCTGAATGACTCATCGCCCATTCCCTTGCGGGCGGTACCAGGGCATCAGCCACTGGCCGGCCCGCTGGATCAGCACGCTGCTGCCCATGCCGAGCACGCCGATCACCAGCATGCCGACGATGATGTTGGCGTAGTTCTGCACGACGTAGGACTCCCAGGTGTAATAACCGATGCCGAACTGCCCGGAGATCATTTCGGCCGTGACCAGGCAGAACCAGCAGGTGCCCATGCCGATCGACAGGCCGGTCACAATGCTAGGTGCCGCACCTGGCGCGATGACCTCGGTGAACAGGCGCCAGCGCCGCGTGCCCAGGCTGCGCGCCGAGGCGATCAGCCGCGGGTCCACCCCTTCAACGCCGTGGATGGTGTTGAGTAGGATGGGAAACAGCGCGCCGACAAAGGTGATGAAGATCATGCTGCCTTCCGATGACGGAAACATCAGGATGGCTAGCGGGATCCAGGCGACGGCCGGGATAGGCCGCAGCACCTCAAGCGGCGGCAGCAGCACGTTGCGCACCCCCTGCAGGCGTCCGATCAGCAAACCCAAGCCGACGCCGAGCGCCGCTGCGAGACTGAAGCCGGCGGCGATGCGCAGCAGGCTGCTGCCCAGGTGCTGCTGCAGCTTGGGCGACTGCGCGAGGTCCCACGCCGCCTTCAGCACTTCGGGCGGCGGGGGCACGTTAGCAAAGGTGATGAATGCCAGCTTGAGCTTGTGGTTGGCCGCCAGGTGCCAGAGCAGCACGCACAGCACCAGCGACGCAGCCTGCAGCGAACGAGTGACCAGTTCAGACCGTTTCACAGCGCCGCTCAGTTTTTTGCGATATTGACAGCACCCGAACGCAGCCCGGCGTAGTCCAGCAGCTGGCCCTTGTTGGCGCGCGCATACGCGTTGGCGGCGTCTTTTTGCAGGAAGGCGCTGACCTGGCCCTTGCTGTCGCTGGCAAACCAGGCCAGCGGTGCCAGCAGTTTGATGCGGTGGATCAGGTCATGTACGTAGACGGCACGTGCGGTTTTGCCCGAGGCTTCAATCTTGCGCAGGTCGGCAAAGGCGGTTTCAAGGTTGGCGTAGTGGCGCACCTTGGGCTCGCCCTGGACCCAGATGCCGGCCACGCGCTGGAAGTCGGTGATGGGCTTGCCGGTCACATGGTCGCTGGCCTTGAGCGGCAGTTTGTCGTAGTTCTTCAGCTGGGTCTCGTAGTTGAGGCTGGCCTGCTTGAACGCGTCCCTGATGAAGCGGTCGTCAATGAAGTTGTTGACGTCCAACTCGAGATCGGTGCGGCGCAGTAGTTTGAGCGTTTCGATCGAGGTTTTGAGGGCGCCCCTGTATTCGGGCTTCCAGCTCAGGTCACGTGTCTGCAGGCCCAGCGGGCCGTGGTAGAGATAGTTGACCGGCGCTTCGATACCCGTGACTTTTTCGATCAACTCGCTGTACTTCTCGGGCTCGGCCGCGATGATGCGGTCAGCCTCGATGGCGGCGCGCAGGAAGGCGGTAACGATCTCGGGGTACTTCTTCGCATAGTCGGCGTTGACCAAGCTGCCGTGGTAGGTCGGAGCATTGGCCTGCGCACCGTCGAAAATCTTGCGCGCAAAACCCCGGTGCACAAACAGCTCGGCAAAGGGCACAAAATCGGCATGGGCCTCGATCTTGCCCGCCTGCAGGGCCGGTCCGGCCACTTCTGGGGCCTGGGTGATGATGTTCACGTCCTTCTCGGGGTCCCAGCCCTGGGCCTTGACCGCGCGCAGCAGCATGCCATGGGCGGTGGAGGCAAAGGGGACCGAGATGGTCCGGCCCTTGAGTTCGGCCAGCGAGGTGACGGGCGAATCCTTGGGCACCACAATGCCGTTGCCGCTGCCCAGCGTGCTGCCCGACAGCACGGTCAGGAAAACGCTCTTCTTGCCGGCCTTCACAAAGGCCGCGATGTTGTTGGCGCCCGGGAAGTCGGCCATGGAGCCGATATCGAGTTTGTCGGCCACCATCTCGTTGGTCAGCGGCGCGCCTGAAGTGAAATTTTTCCACTGGATGTCGTAGGTCACACCCTTGTACTTGCCGTCGCGGGGCAGGTATTTTTCGAGCAGTTTCAGCTCGCGGATCAGCAGCCCGCCGGTGGCGCAGTTGATGGTGGTGTCCTGCGTGCCGATGGCCACGCGGATCGTTTCGGCGCTGGCGCTGGCCACGGCCGTCATGGCAAAGGCCAGGGCGAACAAGGGTTTGATGATGTTTTTCATGGTGGAACGTCCTCTTTGGGTTTATCGAAGCAGGTAGGGAATGTCGACGCGCACGGCGCCGGTCGGGCAGTCTTTCTCGCAGGGCATGCAGTACCAGCACTCGTCGAACTTCATATAGGCCGTACCCTTGCTGAAGTCGATGGCCAGCACGTCGAGCGGGCAGACATCGACGCAGACGGTGCAGCCCTTGTCGGCAATACATTTCTCGGCATCAACCGTGACGGGAACGCTGTGCGGGGTGAAGGCAATAGGGGCAATTTGCATGGAGATCTCCGGGTGGTTGTTCAGGCGGCTACTTTTTCAGGCTCTGGTACGTTGACGGCCGGAATGCGCAAGCGCTGGTAAGCAGTTTTTTCGGTATCGGCAATCGGAATCACATAAGGCTCAATAGGCCGCTTGAAGCAGGCCATCTCACCCTGTGCGTTTTTCTGCAACTGCACATGAACAAACCAGTCGGCGTCATTGCGCGCGGGAAAGTCGACGCGTGCGTGGTACAGGCCCCAGCGGCTTTCGGTTCGGTACAGCGAGGCCCTGGCCGCCATCTCGGCGCAGTCACGGATGAAGTGGACTTCCATGGCGCGCATCAGCTCGTGCGGGTCACGCGCCTTGAGCTGGTCGAGATCGTGCCTGATGCCTTCAAAACGCTCTAGGCCAATCTCCATCTTGCGTGTGACCTTGGGCGGCTGCAGGTAGTCGTTGACCATGCGGCGCAGCTTGTACTCGACCTGGTTGGGCGGCAGGCCGCGCTCGCGCTGCAGCGGCGCCCAGACGCGGGCACGTTCGCGCTCGACCTGCTGGGTATCGACGGGTGCATGCTCATGCGACTCGCAAAAGCGGGCCGAGCTTTCGCCGGCGATACGGCCGTAGACAAAGGCGCCCAGCATGTAGTTGTGCGGCACACAGGCCAGGTCACCAGCGGCATGCAGGCCGGGCACCGTGGTTTCGGCGTGTTCATTGACCCAGACGCCGGAGGCGGAGTGTCCGCTGCAAAGCCCGATTTCGGAGATGTGCATTTCAACCATCTTCTCGCGGTAATTGGTGCCGCGGCCCTCATGGAAGCGACCGCGGCTGGGCCGCTCGTTGCTGTGCAGGATGGTCTCGATGGTCGAGATCGTTTCCCCGGCCAGGTGGTCGAGCTTGAGGAAGACCGGGCCGCGCCCGCCTTGCAGCTCCTGGTAGAACTCCCACATCATCTGGCCGCTCCAGTAGTCGCATTCAATGAAGCGCTCGCCCTGGTTGTTGGCGGTGTAGCCGCCGAACGGGCCGGTCACATAAGCACAGGCCGGGCCGTTGTAGTCCTTTATCAGCGGGTTGATCTGAAAGCATTCGATGCTCGAGAGCTCGGCGCCCGCGTGGTAGGCCATGCTGTAGCCGTCGCCCGCATTGGTGGGGTTTTCGTAAGTGCCGAACAGGTAGCCCGAAGCCGGCAGGCCCAGGCGGCCTGCGGCGCCGGTCGACAGCACCACCGATTTGGCGCGGATCACATGAAAGTCCGCGGTGCGGCAATCGAAAGCCATGGCGCCCGCAATGCGGCCGTCCTCGGCGGTCAGCAGACGCGTCACCACGAGCCGGTTCTCGATCTCGACACGTGTGCGCTTGAGCTGCTTGTACAGCACCTTCTTGATGTCGTGGCCCTCGGGCATGGGCAGCACGTAGCTGCCCATGTGGTGCACCTTCTTGACGGCGTAGTCGCCGGTTCCGTCGCGCTCGAACTTCACGCCCCAGCGGTCCAACTCTTCGATCATGGAAAAGCTGTTCTGCGCGTAGGCCAGCACGGTTTTCTGGTTCACGATGCCGTCGTTGGCAATGGTGATCTCGCGCACGTACTGCTCGGGCGTGGCGTGGCCGGGGATCACGGCGTTGTTGAGTCCGTCCATGCCCATCGAGATGGCGCCGCTGCGTTTGACATTGGCTTTTTCCAGCAACAACACCCGCAGCGCGGGGTTGGCCTGCTTGGCCTTGACGGCAGCCATCGGCCCGGCGGTGCCGCCGCCTATGACCAGCACATCAACTTCTCGCTCAATTGTTTCCATGATTCGTAGCCTTTGGGGTGATTCAGCCGCGATGAATGCGCAGCCGGTATTGAAAGTTGTCGGCGCGGCAGTACAGGTGTTCGTAGTCCAGCGGCGCGCCGTCCTTGCCGTGCGTGAGGCGCTCGACACGCAGTACCGGCGCACCCGGGTTGATATCCAGCAGGGCGGCGAGCTGCGCATCGGCGAGCGTGGCGTCGATGGCCAGGTCAGCATGTCCCAGCGGCAGGCCGTAGTCGCTCTCCAGGATGAGGAAGATGTCGCGGCTGGCCAGGTCTTCGCGCGCCAGACGTGCGCCGAGGTGCTCGGGCACCCAGGTGATATCGAGCGATACGGGTTGCCGATCGAGCAAGCGCACGCGGTGGATTTCGGTGACGGCCGTTCCCGCAGCAAGCTGCAGTTTTTCAGCGACTTGAGTTGTGGCAGTCACGGTGTTCAGGCGTATCAGCTTGTTGAAGGTTTCATGACCCAGCGCGCCCATGGCTTCGGCAAAACCCTGCAGGCGACCTAATTCCTGGAAGGGCTTGGGTTGGGTCACGAAAGATCCTTTGCCCGGCACCTTGACGATCAGTTGCTCTTTTTCCAGGTTACCCAGCGCCTGGCGCACGGTGATCCGGCTGACGCCGTAGTGGCTCATCAGCGCGCTCTCGGAAGGCACGCGGTCATGCGGCTGGTAGGCACCCGAGAAGATGCGGTCGCGCAACTCTTCACGAATGCGGTTGTGCAGCGTTGTTGGCCGTGTGAGCGGTGAAGGGGAGCTCACCGGATAACCGGCTGGCAGGTGCTTGGTACTTGTCATGACAGCTCATCACATTGCAAGCGATGTGCCAATGCCATGAAGGTTAGTGCATTGGTCTTCAAGCCCTTGATTTGCAAAGAGAAACAGGCAATGTCAATGCACGCTTTCGAAAGACGGGCTGTTGAAATATCAGCAGTTTGCATGTTCAAAATTCAACATATCGTTTTCGAGTTGTTGAATTTGACGCAGTTGATTCCCGGCTCGTCAGGCGAGGCATTCCTGTGAGTCGCGGTCTGAATCAAGTCAGCACATTGCGCGGCGCCTGATCACATCGGACCTGCCCCGAAAAACCGGGTTCGCCGGGCTCAACCTCACCAAAAACGCGATTGCACAGGAAGCCGCCAAGTCATCGTATGTGAACCTGCTGGCCGTGTGTGAGCTGGACGAGGACAGGCCCCGGGGGCCAAGCTGCTGAAGGCCTGCCATTCTGATGCGATCTGCAAGTTCGTCCAGGCCGAGTTCAAGGGATCGGTGCTGGCCGGTTTCTAACCGTCACGTTTTAATCCCACGCCGTACCTCAGAATGAGGTGCGGTTAACAAGCTGATGGCTGGCTTTGTGCTCCACCGGATTTTTTGCGATCTGATGCTCTTGAGACTGCTGCGGTCTCCTTGAGCGTAGCCACTGCGGCTGTGCCTTCCCATTGGCATGCCAGTCGCAACCTCTGCACGCAAGCAAGCCAACTCCATTTGCTCAGGCGTCACAGCAGCAGGCTTATTGCCTTGAGAGTTCCGCGCCACTCCCGACAACATAAAGAGAGCTTGAGTTATTCCATGCGTCAATACGGAGTAACGACGCAATCTGCAATGCTGTAGTCACGTTTTTGGACGAGCGTGCCAACACTCGGCAGGCAGCAAAACTCTGGGGCCTGACGGAAACGAGATTGGCGCGTCCGAAATAAGTAGCGCTGCGAATGACTGCTCAAGCCCGTAGCTCGCTGGGTGGAGGCATCAAGCCTTGTCTTAAAGCGGCTTTGCGCAATTCTTCAAATCAAGCCAAAAAAACGAAGAACTTCATCACCGGATGACCGATTATTGCGTCTAGAACGGACTGCTGTGATGAAAAACTATGTCCCAGATGCGCGGCGAACGATGCGTTGAATTTTGACGGCTGGTTGAGAACTGACCAGTGGCAGGGCGACGCCGGGCATCCGAACTTTTAGTTGGCCGAATTCCGGTCGCCGCACCGGTTTGACCGCCGGCTGCAGTCTGAATGTGCCTTTTTTTGGGAAATCGTAAATGAAAACGAACGCCTCTTATCTTCTTGTCGGTTTGTTGTGTTGTGTCGGCACGTCAAACCTCCAAGCGCAAGAAATTCTGGTGAAAATTGGATTTGTCGCCCCGTTGTCTGGCCCCCTGGCCCACCTCGTCTGTCGCCACCTCGTCAAGGTGCCGTGACCAGCCGCTTACCCTCATATTGCAGAAATGCGATCTTCACGCGACGGTAGGATCTTCCCAATTTCCATCAGCAGAGAGGTGACGCTACCGTGCGTGCTCGGGTTCTGGAGAACCTGACCAACCCGGATGATTTTTTGTACACGTTGGCAACGAACTAGGAGAGACGACAGATGGGCATGCTCGAATTCAATGGACAGCGCTACCTCGATGGCCGCGCGTCCGATCCGAATGAACTCGGCTGGATGCGCGGTGCACCGCCGCCTGCGGATAAGCGCATCACTTTCGAGCGCGACGAATTCCTCAATTTTCCGCAGATGCGCTGGTCGCTGTCGCACATGCGCGAGCTTGTGCCGACTGTCAACGTGTGGCGCGGGCGGGACGGGCCTGCGCTGCTCGATCGCAGCGACAAGACCGCCGACATCGACGGGCTCACCTTTGCCGACGCGAACGGGCGCGTCCGCCGTTTCGACGAGGCGCTCTACGATACCTACACGGACGGGATCGTGGTTTTGCATCGCGGGCGTATCGTGTACGAGCGCTACTTTGGCGCGCTCGAGCCACACCTGCCGCATGCGTTGCATTCGATTACGAAGACATATGTGGGCACGCTCGCCGCGGCGCTCGTGCACGAGGGCGTGCTCGATGACTCCAGGGCCCTCGCGCACTATGTGCCAGAGTTACGCGGCAGTGCATTTGAGGACGCGACGGTACGCCAGGTGATGGACATGCGGACTGGCCTCGACTACAGCGAAGACTACGACGATAAGCAGGCCAGTTTCTGGGCGCATGCGCGCGCCTGCGGTTGGCGACCTCGCCCGGTTGGCTACGGCGGGCCGCAGACTTTGTGCGACTACCTATGCACCATGCGCAAGAAAGGCGCCCACGGAGAATCCGTCGACTACAAGACCGTGAACACCGATGCGCTAGCTTGGGTGATGAACCGCGTGACGGGGCGCTCCTTCGCTCAACTGCTGCATGAACGTCTGTGGGCTCCACTCGGTTGCGAAGAGGATGGGTACATCTTCGTCGATGCCGCCGGCACGGCGATGGCCGGTGCCGGTCTGTCGGCGACGGTGCGCGATTTGGCGCGCTTCGGCGAGCTCATGCGGCGTCACGGCGAATGGAATGGAAAGCAGCTAATACCTTCGTCCGTCATAGCGGACGTGCAAGATGGCGGCGACCCGTCAAAGTACCGAGAGACGCCGGGCTGGGCGTATCGCAGCCAATGGTGCGTGACGCACGATGAGCTGGGCGCGTTTCTGGGCGGAGGCATGCACGGTCAGCTGCTCTATGTTGCGCCGAAGGCGGAGATGGTGGTGGCGCGCTTGGCATCTCACCCTGTACCGTCCAGCGCCGCCGGAAATTTTCCAATCACTCTGCCGATGATGCTGAAACTGGGACGGACATTGTCGGCATAAGCGGCAGGCGAACAGGCTAACTGACAAACCAGATAGAAGGATTGCAAATGACCCCCTAGCCCGAATGGCACTTACTTTAGCTGTTTGGCATTGAGCGACGCGCGTAAGTGCTTGAATGCAAAGGGAGGTGGCTGACCAAAGGGTCCGCCGACGGTTGCGCTGTCGATGTTCATGCGTCAGGTGCTGAAGGCCGATGGCTCGTGTCAGAAGGCGGTCAACGGCTGGGCGGCGCAGCGCGCAGCCGATGGTCTGCGCCCGTGCAGCGTTCGCACCGGCGGGTATTGTGGGGCTCGCCAGCGGCTGCCGCTGGAGATGGTCAGTGCGCTCACGCGCCAGACAGGCCGCTTGCTCAGCCAGAAGGCTCTGGCGCCATGGCTGTGGCGCGGGCGAGCGGTCAAGCTGCTGGACCGGACTATCGATGCCCGACACCCAGGAGAACCAGGCGTGCTATCCCCAGTCCAGCACCCAGGCACCAGGCGTCGGCTTTCCGCTGGCGCGACTGGTCATGGTGATTTGCCTGGCCACCGGCGCGGCGCTGGATGCGGCGATAGGGCCGCACAGCGGCAAAGGCAGTGGCGAGTTCGGACTGGTGCGCCGTCCGCTCGAAGTTTTCTCCGCAGGCGATGTGATGCTGACCGATGCCCTGTATTGCAGCTATTTCTTGATCGCCACCATGATGGGCGCAGGTGTGGATGTGTTGTTCGAGCAAAACGGAGCGCGAATCACCGACTTTCGGCGCGGCCAGTCGCTGGGCGCGCGCGAACCCCTTGTGCGCTGGCCCAAGCCCGCGGCGCGTCCAGAGTGAATGACGCCCGAACAGTACACGCGCGTTCCCGAGGAACTCACGCTGCGCGAAGTCAAAGTCGCGCACCAGGTGCTGGTCACCACGCTGCTCGATCATCGTAAGGTCAGCAAGCACGATCAGTCGGCGCTGTATGCGCGCCGCTGGAACGTCGAACTCGACCTGCGCAACCTCAAGACCACCACCGGCATGGAAGTGCTGAGCTGCCAGACGCCGCAGATGAATGAACAGCAGCTGTGGGGCCATCTGCTCGCTTACAACGTGATCCGACTGCTCATGGCGCAGGCTGCCTGCAATGCCGGGATAGACCTGCGCAGCCTGAGCTTCAAGCACACGGTGCAACTGTGGACCGAGTGGGTGGCGCGAGGACTTTCTGCCACGAAGGATTGCCAGTGACTGTTCACGTTGAGCGCTCAATGCCGGGTTGGCCATCGACCCGGACGCATCGAGCCGCGAATGCGAAAACAAAAGCCAAAACCCTACCCTTGATTGAAGGTACCGCGCGACCAGGCTCGCCGACATGTAGAGAAGCATGGTCATGCATACGAGCCAAAGTAAGTGCCATTCGTCTTAAGGCGGTTTTGCGCAATTCTTCAAATCAAGCCAAAAAAACGAAGAACTTCATCACCGGATGACCGTTTATTGCGTCTAGAACGGACTGCTGTGATGAAAAACTATGTCCCAGATGCGCGGCGAACGATGTGTTGAGTTTTGACGGCTGGTTGAGAACTGACCAGTGGCAGGGCACTCATTTGACGCCGGGCATCCGAACTTTTAGTTGGCCGAGTTCCGGTCGCCGCACCGGCTTGGCCGCCGGTTGCACTCTGAATGTGCCTTTTTTTGGGAAACCGTAAATGAAAACGAACGCCTCTTATCTTCTTGTCGGTTTGTTGTGCTGTCTCGGCATGTCAAACCTCCAAGCGCAAGAAATCCTGGTAAAAATTGGATTTGTCGCCCCGTTGTCTGGCCCCCTGGCCCACCTTGGAAAAGACAACTCGAACGGAGTACGCATGGCCATGGACGACATGCTCGCCAAAGGCGTTGCGATTAATGGCCGAAAGGTTAAATTCGAGCTGGTGTCGGAAGATGATGCGGCCGATCCAAAGCAGGCGACTGCAGTTGCGCAGAAGCTTTGCGATCTGAAGGTCAATGGAATCATCGGGCATATGAACTCGGGCACAACCATCCCTGCTTCCCGGATCTATAACAACTGCGGTATTCCACACATCACAGCATCGGCGACCAACCCCAAGCTGACGGAGCAGGGCTTCAACACCACATTCCGAATGTTGGCCAACGACAATGCGCTCGGCGTTGGTGTTGCCATCTATACGGCAAAAACGCTGAAGCTCAAGAAAGTCGCATTGATCGATGACCGCACGACTTACGGACAGGGAATAGCTGATGTGTTCCGGCGCGCGGCCACTGAAAATGGACTTGAAATTGTCAGTGCCGAGTACACAACCGACAAGAGTGTGGACTTCTCTAGCATCCTGACCAGCATCAAGGCGAAAGCGCCGGAGGCCATCTTCTTTGGCGGAATGGATTCGCAAGCCGGTCCTATGCTGCGTCAAATGCAGCAACTGGGCCTGAATAAGGTGAAGCTGCTTGGCGGAGACGGCATCTGCACCGAGAAAGTGTTTGAACTCTCTAGCGGTGCGTCCACCGTGGACAACATTATCTGCGCCGAGGGCGGTGTGTCGCTTGAAAAGATACCTGGCGGCCTCGCTTGGAAGGCACGATATGACGCCAAATATCCGGGACAGTTTGAAATATATTCACCCTATGCCTACGACGCCACGATGATTCTGGTCGATGCGATGGTCCGTGCGGGCTCGATTGATCCGAAGGTGTACCTGTCTGCTCTGCAAAAGACCAACTACAAGGGCATTACCGCAAACGTGGCATTCGAGGCTAATGGCGAGATACGCAACCCGAGCATCACGGTGTTCAAGTTCGTGCAAGGCAAGAAGATCCCCATGTAACTCAGTGGCTGGCCGCTGTCCATGGAAATGTCGGAACTCCGACGAAATCTGGCAGCGGCCTTGCGGTGAAATGCGCTTAGAGCGGAAGAGTGAATCCTTCTTTGACTTTGTCCATCACGACGTGGGTTGTGAAGCTCTTGATGTTGGCGTCGGTCAGAAAGGCTTTCCGTGTGAAGGCTTCGAAGTCCACCATATCGCGCGCTGTCACCACAAGGATGAAGTCAAGTTGCCCGGTGACGTAGAAGCATTGCTGAACGTTCGGGAGAAGCAACATGCGCTTTTTGAATTGGTCGATCTGTTCTGCTCTTTCATGCTCGACATCGACGCCGACGACGCACGTGATCGGATAGCCAAGCTTAGCGGCATCTAAATGCGCAATCTCACTCTTGATTATTCCCATCGCACGTAGTCGCTTGATGCGGCGTTGCACGGACGCTGGCGACAAGTTAACCAACTCGCCAAGTTTTTCGGAAACTATTTTTGTGTTCAGGTGATAGTGCTTGAGGATGGCGCGGTCAAAGTGGTCGAGCTGCGATGGCTCGTCGTCTATGGAAATTTTTTGTTCGTTCATTGGAGGCCGTTTTGTTTGGTTATCACTATTGATAGTGCGTTTCCCGATCGTGTACCAGCCGCTGACTCAGCGGCCTCATCCTAATCTTACTCACGCTATGTGTGATTTTTCAAGTACATCCCCTAAAAGAAAACTCTGCGCGTTAGTCAATAGCACTCAGCGGAGAAAAACCATATGTTGAGCCAGGCGCGCGACATTCTCCAAAAGTTGGTTGCTTTTCCTACGGTTTCGAGCGAAAGCAATCTTGAGCTGATCCGCTATTGCCAGGCTTGCCTCGCGGATGCTGGTGTCGAGTCGCACATTCTGACTTCAGATGATGGAAAGAAGGCTAGCTTGTACGCCACCATTGGGCCGGCAGTTGCGGGCGGCGTGGTGCTTTCAGGGCACACGGATGTTGTGCCGGTCGAGGGCCAGGTCTGGGAGTCAGATCCTTGGGTTCTCACGGAGCGGGACGATAAGCTTTACGGACGCGGCGCAGCCGATATGAAAGGGTTCATTGCGCTGGCGCTGGCCGCCGCGCCACTGTTCCAGCATGCCGGACTTTCACGTCCGGTTCACCTTGCTTTTTCGTACGACGAAGAAGTGGGTTGTCTTGGCGGAAAGCTTTTAGTGAGCGAGTTGGCTGGCAAGATCGCGCGGCCAGCAGCGGTCATCGTGGGGGAGCCCACTCGCAACCAGATCGCTAACGGCCACAAGTCGTATACAGAACTTCTGACAACCATCCACGGGCACGCGGTCCATTCAGGGCGCAGTGACCTTGGTGCGAGCGCCGTGACGGCGGCAGCCCAACTGGTTAGTTGGCTTGATCGTCTCGAGCGGCATAACGCGCTGCGTTCTGCCCCTGGTGAACGCGGCTTCGAGCCCTCCTACACCAGTCTGCATTGCGGTGTTTTTCACGGAGGCATAAATGCTTCAACAGTCGCAGATCTGGCGAATTTCACGACAGATATACGTGCTGTTCCCTGGGAAAGCGCTAGCGACTATCTTCATCGCTACGAAACCTACGCACGCGATGTCGTTGAGCGTCGATTGATCTCTCGGCACCCAGGATGCCGGATCGACATCTCGGTTATTGCAGATGTCCCGGGTCTGCTACCCGAAACCGACGGTGTTGCCGAGGCACTGGCCTTGCGACTCTCCGATGGGGCATCCGTTCGCTCGGTGGCATATGGCACCGAAGCCGGGCTCTACCAGGCGGCTGGTTGGTCGACTGTCGTTTGTGGACCCGGTGACATTCTGCAGGCCCACAAGCCCGACGAATTTATCGAACTGTCCCAATTATCGGAGGCGGCGACGATGCTGCAACGCCTGATTGACGTTCTCAAATGAGTTCTAAGAAATCCATTCAATCAAGAACGGTAATCCATCTCTCATTCACTTTTTTTGAAAGGTAAGACAACATGTCCATTGAAACTCAAGCCGCGCCACGCGCTGGCTCATCGAGCCAAAAATTCCCGCTCATTGAAGCCAGGCATCATGATCCCCACGGCTATCCAGCGGGCGTCTCGTTTCTCGACGGCCAATACCTGCCGATGTCTGAAGCCAAGCTGTCTGTACTGGATTGGGGGTTTTTGCACTCAGACGCCACCTATGACACTGTCCACGTGTGGGATGGAAATTTCTTCCGGCTGGACTTGCATTTGGATCGGTTCTTCGGGGGGATAGAGCGCTTGCGGATGAAGCTGCCTTACAGCCGCGAAGAAGTCGCCTCCATTCTCAAGAACTGTGTTGCGCTGTCCGGCCATCGTTCGGCCTATGTCGAGATGATCTGCACCCGGGGTGGATCACCGAGTTTTAGCCGCGACCCGCGCGATGCGGTCAATCGTTTTATGGCTTTTGCCGTACCATTTGGCTCGGTGGCTAACAAAGAGCAGATGGCTCGCGGACTGCATATTGCGATCAGTCAGGTTGTCCGAATCTCGCCGCGGTCTGTGGATCCACAGATCAAGAACTATCACTGGCTTGATCTCATCAAGGGTCTGTACGACGCATACGACAAAAAAGCAGAAACCGCTTTGATTCTCGACGAGAACGGAAATGTGGCTGAAGGACCAGGTTTCAATGTGTTCTGCGTCCGAGAGGGAGCGCTGCGAACGCCCGCGAAGGGAGTTCTTCCCGGAATCACAAGAAGGACGGTATTTGATCTGTGCGTTGAACTGAATATTCCTGCAGCCGCTGTTGATGTTAGCGTCGGGGAGTTGAAGCAAGCTGACGAAGTATTCATCACGTCGACCGCTGGCGGCATCATGCCAGTCACGCGCATCGATGGTGGGTCAGTTGGGTCTGGCCAGGTTGGTGAGATTACCAAGCGACTGACCACGGCGTATTGGGACAAGCACAAGACTGGGCCATGGAGCACGCCGGTAGAGTATCCAAGCGATGCCAAGGATTCGAGCCCCACAAAGAGCACGCCTGCGCCATGACGGATGCTATGGAATCGTTGCTTGCGCGGTTGACGGCCAAGACCGTTGAGCTCGAGGCGCATGGCCTTTACAAGAAAGAATGGCCTATAGAAAAGCGCCAGGGGGCAGAAATTGAGCTTCGTGGCGAGGCCAAGCGGCCATTTTTGAATCTGTGCGCAAACAACTACCTAGGCCTGGCTGGAGATTCGCGCATTGAAGCTGCCGCCATTGCCGGTATTCAACGGTACGGCTTTGGCATGGCCTCCGTTCGCTTTATAAGCGGCACACACCAGGTGCACATGGATCTGGAGAAACAACTCAGCGCTTACCTGCGGACTGAAGATGCCGTGTTGTTCGRATCTTGCTTTGACGCCAATACTGGACTGTTTGAGACCATTTTGGGTGAAGAGGACGCGATCGTGAGCGATTCGCTGAACCATGCAAGCATCATCGACGGCGTGCGCCTATGTAGGGCAAATCGGTTTCGGTTTGAGAACAACGATATGCAAGACCTGCGTCGGGCTCTCAAGGCCGCAAAGGGCGCACGAACAATTTTGGTTGTGACCGACGGCGTTTTTTCCATGGACGGGATCGTGGCAAATCTTCCCGCAATTTGCGACCTGGCCAAAAGCCACGGCGCATTGGTGATGGTCGATGATTCGCATGCGGTTGGTCTTTTAGGACCTGAAGGTCGCGGAACGCCGACGCTACACGGAGTTGAGGATCAAGTCGACATACTGACGGGAACATTTGGCAAAGCGCTCGGTGGGGCGTCCGGTGGCTATGTCGCTGGACGCCGCGAGTTGATCGGATGGCTGCGGCAGACAGCGCGGCCATATCTGTTTTCCAATGCGCTCATGCCGGCGATATGTTCAGCAACGATCGAAGCGATCAATCTTGCAAAAAACGGCGAGAGCTTGCGTTCCAATCTCCGTGCGCGCACTCAGCAACTCCGAACCGGCCTGAGTAAATTGGGTTTTGTTTTGGGTGGTGTAGATCACCCCATCGTACCGGTAATGCTGGGTAGCGCTCAGTTGGCGACGGCGATGGCTCGCTATTTGAGCGAGCAGCGAGTCTTCGTAGCAGCTTTTAGTTATCCGGTAGTGCCTCACGGCAAAGCACGACTTCGTACGCAGGTCAGCGCAGCCCACACGTCAGAGCACATCGAGTTCGCTCTTGAGGCTTTTTACGAGGCCAAAAGATTTCTTTTCTTGCCCTAGGCTGAAAAATATGTGGACCGGAATATCTCTCGAGAGCATGTAGTCGCGTCTGTGCATGATCCTGACTTTTGGGTCATCATGCAAAGCGCTCCCTGCAAGTTCAAGGAGATTTTTACCACCAGTCTCGATGATTTGAGAGGCTGCAGTGTGGTAGCTGCCATCGACGAGTACATTGCTCTGCGCAACACCAACCCCAAACCCTTCATATGGACCAGGACTGCTCGCGGCATCCTGCAGAAGGTCATTCGCGCCAATAGCCGTTTAAGTTCCAAACAGAATGCAACACTGCACTAGAAGGGCTTATGGACGAAGCCATCGACTCTAGAATTGACGGCTTCGGTGCCAAGGCTGCCATTCACCCATCTCACTGCAGCGTCATCAACGAGGCGTTCGAGTCAACGCAGGCAGAAGTCGCTTGGGCCAAAGAGTACTAGATGCGCGTCGGTGTCGACCTCTGGCGGAGTAGTAACGCTAGATGGGATGATGATCGACAAGCCCCACGAGGTTCAGGCCCGCCGCATTCTCGCAAGCGCTCGCCAGCAGGAAAAGTAGTATCACTGCGGCCAGCGGTCGGCACGCATATGGGCAAAGGATCCCCTGACTGTTCTAATTGCTAACCGAGTGACTTGACGGAGGTCGATTTAGCGGGCTGGTGGATGCGGACTTCGCGCAGGGCAGCTCACTGCCTTGCTTGCTGGCGAAGTGGATATGGTTATCGGCTGCTTGCCGACCGTTGTGAACCATGCGAGGACGGGGCAGGCGAACATTGTCGCCATCGCCAGCAAAGCGCCCGTTCCGCAGCTTCCTAGCGTGCCGACCGTTGATTCTATTCTTTCGGGATACTTCGCGCAGTCCTGGATCGGCCTGGTCACGCCTGCGAAGTTGCCTATGGATGTGTTCCAGAAGATTCAGACGGCGCTCTCGAAGACGCTAGCGGATCCGGACCCCCGGTTCAGGCTTCATCATCACTAAGGTGGCAGATCGCTGTCGCAAAGGCTACAGCCCCGCGGGCGGCTTTTTCACGCGGCTCTTTCCTACATTGGAGTGACCTTGGCCAGAGACCCTGGCCTGCCCGTACGCGGCCAAGAGCATCCGAAGAAAGCTTCGATACACGGCCTCCAAACGAGAAAAATCAAGTGCGTCCATGGTCGTCAACCCGGCACAGTTAATGATGTTTACCAATTGAACGCAGATCTCCTGCGCTGGGGCGTCGGATCGCAACTCGCCGACCTGAATAGCCTGGTTCAAGCCGATCAGGACAGCGTCGGCGAGGTCCTTGGAGAA